>JASHPA010000077.1 GCA_030038365.1 Nitrososphaerales archaeon
GTCTTCGCCTCCCCTGACTTGCCGGCAGCATCCCTGACCCTGAGGGTGAGAGTCCCGTCCTTCGCTATCGCCAGTTCGTAGCGCGAACCCTTCCTGTCTGACCCCTGCGCGACGAGCGCCCTCTCCTTGTGGTCAAGGAGAGTGGGATAGACCCAGCACTGTATAGTGAAACTGGAGAGTCCCGAGAGCGCAGGGGCGTTCGGCACGGTGATGCAGGCACCATGATGGAATCCCTGGACCTTACCCTCAAAGGTCCCCAGGTTGGGATGGACCGTCTCGGACTTGAAGCCCGGCCCTATCTTGTCGGTGTCGCCGTGTATCAGCCTGACTATCTCGACGTCGTACTTTGGGTGCTCGCTGCTCACCATGAAGTTCAGAGTGTCGCCCGGCCTGGCGCGCAGCCTGTCGGCATAGCCGGCTATCGCCAGAGGTTTGGGGTTCGTGCTCATGACGCACGGCTGTCGGCCGCGTCTAATCTATCTTTCGTGAAACCGTCAAACGCAGCAACGGTCGTGCGGGATTTTTGCAGGGATGCGTCTGGTCCTTGTTTTTATAACTCTCTGCCAAACCGTCGAACGTAATGAGCCAGCCCGGATTGGACAAGCTAAAGCCCCAGCCGGAGAGGCCGATGATCAAGCGGATCAAGTTTTGGGAGTATGCAGAGATAGGATACGACACTGAGAAGAAGGCCTGGTTCGTCCAGTTCTTCAACGACGCCGGCCAGAGCAGCGCCTTCCACATCGTGAGGAATATCTTCATCGAATCCGGGAACGCAATCCAGTACCAGTGGAAGGATGCAGAGGGAAGGCCACTATGGCACATCCGAGAACGGTTCTTCCCCGACGATATCGAGGACATCGATATCGATGTCAAGACCCATGACATGACCATAAGGTTCAGGGAGGACCCCGACATTGTGGAAGAGACTGTCAAGGAAGAATTCGCCTATTTGCTGTATGCGTACCATCTGGCAAACATCGAGGGGCGCAGCGAGAACAAGGCTCCTATGGGATTCCTGGAGCTGTACGACTCGAACGGCGTTCGTCTGCGCCGGTTCAACAATCGCTGGATCGTGGTCGAGGGCGCGAAGAGGAGGACTGTCGGGGAGTTCCCCGCTATCCGCATCAGGATCGACAGAAAGGACGTGGGCAAGATAATAGTTACCAACACGGTCCTGATAGTTCAGGGGCACGGGAAGAGAAACACCCGCACCTGAGATGACTTGGTTCTCACAGAGTCTGCACTCTGTCTTTCTTCCTTGAGTCGCGTTGGGTCAGGAGCCTGAGAAGGCGTAACCGTTGGCGAAGTCCTGTAAGCCTCCGGTTCATTGGCCAGCGCTGAATGACCGTCAAGCCCCTTGGGCCGCCTTCGGGATCCTCTCCCTTGGAGTGTAGCGCACTCCATAGCGAAACCCTGTGAAAAGCTCACAGGGAATACGAAGCACACGCCCACGGTCACGCGCGGACAGGACCGTTTCCGGATCGCACGGCGAACCTCTGACGTGAAGCAGCGCGGGATGCGCGCGGCCTGTTACTGCCCGAATCGAGAGCATCGCCGGGAAGGAACCGAGGACACCCGTCACCGGCGCTCCGCTGTCCCACGCGAGGACGTGACAGAGCGAATAAGCATCAGCCGTCGACCCAATCTTTTCGATAACGGGTCCACGCCCGCGCGACCCGAGACCACGCAGAACCTGGCGCGAAGCGAGAAAGGATTTAATCGCCACGGGCATGGGACGCGCACGATGAAACTCGCATTTATCTTTCCGGGCAAGGAATCGGAGAAGAAGGCGAATCCGGCCTTCTTCAAGTCCCTGAAGGAGACGATAGACAGTGTCAAGAGGGCGGATACCAAGGTCGAGATCTACGCTCTTCCGAACGACCTTCCCGACGAGGCCGAGATGGCCTACTGGTACGTCCACCCGATGATGTTCAGCGGGATGATCGGGGTGGCCCGGAAAGCTCAGAAAGACGGCGCCGATGCGGTCGTGATAGGCTGCGTCGGCTCGACGGACGCGGAGTATGGGGTGAAGGAGGTGCTCGATGTCCCGGCGGTCGGGATCGGCGAGGCGTCCCTGCTGATGGCGCAGGTGCTCGGACAGAACTTCTCGATAATGACGTATGACAACAAGATCGCCGCCTGGATCGACAGGATGGTCAGGGAGCGTCATCTCGAGGACTTTTGCGTCTCCGTGAGACCTGCCAACATCCCCCTTGATGAGATGATGGGACGGAACGCGATGGCGAAGATCTACGAGAGGGTACTCACGCAGGCGAAGCTGGCCATAACCGAGGACAGGGCAGACGTGATAGTGAACGGTTCTGCGGGGTTTGTGGGGCTCGCGGACTACCTCAGGAAGCGTGTGGATGCGCCTGTGGTCGACGCCGTCGAGGCCGGGATAAAGTTCGGCGAGATGTTCGCGGACCTCAAGAAGTCGAAGAACCTCTACCAGAGCAAGGTCTACACCTACAGGTCCTCGCCCAACCTGGACAAGGTGCTCGGGAAGTACTTCTAGGCTGTTCGCATCGTCTTGCCCAACCCGGCAGGCTCCATGTTGATGACGATCGTCTTCAGCACGGTCATCTCGTCTATGGAATAGCCGATGCCCTCCCTGCCCATACCGGAGTCCTTGACCCCTCCGAATGGGAAGAAGCCGACCCCGTGCCGAGGCAGGTCGTTGACAGTGACGCCTCCGGCCCTCATGCCCTTGGCTACGCGCCACATCCTGTAGAGGCTGTTCGTGAAGACGCAGGAGTCGAGGCCATAGCGGGACCGCGAGGCCACCTCCATCGCGTCCGTCTCGTCCTTGACTCGCATGATGGTCACGACGGGTCCGAAGGTCTCTTCCCACATGATCTTCGCGTCCTGGCTGACGCCGTCCAGGAGCGTCGGCTGGAAGTAGGTTCCCTCGTGCTTACCTCCCCTGATCAGCATCGCACCCTTGGCCACGGCGTCGTCCACGAGTCCCTGTATCCTCTCCGCGGCCTCGGTGTTGATGACGGGGCCCATCGTCGTCTTCGCATCCCTTGGGTCGCCGAGCCTCCACTTGTCGACCTCGGCCGTGGCGTTCGCGACGAATCTCTCCGCGACGTTCGCCTGCACCAGGATCGCGCTGACGGCGTCGCACCTCTGGCCGGAGTACTTCAGCGACCCCATCACGCACCGCTCGGCGGCGAGGGAGAGGTCCGCGTCGTCGAGGACGACGGCGAAGCCCTTCCCACCGAGCTCAAGGTGGAGCGGTTTCACAGATGAGGCCTGGTTCAGCAGCTTGCCCACGTCGGTGCTCCCTGTGAATGACACGACACCGACCCGGGGGCTCGAGGCCAAGAGCGTGGCGATCCTTCCCGGCCCGGTGACGACGTTGATCGTCCCGCGGGGCATTCCTGCATCCTCCAGGACACGCGCGAAAAGGAGCTGGCTCAGCGGGTCCTTGCTCGCCGGCTTGACTATGACCGAGTTCCCCGAGAGTAAGGCAGGGATTATCTTCGCTGCCGTGATGTAGAGAGGGAAGTTGAACGGACCGATCGCGCCTACAACCCCCACTGGCTCGTGGACGACCAGGGCCACCTTGCCGCGGGTGTCCTCTGACCAGTCTCCGGGTATGTACTCGCCGAAGATCTTCCTGGCCTCCTCCATCGTCATCAGCATCCTCTCGATGGTGGCCTTCACCTCGCCGGCCGCATCTCCGCGGGTCTTACCTGCCTCCAGGACGAGCGTCTCCTCGAAATCGGCCCGCCTGGAACCTATCTTCTCCGCGGCCGCCCTGAATATCTCTATCCTCTCTATCGCCGCGATGTTCCTGATACCGCGCTGGGCTCCCGTCGCGGCGTCTATCGCCGAGCCCATATCGGTCTCCGTGCCCCTGTAGACCCTCGCGATGGTGCTCCCGTCGATCGGCGTGTCCACCTCCTGGGTCTGGCCTGCGGGGGCATCCCTCCACTCACCGTTGAGGAACCACTTGAAGACGGGCAGGCCGTCCTGGCCGTCCACATGGATACCGTCGAAGAAACCGCTCAGTCTCAGCGCTGGCCTGCCCAGAGCGCCCTGTGCGTCGTTCACCAATTCACGATCGCGCAAAAGCGCGCGTGGCGTCTATTTATCCGTCCCCCAGGTCTTGCGGCTACGCAGGGCTAGCGGAGGAGCGACATCAGCACGTCGTAGTTCTTCTTGACCGAGGCCTGGAGGGTGGCCTCCTTCGGGTAGTCTACCTCCACCATGACCGCCCCGCCATAATTCGCCACCTTCAGCGCCTTCACGGTGCCCCTGAGGTCGGCCACGCCGTCCCCGAGGTCGACAAAGTCCTCGCTGTACTCGACCTCCTGTTGTGGTTTCTTGACCCGGAGGTCCTTCATGTGCACCAGCGAGATCTTCGATTTGTACCTGGCGATGAAGCTCGGGATGTTGATGTCGAGCGCCGTGAAGTGCGCGGGATCGACGGTGACCGAGACAGGGTTCGGCTGGCACGCCCTGATCACTTTGTCGAGGTCTTCGGTGGTGAGGAGGTTGCTCTTCACATGCGGGTGCAGGGAAACGTTCACACCTGCCTTGCCCGTGACGGTAGTGAGCTTCTTCGTCTTCTCGATGGCCTCATCGATATCCCTCTCGAAGAGACAGAGCCACCCCACCGTCGAGTTCAGGTCCCTGACGATCTTCGCCATGGACGGAGAGGTATCGATTGCGACCGCTGAGACCGTAAGTCCGGCCGCCTTTACCATCTTGCCGGTTGCCACGGGGTCCTTCTTCAGCGCCGGAGGGAGCCACGCAAACTCGATGCCGGCGTCGGTGAAGCCTGTCCTCTTGATCGTAGCAACCGCTTCCTTGAACTCCGCCTCGGCCTTCATCTCACCCCACGTTATCGTACTGCAGGAAGGAATCATGTCGAGGGGCAACAGGGCCCAGACGGCCGTTATTAATCTGAGCCAACCCGTCCTGCCGACTGTTTAAAGCCGCTACCCCGTCATCCCCGCCCATGGCGAAGACAATCGTTTCGCTCGATATCGGTGAGAACTACTACGACCCCATGCGGTTCGTCGAAGCTGCGGTCTACGGAGAGGAACTCGGTTTCAAGCGCTTGTGGTACGGCGACCACTTCATGCCCTGGTACCACACGAGCGACCGCTCGAACTTCGTCTGGTCGGTGATGGCGTCCGCTCTCGACAGGACCAAGAAGCTGGAGCTCGGTCCGCTCGTCACGACGCCCATCGGGGCCCGCTATCATCCAGCGCTCATAGCCCAGGCCTCCGCGACGCTGGACAACATGTACCCCGGCAGGTTCCTGGTGAGCGTCGGGTCCGGAGAGGCGGTCAACGAAGCTTGCTTCTGGAACGACAGGTGGCCCGACTGGGAGGAAAGGATGGCGCGCCTCTGCGAAGGGATCACCCTCATGAACAGGCTCTGGGACTCGAAGAAGCACTTCTCTTTCAAGGGAGACTACTTCTCATCCTCGTTCTACTACCTGTACAGCAAGCCGAGGACGCACCTCGACGTCTACTTCTCTGCCGTCGGCCCCAAGGCCGGGTACTTCGCCGGGAAATACGGGGACCATCTCATCACCCTCAGTCCGTGGAACGACCCCGAGAGAATAAGGGACGTCCTGCTCCCGCAGTTCAGGAAGGGGCAGAAGGACGCCAAGAAGAGCAAGGGAAGGCTCCTCGTGCACATCGACTATTCCTTCAAGAGCCATGCGCAGATCCTCAAGGACGCCAGGTGGGAGCTCACGCCCTTTGTGAAGAACTCGGTGGACATTAAGACGCCGATCGCCCTCGAGGAGGCCACGAAGAAGCTCACGGCCGAGCGGCTCAGCCACTTCGTCGAGAGCTGCAAGAACTGGGACGACCTCATCAAGAGGCTCGACCGCTACATCGAGGCAGGCGCTGACGAGATCGTGCTGTTCAGCGCACCCGTGAAGAAGGAGATGGAGGACGTGGCGAAGAACATCCTCCCGGTCTTCCAGTGAGCTCGATGGCGCCGAACGCGACGCGCGCCCGGGACTTCATGGCAAAACAGGGCGTGCGCGCCCTGCTGGCCTCGTCCACGACGAACGTCGCGTATCTCACCGGATTCGACTGCTGGCTCTACCAGAAGTACACGGAGAACGTTCTGGTGCTGGGAGCGCCCCGCGCCAGGAAGGAGGTCTTCGCGATCCTCGGCGAGAAGGGGAACCCGGTCCTAGTGGCAGACTCGTACACCTCCCTCTTCGCGTCCGAGACCGAGGATATCGACCTCGAGTGCTACGGGGAGCAGCCCCGAAGGTTCATGGGCGGGAGCGGTCTTCGGCACGTCTCCTTCTTCAAGGCCGCCGTCAGCAGGCAGAAGGCCAGCCCGCTGGAAGCACTCGTCACGGCGCTCGGGCGACTGGGAGTGAACAGCGGCAGGGTCGCGATAGAACGCGGTTCGATGCGCCCGGAGACGCTCAAGGCCCTGCAAAGGGCGCTTCCACGTGTCGAGTTTCTTGAGGGTTCCATGCTCTTCTCCCTGATCCGTATGGTCAAGACCGACGCGGAAGTTGCGCTGCTCAGAAAGGCCGCGCTGGTCAACGAGAGGGCGCTCTACAGGAGCCTGGCCGCGGCGAAGGTCGGTATCGCTATGGACGAGCTAGTCCGAAAGTTCATGGTAGAGATCGCCAAGGATGGCGCGGTCTTCGACCACTACTTCTACTCTCCCGATGGCCTCTGGCTCTCCTCCGCGCCAGGTTACCCCCTGAGAAAGGGCGAGCACACGATAATCGACAGCGGCTGCACCTACAACCTGTACTTCGGGGACATGGGTACGACGATAGTCATGGGGAACGACAGGGTTGTGACAAGAAGGTACGACCAGCTCTGGGAGACCATCACCGAAGTGGCCGACTCGATCCAGCCGGGCGACAGGCCGTCAGACGTCATGAAGAGGTTCGGTTCGCTCTACGCGAAGCAGGGGATTCCCGACCCGGACTACCAAGGCCACGGGATCGGCCTGGAGCCCCGCGAATACCCTGTCATGGGCCATGGGAAGCCTGTCACCATCGAGGACGAGGTCATGACGACAGACACGGAGATACCGCTCGAGCCCGGGATGGTCATCAGTCTGGAGACCAGCCTCTACGAGTTCGGCAAGGGGTCCTACGAGGTGGAGAGGACGTTCGTCATCAAGAAGGGATCCCTGGAGGAACTCACGACAAAGAAGGACCGCCACGTCTTCGTAGGCGGGGCCTAGTCCGTAAGGACGACCTTCACGCTGCCCGTCCTCTGGCTCGCGAGGTCGAGCGCGGCCCTGGCCTCGGTCAGAGGGAAGTGATGCGATATCACCGCCGTCAGGTCAGCAGGGTAGTGCTCCAAAAAGTCTATCGTGCGCGGGAACATCCCAGGACTGCCCTGCGCGCCCTTCACCGTGAGACCCTTGACGACGAGCCTTTCCATCTCGACGGCTATCTTCTTCATCTGTGTCTGCCCGACGAGTATCACCCGGCCCGAGGTGTCTACTATATCGAAGACGCGGGATCGCGCGTCGTCGCTCCCGGACGCCTCGAGTGCGATGTCGGCCCCGTGGCCACCCGTCAGCCGCAGGACCGCCTGGGTCGCGTCCTCCTTCGTCGGGTCCACGACGTGGTCGGCGCCCAGCTTGAGCGCCAGCTCCCTCCTGAGCGGGATCGGGTCTATCGATATCGCTCTCGCCCGCGAGCCCTTGACGACAGCAAGGGAGAACAGGCCAACGGGTCCCGCTCCGAAGACGACGACGGTGTCGGTGGACTGCACCCCTCCCGCCAGACCCCAGACGGCATGGTAGGCGACCGACAGGGGCTCCACGAGGCACCCCTGGTCGTGGGTCATGGAGTCCGGAAGCCTGGAGAGGTTGCTCTCGTCCCTGAGCACGTACTCCGCGAAGCCGCCGGGGGCCTTCGTCTGGAAGCCATACACCCTCGGGTTCCTGCAGAAGTTCGGGTTGACCCCTGCCTTACATTTCTCGCAGACCCCGCAGCCCACCACCGTCTCACCGACGACCTTGTCCCCCGGCTTGAGCGTCGCGACGGACTCACCGACTTTGGCGACCTCGCCGGACCACTCGTGTCCGGGGACGTAGGGAAATGTCCCTTCGTAGGTCCTCCCGGTGTAGCTGTTGATGTCTGAGCCGCAGATGCCGGATGCCTTGATCTTGACGAGGACCTCCCCCGGACCGGGTTCGGGGATAGGGACGTCCTCCATCCGTAGGTCCATCGGCCCGTAGAGGTCGGCTACCTTCAAGCAGATCTTTCCTCAGTCTCGCATTCCGAGTTCCTTCATCATCCTTGCGGTCGAAGTGTATCCCTCCGTCACCCACTCTACGATCTTCGCCGGCTCGGGCGACCACTCGAGTTCCATCTGGATGCCGCCGTCATAGCCGATGGCCTTGAGGGCCGAGAGATAATCCATGAGTGGCACGACGCCCGACCCGGGAGGCCAGTGCGCGTGCTTCCTTCCCTTACAGTCAGCGAAGTGGACGTTGAGGAGCCTGCCCCTGACCTTCTGGATCGCGTCGGGACCGTCCCCCACCACGTACATGTGAACGAAATCGAGGTTCGCCTGAACGTACGGACGTCCGATGTCGTCGAGCATACGCACCACGCTGTCTACCGAGTTGATGATGTTGTGCTTGGGCGTCTCGAATTCCAGCCCGGTCCTAATCCCTAGGCCGTTGGCATAGTCTGCGATCTCACGCATGCCTTCGACCGCCCAGTCCCACTGGACCTTCGGCGGGACCTCCTGTTCCTCCCACACGTACTCGCCCGGGACCAGAATCATCTTGGTGCTCCCGAACTCGTACCCGATGTCCACCTGCTGCTTGGCCCAATCTATCGTCATCCTGCGGATGTCGGCGTTGAGGTCGATGAGGCTCGTCACGACGACCGTGAAGTTCAGGACGGGGAGCCCAGTCTCCCTCAGGGCTTCGATCATTGAGCGCTTCAGCTTGGGGGTCAGGTCGACCGTGAAGATGCAGTACGAATCATAGCCGCAGTCCTTCGCGACCTTGATGCCCTTGACCCGGTCTATCTGGGTGCCCCACCACGCGTTCTCGCTTATCGACAGCTCCAATTCGCGCCCGGCACGGACCGACGGTAGTTAGCCGTTTTGGTCTGTGAAGGGACGGTCCGGAGAACCGCGCGTCGATTCGACTTATTAGTCCGTGGGGGCGCAGCCAAAAATGGCCAGGCGATTGAGAGAAGAGCACGCGACGAACTTCCGGCGGCTCCTGAAGCGCGCCTACAAGAGGACGCTGGCCCGGCTGGACCTCAGAAACAACCTCTTCATCATCCCGGCTCTGGGGTACTCGGTGGGGCTCTCGGCCTACTACGCGCTCTACGGCGTAGAGGTTGACTTCCTGCCTGCCCTCTGCTTCCTAGCGGCAGTCTTGGTGATGGCAGTGCTGAGCCTGAAGAGGAAGATGGACAGATACTGGGTCTCGATAATCTCGATTATGGTCTCGTATGAGGCGCTGCAGGGGATGGCGGGCACGCTCGCAGCCTCCAGGGGCATCGTCTCGCTCTACCCTCTCGACCACCTCATCTGGGGGTTCAACGTCACGGGCTACGTCCAGTCGACCTTCGCTTCGCCTGCCGTGACGCTGCTGAGCAGCGTCTTCTACTCGCTGCACGTGCCGCTGGTCGTCGCGACCTGCCTCATCGTATGGTACGCGAAGCGGCCCCTCTTCGGGAAGTACGTCACCGTGATGGTCCTCGCCTCGTATGCCGCCCTCGCGACCTTCGTCCTGCTCCCGACGGCCCCGCCGTGGTACAGCGGTGTCTCGAGCAACCTCTACGCTGCGACCGTCGCTGTCGGTCTCCCGCACGGCGTCACCTCCTTCATCTCGCTCGTGGAGATAGACCAGTTCGCGGCGTTCCCGAGCCTCCACGGCGCCTACGCCATCATATTCTCGTACTTCATGATCAAGGTAGACAGGAGACTGGCGCTGGTCTCGATCCCGATTACGGTGGGGATACTCTTCTCAACCCTCTATCTGGGACAGCACTACCTGATCGACCTGATAGGTGGCGCCGCATACGCGCTCATCCCTTGTGCCATCGCGGAGCGCTTCCAGATACGCATACCCAGGACCCCGGCCTCGCGATGAGGCGGGTCGGCTAGTAGGACTGCTTCCCCATCTTCGCGGTCGCCGCGACCTCTTCGAGCCGCGCCATCTCGTCGCCCGAGAGCTTCACGTCGAGCGCACCCACGTTGTCCTCCAGGTGACTCAGCTTCGTTATCCCGAGTATCGGGACTATCGTGATGCCGAGTTGCTCCTGCTTGTGGATCATCCACGAAAGGGCGAGCTGCGCGATGGTACAACCCTTCTCGCCGGCGATGCCCTTCAGCGTGTTCACCGCTGACGAGACATCGGTGTTGAGGTACTGTCCGGCCATCCCGGGCTCATATGTCGCCCGGCTGCCCTTCTCTGTGACACCCAGGTACTTGCCTGTAAGGACGCCCTGCGCCAGCGGGACGTACGCCATGACTGCCATACCACACTTCTTCGCGACTGGGATGGTCTCAAACTCCTTCTGCCTCTCGAGCAGGTTGTATGGCTCCTGCATCGATACGAACCCCTCGAGGTCGAGAGCCCGGGCCCGTTCCATGAACTCGACCGCGTCGGCTGCGGAGTGGTTGCTCTCCCCGATGTAGCGGACGAAGCCGCGGTCGATGAGGTTGTTCAGAGTCCTGAGCGTCTCGAGCTTTGGCGTGACGGGGTCCTCCCAGTGTATCTGGTAGAGGTCCACGTAGTCGACCTCAAGCCTGCGCAAGGACTCGCGTATCTGCCACATTATGTGCTTCCGTGAGAGCCCCTGCCCGTTCGGCCAGGGCGCCATCGGGCCCCTCACTTTGGTCGCGATGACCAGGGACTCCCTGTCGTACCCCTTGAGTATCTGCCCGAGAATCCTCTCGGTGTTCCCCACGTGGTCGAGGTCCGCCGTCGACATCCTCCCGTGGTACCTGTTCGCGCCGTCGATGAAATTGATTCCGAGGTCGTAGGCCCTCTTCACGACCTTCGCAAACGCCTCCTTGTCGACCTCCTCGATGCCGAACCGATCCTTGGCGCCCGTGCCAGGGACGTGCCAGGCGCCGAGGCAGAACTGAGAAACCGTCAGCCCCGTGGGGCCGAATGTGACGTACTTCAAGTCGGCAACCCATCCGGCGAAGCCGCTAAAGCCTTGTCGGCGGGGAACCGAAATAAAGCCCTCCCCTCCTCGTCACGGCATGCACCTGGACGACCTTGACACCCCCTCCCTGGTCCTAGACATGGACAGGATGGAGAGGAACATCAGGCGGATGGCAGATTTCACAAAAGAATGCGGTGTCGAGCTGCGGCCGCATGTCAAGACGCACAAGTCACCGGACATCGCCAAGATACAGCTCGCCGCGGGCTCGAAGGGCGTCTGCCTGCAGAAGGTCAGCGAGGTGGAGGTCTTCGCAGCGAACGGCATCAGAGATATCTTCCTGACCAACGAGGTCGTCGTCCCGAGCAAGATAGAGAGGCTGGCGCGGGTCGCGGAGAAAACTCACGTCGGTGTCGCCGTGGACAACCTCGATGTCATCAAAGAGACAGGGAAGGCCTTCCGGGAAGTAGGCTCGGAAGTCGACGTCTACGTGGACGTCGACATCGGGATGCACAGGTGCGGAGTCCAGCCCCAGGAAGCGGCCGCGCTCGCGGCGCAGGTCTCGAAGGAGAAGAACCTCGTCTTCAAAGGGCTCATGGGCTACGAAGGGAACGTCAACGGCAAGAAGACGAAGAAGGAGCAGATAGCGGCCTCGAAGGAGGCCACGGACGGGATCGTCGCTGCCAAGAAAGCGATCAAAAAGAAGGGGATAGCCGTCGACGTGGTAAGCGTCGGCTCGTCGGTGAGCACCTGGATAAACGCCAAGCACGAGGACGTCACCGAGGTGCAGCCGGGGATGTACGCGTTCAACGACCATGTCCTTGTCGAGAGGGGTGTGGCCAAGTGGAGCGACCTTGCCCTTACTCTTGTCGCCACCGTGATGAGCAAGCCGGCGGAAGACAGGGCGGTCGTCGACGCGGGTTCCAAGTCGTTCAACTTCGATACCGGCCTGTTTCCCAAGGCGTTCGAGGTCGAGGGGGCCACCATGGAACACTTCTCCGAAGAGCATGGCTGGCTGCATCTGACCGGCGCAGCCAAGAAGCTGAAAGTGGGAGACAGGATGAGGTTCGTCCCCGCCCACGTTTGCACCATGGTCAACCAGCACGAGGAGATGTATGGCATTCGCGGTGACAGGGTCGAGAAGGTCTTCCCCATCTTGGCGAGGGGAAAGGTCAGATAGGAGAGGACGGAAAAAATGCAGGGAGACGCTGGGAGGCCAGCGTCGTCTATACGCTATGGCGTGGCGGTTATCGCCTTTGTCCTAGAACGCTTGTGACGAGCCGCTCTCGTATCTTCGATGCACCCGTCTGCGCGCTGCGCCCGCCGCCAGACCCGCCAGTACCAGGGCGATGCCCGCGGTGGCCAGCAGGACGGTGGGTGAAAGGGCGATGCTGGAGGACGAGGACGTGGAAGATGTAGTCGAAGAGGTGGTGGTGCTGGACGTTGTCGAGGTCGTGGTCGTCACCGGGCTCACGGTCAGGGTAACCGGTGCATCGGCGTTCGTGATAGCGGAGGTCACAGAGGCAGAGTCGGCCGCCGTGATGGGATAGCTGCCAGAGTACGTCGACGGGACGGCGAAGCTGCACGCAAACGACCCGTTCGAACCTACCGTCGGGTCTGCGCAGGAGACTGCTGTCCCGTTGAGGGTGACGGAGATTGTACCGGAGGCGGTGAATCCTTCACCGGAGACTGTGTCGTTCGCTCCGGCCGTGACGGTTTCGTTCTGGAGCGATATGCTTGGGGTGACCGTGAATGTGACCGGTGAACCGGTAGAGTTGGTGGACGTCGTGAGCGAGGAGGAGTCCGTCGCTGCGACGGTGTACGGGTTCCCGCTGGCTGAGAGCGGGGGCACCGTGAAGAGACAGGTGAAGTTACCGCTGCTGCCAATCGAGGAGTCTCCACAGGAGACGGCCGTGGTCCCTATTGTGACAGAGATGGTGCCGGAAGCGGTGAAGTTCTGTCCCGTGACTGTATCGTTGGTGCCAACGGCGGAAGAAGCCGAGGTTATGGAGATGCTCGGGGCGAGGGAAGAGCTGGAGCTGGTGGAGCTCGTCGAGGTCGTGGTCTGGGCGCGCGCCACCGATGCTCCCCCTGCGAGCAACAGGCCGCAGATAGCGGCAATGGCAACGCCTATGCCCCACGGCCTGCCCCTTCCCGCGTCAAGCGCGAGATTATGCAAAGGGCACCCCTCCGTGAGGTTTGTCCGGAGTTGTCCTGTTAGCAGTGTCGTGTCTGGATTCGGTGTTCATTGGTTTTCGGAGGTTCGCACTCCGCGCCCAGTTTAACCGATTTCCAGAATCAATCCAGAATCGGGCTTGAATCCATCCAAGATTTCTCCCATATCGGGACGGATCAAGGCAGCAGCTGTGAACCCTTCTTGAGGTGCTTCTGCACTTCCGCCTCGTCGAGCTCCACGCCCAGCCCCGGCCGCGACGGTACGGCAATCCTCCCATTCTGTACGAGCGAACCACCCTTCGGCTTCACAAGGTCGCCCCACCATGGTATGTCGTTGGCATGATACTCCAGGAGGAGAAAGTTGGGGAACGAAGCACTCGCGTGGACGGCCGCCATCGTGCCGACGGGGCTCGCTATGTTGTGGGGAGCCACGGGGATGTAGTATTCGTCCGCGTGGTCCGCGATCTTCTTCGTCTCGAGTATCCCCCCGGCCTTCTGGACATCAGGAGATATGACGTCGGCCGCCTGCTTCTCGATGAGGTCACGGAACCCGTGGCGCGAGACCCTGTGCTCGCCGGTGCACACCGGGATGGGGCTCCTCTGGGAGACCTTCAGCATCGCGTCGGCGTTCTCTGAATGTATCGGGTCCTCGAACCAGAGCAGGTCGTACGGCTCCAGCTTCCGGGCGAGCGTTATCGCGTCCTTCACGTTGTACTGCCAGTGGCAGTCGACGGCCAGGTCGACGTTCGTTCCTATCGCTGCCCTGACGCTGTCGACGAGCTTCACCTTTAGCTTCATCTCCTCCGGTCCGATGGCTCCGTTGTACCTGTCCTGCTTGTAGCGGTCGGGCAGGTCAAGGTCGAACTTGAGCGCGTCGAAGCCCTGCGCCTTGACCTTGACCGCCTTGGCTGCATAGGCCTCGGGCGTGTGGACACCCTTGAGGACGACCGGGCCCAGACGGATCTCCTCCTCTTTCACGTCCTCGTCGCCCTCGCCGGCGGCACAGTCCGCGTAGACCCTCACCTGGTCGCGGTACTTGCCACCGAGGAGCCTGTAGACAGGTACACCCATCTCCTTCCCGGCGATGTCCCAGAGCGCGGTCTCGACTCCGCTGATCGCGGCCAGCAGCGATGCCCCGACCTCCCTCTGGAAGGCTGAGTACATCCTCCAGTACAGGCGGTCCACGTCGAGGGGGTCCTCGCCGATGATGAAGGGCTTCAGTAGGTCTGTCATCCGGCGTCCCGCCGTGCCGGCGTATATCTCCCCGAGGCCCGAGACGCCCGAGTCCGTGTAGACCTTGACGATTATCCAGTCGAAGTTGCCTTCGATTATCGTGGTCTGGATGTCTGTGATCTTCATGAGACGTACTCGTCCCCGGTTTTCGCTACTTAAGCGTAGGCGCAGGAAAAGCGATACAGCACCGGTCAGCGTATGCCGGTGCTATTCGTCTTGGCCGTTGACGAACTCCACTGTGTTCAGTATCGCGGTCGAGGACTGCCCGCTGAAGACGGGGTCTGGCAGGAAGCTCTTGATGACGTTGTTGTTGTACACGATAGAGCCGCCACCGAAGAACAGCTTCACGCTGCCCAGCCAGATGTAGGGTGCCTGGTTGGTGATTGTCTGCTGCGCGGCGGTGCAGTCGGAAATCAGGGTGCTCTGGGACGCGCCGTTCGTCAGATCGTCGATGCACTTCTGAACCGTGGGGTTGGAGTAGATGGCCCAGTTGTTGGCCGACGTCTCGTTGCTGACCCATGTCAACAGCGAGTCTGCAGGAGTAGGCTCGTCTGGAGCGAAAGTCGCCGTGCCGAACCACATGAGGTTGGCGATGGTCGACGACTCATTGACCTCCTCTGCGTATGTACCCGAACCCGCAACCAGCGGCGGCCCATACTGCGACGGCGTCACGACATCCACCGTGGCCGGAATACCTATCGCAGAGAGGTCGGACACGACCAGTTCGGCGGTCGACTCGCAGGTTGTGCAACCTTGGATGACCGCGAATTGCATCGGCGATAGACTAGCGGTGTTAATCCCGCTCTCCTTCAAGTACTGCTGAGCGAGGGCGACGTTGTAGCTGTACGGAGCTAGGTTGCCCAAGTCGTAGAGTTCACTGAAGGTCGGGTACTCTGGACCCATCATCGGTGTGAGCCCACCCCCTTCGGTGCCGAGGAAGACGTCGTCAGATATCTGGGTGTAGTTTATCGCGTAGGCGATTGCGAGCCTAAAGTCGGTGTTGTTCGTGGGGTATCTCTGCGTGTTCATCGCAATCCCCACTATGTTGGCTGAGCTGTTTGGCATCGTGAAGTACGAGTACTTGGACGGGTTGCTGATGACACTCTGCCAGTCCTGGGAAAGTATGGGCGCGATGTATGCGGAGCCGCTGCTGAGGTCCACGTACCTCGTCGCGTCGTCACTCTGTACTGTCACCACAATGGTCTTGACGTGACCTGGATCCACGTACGGGTTGGCCTGAATCTCGGCGGCTGTCCAGTTGTCTCCCCAGTAGTTAGAGACCTGCGTAAAGGTGACCGAAGAGCTGGGAACGACGTTGGTTACTTCGTAGGGTCCGGTACCCGGTATAGGATTGTAGTTGAAGTTCGTGTTGTAGGCCGCAGGTGTGCCGAATCCTCCGTTGTTCAGCACGTACTGCGTGTCGAACATGAGACCCGTAAACTGGACCCACATCTGTGGGAACCACTGGAACGCGGCCTTCAGATTGAAGCCGACCTCATACTGGTTGATGACGTATATCGGCCAGGAGCTGTTCTCCATGACGCTCAACATCTGAGCCGTAGGCGTGATCATCTGCGAGTCGGTCGAGGACATGAGGGCCAGCGTGCTCGGTCCGAAGTCCGTCGTGTTCATGTTGAAGACGTCGTAACCTACCGCCCAGCCTGAAGTGTTAGCACTCAGGTAGTAGAACCCATAGAGCTCGCCCCAGACCTGGTAGGCGTTGAACGGGTCCCCGTTCGAGAACGTCACGCCATGGCGAAGGTAGAAGGTCCAGGTCGTTCCGCTGCTGGACGCGTTCCAGCTTGTCGCGAGCATCGGTTCAAGCGAGAGCGTGCCGTTCTGATAGAGCTCACTCCCGTTGACCGTAACAAGTGACTGATACACCGAGTAGCTCAGCCAGTCGGGGTATGGGATTGCACCGATCGCGTTCAGCTGGTTCAGGTCGCCCGTGGGCCACGTCTCGTCGTCGACGGTCAGAGTATTGATCGTCGTACCAGTGCCAGTCGATGTAGACGAGGATGATGTCGTTCCGGTCGTGGTACTTGTGGTAGTGCTCGTGCTCCTTGTCGAAAGATACACACCCGCCGCGGCCCCGATGACGAGGATTACTACAATGACAGCAACAATGACTGTCCGTCCGATCGCCGCCCTCCGCTCATCGGCGAAATAATTCATCTAATCCCGTGTCATTCGTGAGGCATTATTTATGCTTGGTGCTCCTCGCGTACAATCATTTCAGACTTTTCATAAAGCGACCCAGGACTTGTTCCTGGAGGACTCCAGTATCGCGGAGATGATCCGGCTCACACGCCATCCGTCGTAGAAGGACGGTGCACATTCGGTCCCCTTCTCGAGAGCGTCGATAAAGTCGCGCATCTGGTTCGTCATCGAGTCCACATAACCCGTCCCCATGGTAGCGCTGCTGAAGAGCAGGGAGGAGCCGTACTTGTGTGATGGTCCGAAGTAGACCTGTCTGAAACCCTGTTCGGTCTTCGGGTCGCCTGCCGAATAGAAATTCAGTTCGTTCGGCCTCTCCATCGAGAAGTACAACGTGCCTTCGGTCCCCTGCACCTCGAAATCGAGCTGGACCTTGCGTCCCAGCGACACCCACGAGGCACTCACCTCGGCGACGGCCCCTCCATCCAGGCGCAGGATCGCGACGGTGAGGTCGTCGACATCAGAGCGCAGCGGCTTGCTCCCTCCTGACGGGACGCGCTCCGGGACGAAGTTGGCGGCGACGCCGCAGACCTCCGTCGGCTCACCCACCAGATACCTGACCATGTCAAGCGCGTGAGAGCCGAGGTCGGTCAGCGCGCCGGCGCCTGCTTTTTCTGCCTGGAAGCGCCACGTGAGCGGGAAGTTCGGACCACCCCAGTCCTCCATGAAGTGGGACCTCACGTGCTGGATCCTCCCGATGCGTCCGGAGGCTATCATCTCCTTGGCGAGTGTGACAGCGGGGACCCGCCGGTAGTTGAAGCCGACCAGGGTAGTGGCCTTTCTGGACTTCGCGACCTCGTACATCTCCCGCGCGTCAGCCTCGGTCGCCGCGAGGGGCTTTTCGCAGATCACCGCCTTGCCTTTCTCCATCGCCGCGATAGCCGGATCCTTGTGGAGGTAAGTGGGCGTGAGGACGTCGATGATCTCTATCGCAGGGTCGCTGACGACCTGCTTCCAGTCGGAGGTCCAGTGCGGCACGCCCAGTCGGGAGGCCGCGTCTGAGGCTAGGGCATCTGTCGCCTCGGCGACAGTCTTCACCTCCGCCGTCTGTAAGGGCCCGTAGAAGAGCGGGATGTTACCGAAGCCTACGATGTGAGCCCTCGCCACCTGACCGCCGCCGATGAGGCCGACGGAGTGTCGCGACAACCCGCCTCACGCCAGCGGGAGCGAGACAGCCCGCTGCTGCTCCATAGCGAGCCTGGCGGCCAGACCTATCTCGACCGCAGCCCGCCCGTCCCTTGCGGTGACCCTAGGTTTCGTGTCGTGCAGCACGACGTCGGCGAAACCCTCGAGCTCGCCCCGGTAGGCCTCGTCGAATCGCTGCTGATACCAGTAGGAGTACTCGTTGCTCTCCCAGGCCTTTTTCAACAAGTGGGTCTCAGAATCCTTACCGATGTCCATGAAGATGGCGCCCTCGGTACCCACGACCTCGGCCCTGATGTCGTATCCATAGACGCTGACCCTGCACGCGTCTACGTGCGCGAGTGCACCGTTTGCCAGCCTGATTATCGTCATCGTCGTGTCCTTGTCGCCCAGCTTCTGCAGCTCCGGGTACGCCGTGGTAAGACCGTCCGCGATGACGCTCTTCGCCTCGCTTCCGCTCAGCCAGCGTATCACATCGAAGTCGTGGGAGCTCGTGTCGAGGAATATCCCTCCACTGATCTTCGGGTCCGCCCAGACGCCTGCCACCTTCTGCGGCGGGTCCCTCGTGTTCGAGCGGAGCAGGAGCATGGTCCCTATCTCGCCCGAGTCAATCCCCTGCTTCACGCGCATGTAAGAAGGGTCGAAGCGTCTCTGGTACCCCACCTGGAACTTGGTGCCCGCCTTGTCGGAAGCGGCGATGAACTCGTCGCATTCCTTCAGGGTAAGGGCCATCGGTTTCTCGCAGAAGATGTGCTTTCCCGCCTGGCAGGCCGCCTTTACGACCTCAAGCTTGAGGAATGTGGGTGTCGCGACGACGACGGCATCGACGTTCTTGTCGCGTAGGAGGTCATTGTAGTCAGCGTAGACCTGCTGGACGCCGTTCTGCGACGCGACTGCGTCTGCGGCCGCCTTGTTGGAGTCTGCTATCGCGACGAGCGAGGCGTTGGGCACGCGCCGGGCGAGGTTCTGAGCGTGTACCTTCCCGATCTGGCCGACGCCGATCACTCCGATTCCCAGTTTCTTCGAGGATGACAACGGACTGCCCATGCCACCCGGCCGTTAAAGCCGTTCTCTCCATCTCAGGGCCTGAGGAGCACCTTCAGTCCCTGACCCGTGCGGCAAAGCTCGAACGCCTTCTCCGCCTCCGCTATGCCGAGCTCGTGGCTGACTATGCCTTCGACCGGGATGGCGCCGGACTCGATGAGACGTATGGCGGGGACGAAGCCGGTCGCGGTTGCGTTGGAGCCTATGACCTCGACCTCCTTCAGCATCAGGTCGAAGGGGGCCACCTGCGCCCTCGCCTCCCTGCGGGCCACCCCCATTATCACCACTCTGCCGCCTATCCCGACTGCCTTGGCCGCGCTCTCGACCGTCTCACCCCTTCCAATCATCTCGACGGCCACGTCCGCACCGCCGCCTCCAGTCTCCCTCATGACTGCCGCGACGGGGTCTTCCCTGGCCGGGTCTATCGTTACGTGCGCTCCGAGCT
>JASHPA010000078.1 GCA_030038365.1 Nitrososphaerales archaeon
CTTCGGCGCCAAGGCCCTTCACCCGAGGACGCTCGAGCCGGTGGCTGTGAAGGCGATACCGGTACGCTTCAAGAACACGTTCAGACCGGACCATCCGGGGACCGTGGTACGGAAGGATCCCAGTGCCTACGAGTCGAAGGTAGTCAAGTCAGTCGCGCTCGTGAAGGATGTGGCGATAATAACGCTCAGCGGCGCGAGCATGGTTGGGAGGCCCGGAAGCGCCGCCAGGATATTCGACACCGTTGCGAAGAGTGGCACAAACATACTCATGATCTCGCAGAGCGTCTCCGAGTCGAACATCAGCATGGTCGTGAACAGACCTACCATGCAGAGGGCCGTCAACGCTCTGGAGCTCGCGATGATGGGCGAAGGAGGGCTGCGCGCCGTTAACTGCGAGGACGACGTGTGCGCGATCGCGGTGGTCGGAGGTGGAATGAGGGGCGCCAAGGGCATCGCTGCCAAGGTGTTCGGGGCGGTCGCTGCGAAGGGCATCAACGTCAGGATGATCGCCCAGGGTTCCTCCGAGCAGAACATCTCCTTCGTCGTCCACGAAGACGAAGGTAAAGATGCAGTGCGCGCCGTCCATGCGGAGTTCAGGCTGGACAAGATCAACTCGAGATGAGCACCACGACCCCGGAGGTACACTATCGCGTCTCCATGGAGGCACCCGAGACGCACTGCTTCGGCGTGAGGATGACGATAAGCGCGCTCGCGGCGAGGGCCCCGCAGGGGAAGCTGTCCCTCTCGATGCCGGTCTGGACGCCTGGGTCCTATCTTATCAGGGACTTCCCGCGCGACGTCCTTGCCATCGCGGTGACCGGGCACGGGGGCGAGGAGCTTCCGGTGGACAGGCAATCGAAGACCACCTGGGTCGTCACAGCGGGAGAGGCGGACAGCCTCACGGTGGACTATCTGGTCTACGCGTTCGATTTCACTGTCGATACCAGCTACATCGACACTGAGCACGCGATAATCAACGGCGCGAGCCTGTTCATGTACGCTCAGGGGTTCGAGGACGCGCCGATAACGCTGCAGCTCGTCCCCTTCCACGAGTGGAAGGTAGTGTCCACGGGGCTGGAGAAGGTGGGTCCCAACGGCTGGACGTTCAAGGCTCCGAACTACGACATCCTCGTCGACTCACCGGTCGAGGTCGGAAACCAGCACGTACACCACTTCGAAGCGGCGGAGAGGAGGCACGAGGTCTCCATCTTCGCCAAGAAGCCCATAGACGAAGAGAGGCTGGTCACGGACATCAAGAAGATAGTCGAGAGCGCCATCCCCATCTTCGCTGACGTCCCCTACAAGCGCTACGTCTTCCTCACGGACTTCACAGCAGACGGCCACGGTGGCCTGGAGCACCTCAACAGTACGCACTGCATAGGGAGCTATTTCTGGCTCGAACCACCGGAGGAGTACCGTTCGTTCATGACTCTGTTCAGCCACGAGTTCTTCCACACATGGAACGTGAAGAGGATGAGACCGGTCGCCCTGGGACCGTTCGACTATACGAAGGAGAACTACACCAAGTCCCTCTGGATATCCGAAGGGATAACGAGCTACTACGAGAACATAATCATGAGGAGGGCGGGAATCTTCTCGGTCCCCGAGCTCCTAGAGGAGCTTGCGTTCTCCATCAACTACGTGAAGTCCCTGCCATCGGCGAGAGTGCAGACCCCGGAAGAGTCCAGCTTTGACAGCTGGATACGCCTCTACAAGCAGGACGAGAACAGCCCCAACGTCTCACCGTCCTATTATCGGCAGGGCGCGGTCATCGGTCTGCTGCTCGACCTCGCTATCAGGTCAGCCACCGACAGCGCCCGCTCGCTCGACGACGCGATGCGTGACCTGTACCAGGAGACCTACCAGGCCAGCAGTCGGGGTTTCACGGACGAGGAGTTCGAAGAGGCCTGCGCTAAAGTCTCGGAGGGCAAGACCCGGGAGATCTTCCGCGACCACGTCCACGGAAGGAAGGAGATAGACTACAACAGGTATCTGTCTCACGCAGGGTTACAGCTGACCGCGAAGAGCGTGCCGTCTCCGGATGACGGCTTCCTCGGCATAAGAGTCAGGGGCGCTCCGGCTCTCGTCGTCGTCACACGGCTGACAGGCAGCCCTGCGGAAGCGGCCGACCTCTCGGCAGGCGACGAGATAATTGCGACCGATGGGCTCCGGACCGATTCTCAGAAGCTAGCGTTCTACGTGGCCAACAGGAAGCCCGGCACACAGATGGAGCTTACCATAGCCCGGGGTGGCGTGCTGAAGAATATCAGCGTCCGCCTCGCACCAAAGCCCGTCTTCGAGCACAGGATAACCAAGAAGGAGTCTGCCAGCGCACAAGAGAAGCGTACGTTCGCGTCCTGGGCCATCGAAAACTGGGACGAACCCCTGGTCTACAAGGAGCACCGGGCGTCACCCCTCGCCCCGAAGAATCTGGACTATCTCTAGGACTAAGGCCCCTCTGCGGCCAGGGTGAACTTTATCGTTTCCCTCCGCATAGGTGTGAAGAACTCGATCAGCCTGGCCTCGGACGCAGGGTCTATCTTGAGGCCGTGGGTGACTGACGGGGGAATATAGTACGAATCCCCCTTCTTCAGCTTCCAGCTCTTGTCGCCCACCGTGAAGACTCCGCTCCCCTCGAGGCAGATACCATACTGCGACTGAGGATGGGAATGCAGCGGCACTTCCCCGCCCGCGACGATCTTGAATTCCGCAGCTGTCGCCGCCGAGTTGTTCACGAGTATCCTTCTCTTGACACCCGGGATGAAATCGTGCCATGCCTCTGCTCTGTCGCTCCAGAATCCTGCACCCGAGTAGTCATGCTCGACGCCTTTCGCTGCTGCGCTCAAGACGAACGAAGCGCACGCGCGACCCTATTTAAGGCTCAGGCCGTAGGATTCTGTTGGCTTCGTGCCTTGGGCTCCCCAATCGCCCCGACGACCAGACCTGCGCCGACCAGCAACAGGAGGACTCCCACCGCGATGAGCGAATCGAAGGTCTCCGGGTATGTCTCTGTGGACGCGGAAAAGCCGTAGTTTATACCTTGAGGTATAAGGACAAGGTAATACGTAAATCCAGAGGCGAAGAACACGACTCCGACTTCTGAAACAATCAATCCAACGTAGAGCATCACGCGCTTCATGCCTTCAACCTCTCCCTTGCCTCCGGGGTGATGACCCGCAAAGAAGCGAGGCAGGCGTGACGGCGGCATGGAAAGCCGATGCGACAATCGCTCGCTTTCGACAGCCTGCCATTTCGAAACAGTTGACTCCCGTCGGATTATTTGAGCCTAATGGCCGTTGGTATCGGGGTCGCAACGAAACTGACAAAACCAGCAAATTCCGAATTTTGCTCACCCTCCCAGGGAGGGATCATCGTCTGAGAAGCCGTAGAGAGAAAAATACGGAGAGCTTCGCAGCTGGAGACTCCCCAAGTAGGGGCTAGCACCCACGGTAGGGGAAGACCATCAGGGAGAGAAACGTCTGGACGGCGTCGCCTTAGTTCGACGCTGCCTTGCTCACTATCTCTGAGGAGATCTCGTCGCGTGTCTTTCCTTCGGTGCTGATGCCCAGCTTCCTCGCTGTGTCTATCAGTGCGTCTCCGGTGGATGGGGCTGCTGCCGGTGCCGCAGCGGCTGGAGCTGCGACCACAGAGGAAGTGTCTCCCGCGAGGGAAGTCTTCGACGCGTCGTTGAACTCCTTCCTCGCCAGACCTATCGATCTGGCCAGCTCTGGAATCTTCTTGGGTCCGTACATCAAGAAGACGATCGCCACAATGGCAATCACCACCCACTGAAGAGGATCAGTCAGTGCCATAGTTTTGCGCGCAATCATGCACTTATTTAAGTTTTGGAAGGCGACGATACGCGGAGCGAGGCTAGCGGAGAGCCATGGAGCTTCGTGAGCCTTATAAATCACCGAGATTCGCCCGGCGCTGACATGGCATCAGCCAAGTCTTTTCGCAAGGAAGAAATTGTGGACAAGGCGGTGATAGATTCGTCGGGCAAGATAATCGGAAAGGTCAGGGACCTGACCTTCACGCTCGACAGCTCGATCACGCTCATTGTAGTGAAACCTGATGGCGGCCAGCTCGAGGTGCCGCTAGACAAGGTCATGGGTGTCTCTGACCATGTGATCATCAAGGAAGACGCTGTGACTCCCAAGCCAGTCCCGGTTGCCGCGGCCCCGGCGACTGTCGTCTGCAAAGCCTGCGGAGCACAGGCCAAGGCGGGGACCCAGTGGTGCCCGAACTGTGGCAGGTCTCTCGCGTAGCACCGAACAGTCCTGGTGAGCAGAGCGGGGCGACCATCGTGTCCGAAGACACCTGGACGGCGATGGATCACTACGTCATCGAGAAACTAGTCCCGAGCGACGCGGCGCTTGAGGCTGCCCTGAGGGACAGCGCCAAGGCGGGTCTCCCCGCGATCAATGTCTCGCCTCCGCAGGGCAAGCTCCTCCACATACTGGCGAGGACGCAGGCCGCGAGACGCATCCTCGAAGTCGGCACGCTCGGTGGATACAGCACGATCTGGCTTGCAAGAGGACTCGAGAAGGGAGGGCGTGTCACCACTCTGGAGCTGGACGCGGACCACGCCAAAGTCGCCAAGAAGAACATCGAGCGTGCAGGGGTGGGCAAAGTCGTCGACATCAGGCTAGGAAGAGCGATCGAGACGCTCCCGAAGCTTCTCAAGGAGAAGGCAGGACCCTTCGACCTCATCTTCCTCGACGCGGACAAACCTAGCAACCCCGAATACTTCGAGTGGTCGCTGAAGCTTTCGCGCAAGGGAACCATCATAGTGATAGACAACGTGGTGCGCAACGGTGTCGTGCTCGACGAGAAGACCACCAACGAAGAGGCGAAGGGTATCAGGAGGATGAACGATTTGTTGTCGCGCGAGAAGCGCGTTGTCGCGACCACGATACAGACGGTGGGGATGAAGGGATACGACGGGTTCACGATCGCGCTGGTCGTGAAGTAGTCCGCGCAGAACGTTTATCACAGACAGCCGTTGCGCGTTTTCGGGTATGGGGTTCCTCGAGGGCCTGAAGAACTACTGGGAACTCATCAAGCCCAAGATCGTCCTGCTCCTGGTCTTCACCGGGATTGCCGGGATGCTCGTCGCCTACAAGGAAACGGGCTTCGCCCTTTCTCCGCTGCACCTGCTCGTGGGGACCGCTGCCGTCTTTCTCGGCTCCGCCGGAGCCGAGGTACTCACGAACTACCACGACAGGGACATCGACAGTGTAATGAAACGGACGAGCATGAGACCCATCCCCACGGGAAGGGTCAGCGCGAAGAACGCCCTCGTCTTCGGGCTCGTCGCCTCCGTCGCGTCGGTGGTGCTGGCATACTGGCTCGACTGGCTCGCGGCGCTCCTCATGGTGATAGGGCTCATCGACAACGTCGTGGTCTACTCCCTGTGGCTGAAGAGACGGTCGTGGCTGAACATCATACTCGGAGGGGTGTCGGGTGGCATACCGGTACTGGTGGGGTACGCGGGCATCGCCGATACCGTCTCGCCGCTCGCAGTCTTCATGTGTGCGCTCGTCGTCGCGTGGATACCGACCCACATCTGGTCGCTGGCGATCAGGACCCGTCGGGACTATCAGGAGGCGGGGGTGCCGATGCTGCCCGTCGTCGTGAGCATGAAGGTTGCGACCGTATGCATCGCGTTTACAAGCAGCCTGCTCGCCATCTTCTCTCTCTCGATACTCCTCGTCACCGCGGTGAGCCCCTTCTACGTGTTCTCAGCCGCTGCGTGCGGAGCGCTGCTGCTCGGGTACAGCATCAAGCTCGCTGTGGACAGGACCGAGAGCACGGCATGGACGCTCTTCAAGATAACCAGCCCCTACCTCACGATAATCTTCGTTGTTCTGATACTGAACTTCTGGGTCTTCTAGCTATTCCTGCTTGTGGACCAGCGCCAGCTCCTTGATGTAGAAGTACTGGTCGATGCGCAGCAGCAGCTGCGTGACGTCGTACGCCCGGGCGAGCGCGGTCTTCTGGGTGTACACCATATCCCTCACGCCCAGCTGCTCCATGTTCGCGCATCCGCCAAAGGTCACGCCCATACTGTGCTTCCCTTCGGCGTGATAGCTCCTGAGCTCCGGCAGGACGGTCGCCCAGCTCAACCCGAAGTTCCTTATCAGGACGACGACCAGCTGCTCGAGAGCGTTCGCGAACGACTCTATCGCCACCTGCTCCTTGCTCTCCGACTTTAGCGCGAACTCCCTGAGGTGGTCTACGATGCGCATGTAGGTGGCACCTCCGCCCGGCACCGAACGCTTGTCCTTCTCCGCGTTCCGCATCAGGCGGACCACGTTCTTGACGACCCTCTCTGTCTCCTTGACGTCCTCCAGAGAGCTGCCGCGCAGGAGGATGGTCGAACCCCGGGCGGCCTCCACGGTGAAGTAGTCGATGGTGTCTACCTTCTCGACCTTGACCAGACTCGCCCGGCCGAGGTCGGCGTTTGCGATGTTCCGCACGTCCCCTACGGTCGTAGCCCCGGTCGCCTCCGCGACGGCATCCATCCCCACCTGGTCGATCATCTCAAAGGCGAGGATCCCGCGCCTAGCCATCTCGTCTGCCACCTGGTCGACTATCTTGGCCCTGCAGATGACGAACTTCGCGCCGACATTATCCACGGCGTCGACGAGCTCGTCGTTCATACGCCGCTCCTCGGCCTTGAAGCCCCTCATCTTCTGAGCCTCGTCTATCTCCAGCTTGATGTTGAACGGTCCGCTGCCTTTCTTCAGCAGCTCCATCGGCTTGTTGTCGAAGCTCTTGTTGACGACGGCGACCTTGACGTCACGCAGCTCGTCAGGCATGCTCTTGTGGAGCTTGGCCTTCCTGACCATGACCCCTCTGACGAGTCGGCTGTCCGAGACCGCCCCGCCGCTCCTTGTGATTATACTTATCCGCTTGAGGTCCACGCCTCCCTCCGCCACGGCTCTGTGGCAGGCCTCCAAGAGCGCCTTCCTGAGCTTCGGGCTGAGGAGCCGGCGCCCGCAGTCCGCCGTGTCGAGTATCTGTTCTTCGAGGTCGCCCTTCACCGTTCCTATCCTCTCGATCTCGGCAAGGGCTTCCTTCGCGGCGGCACGGTAGCCATTCAGGATAACGTTCGGGTGCAGCTTCTTCTGCATGAGCTTCTCGGCCTCCTTCAGGAGCCCCTCGATCACCACGACCATCGTCGAGACCCCGTCACCTGCCTGCTCGCGCTGGAGCTTGGCAGCCTCTGCGAGGGTCTTGACCGCGGGATACTGCACTTGGAGCTCCTTGAGTATTTCCACGCCGTCCCTCGTGACCTTGATGACCTTCTCGGGACCCCTGTTGAACGTGACCATCTTGTACGCCCCCTTGGGTCCCATGGCGCTCTCCACCTTCCCTGCGGAGATCGCGGCAAGGCCGAGGTTCTGCCGCCAGGCCTTCTTTCCTGTCAGCTGCCCCCAGTTGGGTGAGATGAAGCGATCTATGTACGCCGGGGTCGAAACGTCCGTCGCGAGCCTACTCTTCGTCGACACTTCCTATCTCCCCAGAGCGTCCGCCATAGTCCCCGCCATCGCGGAGACCCCGCCGGTGAGTAAAATATTACCTCTTCGGCCCACGGCGTCGCGAAGAAAAAACGTCCGCAGAAAGATGTAGACGCGCCGTCCGCAAACGCTTAAAAGAAGTAGACAGGGGGCGGCTTTTGGCTGACTTAGGGAATGAAACTAGAACATAGGAGGGAAGGAATAGGGACGGGAGCGATAGTCGCAGCTGTCATAGTAGTGATACTGATTGCAGGTGCGGCTTACTTCATCTTCGCCCCAAGTTCCACCACGACTACAACTAGCAGCACGACAACCTCCACCACCCCACCCACATCTTCCTCGACCACCACTACGACCTCTACGACTTCGGTCAGCAGCACTACGACTACATCGTCCGTCAGCGGCGCGACGGTGATCATACCCCAGGGAATCGGCACCGACCAGTCGCTGAACTTCGAGCCGTCGACGTTCACTCTGGTTGTTGGCGTGAACAACACGGTCACGTTCGAAGACCAGGACAACACCGCCCCGCACAACGTCTGGTTCACGAGCGTCCCATCGGGCGCTACCAACCCCAACACCGCGGCCGGACAGAGCTCATTCTACGAGATAAATGACGGTCAGAGCGTCACCTATACGCTGACGACGCCAGGCACCTACGACTTTGAGTGCCAGTTCCACAGCACGTGGATGCAGGGCGTGATCACCGTGGTAAGCTCTACGACATCGTCCTCCACCACACTATCCAGCTCTACAACCAGTACGACATCAAGTAGCAGCTCTTCAACAACAAGCACGACATCGAGCACCACATCCACGACCAGCACAACAAGTACGAGCAACAGCTCCTCTGCTTACGTCATCGTGATGCCACAGGGAGCAGGGTCCGGGCTGAACTTCAGTCCGTCGACAATCACGATCCCGGCAGGCGCGACCATCACCTTCATGGACGAGGACTCGATAGCACCGCACAACGTGTGGTTCACGAGCATCCCGTCCGGAGCCACCAATCCCAACACAGCGGCGGGACAGTCGAGCGGCTACGAGCTACTGAAGGGTGACAGCGTGTCATACACACTCACGACCCCCGGCACATACAGCTTCGAGTGCCAGTTCCACAGCACCTGGATGCTCGGTACCATCACCGTCACCGGCTAGAACTGAGCAACGAGACATAGCAAGGCAGGTGGGCATCAGCTCGCCTGTCTCCATATTTTCTTCAATCGCCCTCTGACACGGCAGGGTCTAAACCAATTCACAGAGACACGAACAGATGTTGAGCACCGCCCTTCTAAGGGGAATCGTCCGCGATAGCCTGCATCAGCGATGGAGAGCCTTGAGACTGATGCCAGAGGACTTTCTGGGCTACTAGACAGGGCGCACGCGCCTCTCGTGGCGATCCTACCTCACAATAACGACGAATATGCCAGCGCCGCGCAGGAGGCGGGAGCGGACGCCATCGTAATCGGGGTCGACAAGACCGAGTCGATGTTCCCCGGTCTCTTCGGCAGTTTCGACCTTCAGGAGGATTCGATAAACTCGATACTGACGACCTCTTCCGTCCCCGTAGGGATCTCGATAGGCGACTCGCGCCCCCTGACTCCCGAGAGCTGGGAGAGGATAGCCACGAAGCCGTTCGCGTTCGTTAACATGTACGCTCATCACATGCCGCCCTTCGTGCTCAACGACCCCAGGACGGAGAAGCTGCTGACCATCGGTGCCGGCTACATGGTGGAGCAGATCAAGAGCCTCGCAGAGATGGACGGGGTCGGGGCTCTCGAGGCCGCCATAGTCACCGCGCAGGGGAAGAACCACGTCTTCAGCGTCCTTGACCTCTCCACGCTCAGGATGATAGCGAAGCTCTCCGGCAAACCGGTGCTCCTCCGCGCCCAGAAGAGGCTCGAGCCCGACGACATCAGGACCGTGACGGGGCAGGGGCTCAGGGGAATCATCGTCGACCCGTCAGCGCTCGAACCTGGCGTCGAGGCCTACAGGGCTGGCATCGACAATTATTCAAAGCATCGAAGGGTGCTGGAACCGGGGACATAGACCCAGCAGGATACCGGTCGACCAAACTAAATAGGGATGGTTTCGACCTACAGGCAGAGAGGGACCGAACCTGCCCAAACGAACTAGCGACCTCAAGGCTGTCATACTTGCGGGTGGCCTGGGGACCAGGCTGAGACCCTATACCCTGTTCGTACCCAAGCCGATGCTGCCTGTGGGACATTCCCCGATACTGCAGCGCATCCTGGGGTGGCTCGGAGATAATGACGTGAAGGACGTCGTGATCTCGACGGGATACCTTGGGAGCGCCATCGAGGAGTACTTCAAGGATGGCTCGGAATTCGGGATGAAGATAGAGTATGCCAGCTCGAGAAGGCCCATGGGCATCGCCGGTCAGCTCCGGAACGCGGAGGACAGGCTCGGGGACAGGTTCGTATGCCTCTATGGCGACGCCATCCTAGATTTCGACCTGCATGAGCTCCTCGAGTTTCACGAGAGGAGGAAGGCGCTGCTCACGATGGCGCTCATGGAGCACAGCGTACGGAGCAACTATGGGGTCATGGAGCTCGCGAGGGACGGCAAGATCGAGAGGTGGAACGAGAAGCCGACCTTCCGGACCGACATCAACGTGGGATGCTACATAATGCAGAAGAGGTACCTCCTCGACTACATCCCGCGCGACTCGGTCTACGGGATGAAAGAGGCCTTCGAGAAGGCTATGTCCAAGGGCGAACTGCTGTACGGGCTCAAGGTGAAGGGTCAGTTCTACGATATCGGCGACAAAAGGTCCTACCGCGAAGCCGACGCCCACTTCCTCAAGGAAGACGGAAAGATACCGTAGGCGATGCGGATGGAGGCAGCCCTCTTCGAGGACGAAGCCTGGGTCAACTTCATCCCCATATCGTCGAACCGCCACCTCGCGCAGCAGTTGAGCGGCGACGCGACCGTCTATGAGCACGTCGCAAGGAGGCTCAAGGGCGCGGAGCTCTCGCTCCTCGGCAGGAACTACCTGGCGAAGCTGGCAGCGCAGCGCACCGGGATGAGGTACAACCAGCCTGAGGGGACGACGCTCTTCATCAACGCAAGAATCAGCCCGCTCGTCGATATCGCGAGGTGGGCGAAGCTGCCGGTCGGCTCGGTCGTGACCGACAGAGGCGACGTCGCCGTGGCGTCGCTGCGGGCAGGCGACATAGAGAAGGCCGCATCGGCCGACGGAACCCTGTCCCGAAAGGGGCTCGCCTCCATCGCAAAGTCTTCGCAGAGACTCGAGAGCCCCGCTCCCCTCCTGTTCACGTATCCGTGGGACTTCATAGAATCCAACGGCGACGTCATACGAGCGAGCGCAAAGAAAGCCCCGAACAACCTGGCGATCAGCCCGAAAGCGCAGCTCGAAGAGTACGTATCCCTCGACACCAGAGGCGGTCCCATCATCGTGGAGGACGGGGCGCGCATAGAGGCCTTCTCCCGCCTCTCGGGCCCCTGTTACATCGGCAACGGCACGGTCCTCCATTCGGCCCTCGTCCGCGGCGGGACGACCATCGCTCAGGGCTGCAGGATAGGCGGGGAGACCGAGGTCTCGATAATCTACCGGCGTGCCACAAAAGTCCACTTCGGGTTCCTGGGGCACTCGATACTCGGGGAGTGGGCCAACTTCGCGGCTGGAGCGGTCACGAGCGACCTGAAGCACACGTTCGGCCACGTAAGGGTGCTCAGAGGCAGGGAGACCGTGGACTCTGGACTCCAGAAGGTAGGGACGTTCATAGGTGACATGGCAAAGGTCTCGATAGGCACGATGATCTATGCGGGGAAGACCCTCGGCGTGGCGGCAAGGGTCGAGGGGCTCATCAGGAAGGACATCCCCGCCTTCGTCGACTACAGTTCCCACACGGACTCGACGACCAGGCTCGACCTCGCGAAGGTCATCGTGATGCAGGAAAGGGCGAAGAAGAGGCGCGACGAGCCGCTTACCACAGAAGAAAGGGACGTAATGCGGTACATCTACCGGACCCCCAGATAACCGCGATCACGGCTGGGATGCTTAAAAGGGAGGGGTTGCGGGTTACGGTGCACAAAAGAGAAAGTGTCACGCTATGATGGCAGACGACAAACTGCTGCGAGAGAATATCGCAGCCGCCGACCCCAAGAAGGTCTACGAACTATATGAAAGCTGGCCCGGACGGGCCGAGGAGACGCTGAAGCAGAAGGTAGAGTTGACTGCGAAGAAGTACGACCGCGTGGTCTACCTTGCCGTGGGCGGTTCGGCAACCGCCGGGGACATAATTTCGGACTGGATGTTGTCGTCTGGCAGGACTGAGATCTCCGTCTTCAGAGGGGGGCTCCCCAGGCTCAAACTTGGGAACGCGCTGGCGATCGTCTGCAGCACCTCGGGAGATACCAGCGAGACGATCAGCATGGCACAGGCCGTCCGCAACAGCGGCGTGGACGTTGTAACGATATCACACGGGGGAAGGCTCGCGGAGATGGCAGCGAAGGAGGGCCTGCCGCATATCGAGATAGGCTTGGCCAAGGCGCCCCGGTTCAGCCTCCCGTACAGCCTCTTCGCGTCCGTATCGGTCCTCAGGGCCGCGTCGCTTCTCGAGGGGATAGAGTGGGAGCTCGACGATGCCATCTCTGTCATGAAGAACGTTGGGACATCCATAGCCATGAGTCGTCCCACGCCGGAGAACCCGGCCAAGCTCGCCGCCATCGCGATCGACCACAAGGACCCATGCATCTACGCGTCATCGGTCACCAAGAGCATCGCCAGACGCTTCAAGAACAGCCTTAACGAGAACGCGAAGATGCACGCCAGGTTCGACTCGGCTCCCGACATCTTCCACAACGAGGTCGAGGCCTGGGAGAGCGGAGACGCCAGCCAGCACCCCGTCATACTGAGGAGGAAGAACGACCCTGAGGCCGAGTCACGCGCCTTCGACGCGTTCGACGTGGTCCTCAGAGAGCGCATGATGGCCCCCACGAGGGTAGACGCGGTAGGCCGGAGCAACCTCGCCCAGCTCGTCAGCCTCTGCTACACACTGGACTTCACGTCATACTACGTGGCCATCCTGAACGGCATCGAGCCTTTCGAGATATCGCTCATCGACGACCTGAAGAAATCTAGGTGATCCCGACCAGCTGGGCGAGCTCCTTCCTGCTCGCCGCGCCGAGTGCCTCCGCGGCGCTCTCTGGGGAGGTCTCGCTGACGAACACCCCCGTGCCAAGCTCTAGTCCGGCCCAGTTCGAGGCTCTGGGATACACCTCGATGTGCCAGTGTATCTGCTTGGTGGTCTTCTTCTCCGAGGAGCTGTGGAAGACCAGGTTGAACCCCACCCCCGGCAGGACCTTCGCGAGGCCTCCCAGCGTGCTGCGCAGCATGAGGGCGAGGTCCATAAGCTCCTTCTGGGACAGCTTCAGCATGCTCGTCTGGTGCCTCTTCGGATATATCCAGAACTCGTAGGGATGGGAGGATGCCCAGGGGGTGAACGCGATGTAGAACTCCGTCAAGATGATCTGGCGCGGGCCGCCGCTCTCGGATGCTATGACCTGGCACATCGGACAGACGCCCAGTTCGTTGAGGGAGTTCTGTACGGTGACGGCCTCAGTCTCCAAGTTGGGAGGGAGACGGGGTATCGTGACTATCTGGAGGTGAGGATGTTCGACGGTCTCTCCGGAGCCCTTGCCTTGGTTGATGAACACCGCCACGTAGCTGACGCCTCTCTGCGCGTAGAGCCACCTTACCTTGTCCTGGATGGTCGCGAGGATGCTGGTCCACTGCTCCACGTCGATGCGCGAGAACGGCTCATCGTGCTTGGGGGTCGCGACGACCACGTAGTGATAGCCTACTGCGGGCTCGCTGTAGTGCGGGTACTCTCCATATGACGCGGGAGCGTTAGGCGAGACCACCGGGTACTTGTTCGGGAAGGCCCTCACCACCCAGCCTGTGACGAGCTCGCCCTCGGCGTCGGTCTGCTTGACCAGAGTGTCCCCCATCTTGACCAGCACGAGGTCGGCGGGAGGAGTCATCGACTCGTTTCCCGGGCAGAACGGGCACTTGCCGTGATCCGTGTGCTTGACGAGGAGCCTGCCGCTCCTTTCATCGGTGACGATAGAAAGTCTGTCCGTGAAATAGTCCTTTCGAATCTCCACCATTTGATGGCTTCGGGTCTGCCGTGTTCGGTTATATCGTTTCTCCGCGTGAACGGCCGCCCCGGGTAGCCGCCAGCCGGGGACGGGACGTCTTGCCCGCCAGTCGCGAGAAAACAGAATACGCGCTCACGAAGGCTATGAAGAGCGACGGCTGTCCGATGGCGATGAGCCACCGCTCGACCGTCGAGAACAGCTCGTCCGCAGTGCTCCGCGACATGGCAGGATGCACTCCTCTTGCCTTATAGCGTGCGGGAACTGCCCGTCTGAACCCTCCGTCCATAGCTGCGTCTCGTAGCAAGCATAATAACCCATGAGCGAACCCGGTTTTCAGATGAAGCTAGGCTACGTGCTTCTCGACGGCTGCGCGGACAGACCCGTCCCTTCGCTCAACTTCACGACCCCTCTCGGGGCAGCCAACACCCCTCACCTCGACCAGATAGCCAGGAGGAGCAAGATGGGAAGCGTCGTGACGGTCGGCAGGGACATCGCGCCGGAGTCCGACATAGCGGTCTTCAACATGCTGGGTTACTCTTTCGCAGAAGGGTACCCGGGAAGGGGCGTCGTCGAGTCCGTCGGAGCAGGCCTCGACTTCAAGGACGGGGACCTCGCGATCAGGGCCAATTTCGCTACCGCGAAGGATGGTTTCATCGCCGACAGGCGGGCGGGAAGGGATCTGGCCAAGGAAGAGGGGAAGGAGCTTGAGAGAGTCATCAACGACGTCAAGCTCGGGGACGCTACCTTCGAGTTCAGGAGCACCGTGGGGTACCGCGCCGTCGTCGTCATCAGGGACAGCAAGCCCCTCTCCGCTGAGATTTCGAACACCGACCCCGCGTACGTGCGTACCAGGGGATTCGGCGCGGCCAGGGAGGTAAAGGGCGTGGAGAAGGTCCAGAGGTGCGTCCCCCTCGGCAGCTCGCGCGCGGCAAAGAGGGCCTCCGGCCTGGTCAATGAATTCCTGACCAAGGCCTCCGCCGCCCTGGACGCCGCCGAGGTAAACGCGGCGAGGAGGAAGGAGGGGAAGAAGGCCGCGAACCTCCTGCTGCTCAGGGACGCGGGCGACCATCTGCCGGTGGTGACGCCCTTCAGGGAGAAGTACGGCGTCAAAGGCGTCGCTCTCGTAGAGATGCCGGCCGAGATCGGCATCGCCAGGCTACTGCGCATGAAAGAGGTCATGCTGAGCGACCACCGCGACCTTGCCAAGAAAGCGAAGCTCTTCAACGCCGAGATGGCCGAAGGGACCGTCGTATACGCCCACATCAAGGGCCCCGACGAGTTCGGTCACGACGGCGACGCGCCCGGCAAGAAGAAGAACATCGAGACGATAGACGAAGTCTTCTTCGGGAGCGTGGCCGAGAAGACAAAGGGCGCGACGATAGCCGTCTCCTGCGACCACGCGACGCCGTGCGTCCTGAAGATGCACTCGAGCGATGCGGTGCCCCTCCTGATAACGTCCAGTAGGCGCGACGCGGACTGCTGCAGGTTCACCGAAGGGGACGCGGCGAAGGGCTCGCTGGGGACGCTGCGCGGAGAAGACGTGCTCTCCGTGGCGCTCTCAGGCCGCTGAACGAGACGAGGCTCCCCCCTCGTCCTCGAACAGCTCCTCGACGGTCTGTCCCTTGCGAACCACCGAGTACCTGTTCTGTGTGTCCCTCATGAGCACGCAGGGTCTAGGTTGGCAGTGGAAGGGCGAAGAGAGGACTATCGAGTAGGCGCCGACGCCCCTGAATACGACGAGCTTCCCGACCTCCGCGGTGCCCAGCTTCGACCTGCCAGAGGTTGCGAAGACGTCGAGCGAATCGCAGAGCCTGCCGACGAGGATGGTCTTCTGGTGCGTCGTGGTGCCTCCTGGTATGACCTCGACAGGATACTCGTGCCTGAGCAGAGCCGCATCGGGGAGGATGCTGTAGCCCGCGTCAAGATACACATACTTGTTCTCGCCGAACCTCTTGACGTTGACGATCCTGGAGACCAGTACCGTGGAGTCGGCGGACAGGAATCTCCCGCTCTCCACTATCAGCGTGAACTTGCTCCCGAAGCTCTCCGCGAGACTGCTCAGCTGCTCAAGGATGGTAGCCGAGAAGTCCGAGGGCGCAGGGACGGTCTTCCCGTAAGACGTCGGCAGGCCCCCGCCTATGTCGAGCGTGTTGATGGGAAAGTCTCCGATGGCCTTGCGCGCGCCGAGGATGAAGCTTTCTAGCTTCTCAAGAGCCTCTGAATAGCAAGACGGATCCTCGATCTGGCTCCCCAGATGGAAATGGAAACCGTCGAACTTCAGAGACTGCGTGTCGAGTATCTTCTTCAGCATGAACATAGCACTGTCCTCGTTCGGAGCGTCGAGTGGCACGCCGAACTTGCCGTGTCTCACGGAGAACCTGAGCTCAGCCTTGACGTGGACCTCCGGGTTGACCCTGATGAGCACGCTGACCTGGGCGCCGACCTTCGAGATCGCGTCGATCAGGTTCAGGAGGCCACTGTAGCTGGAGACGACTATCTTCTTCACTCCGCCCTTGATGACCGCCTCGTACTCCGCCGCGGTTTCCGTAATGCTGGTGTAGATCACGTTCTCAGGCGAGCCGCCGCACTTCATCAGGAAGTACAGCTCGTTCGCTGCAGTGAGGTCGAACATGATGCCTTCCGATACGAAGGTCTTGATCACGGCGGGGTTGAAGTTCGCCTTGATAGAGTAGGCCACTCTGAATGGCCCCTTGAACTTCTGGTAGGCCCCCTCGATTTCGCTCACATTCTTCCGAAGAGCTTCCTCATCGATGAGGAAGTATGGTGTGCCAAATTTCTCAGCCAGATTATATAACTCCTGGTCGTCGAATTTTGGTGTCGTCAGAGTCCGGATTTTCGTGACCGGACGCGCCCGAGTTTCAGGCAATTGTTTGTATGTGAAGCATCAAATGATTCGCTTAAAAATTTATCCCCGGGCAAAAATTTTTTCGACAGAAGATTTCCGCGACCGACCGCCACAAATTTTTTATGACGAAGGCTTCGCGCGCCGGCAAGATTTCTTCGAACGCTTAAAATCACGATAACGAGTGAACCGGCGACAGAAGGACAGCGATTGAGAAACCACCGCATCAGCATACAGGCCGAGGTCTCGTCGTGGATGGACCCGGACTACACGATGAAGAACCTGCAGCTCTCTGAGAAGGCGGGCTTCGAGGGGTTGTGGCTTGGCGACCACTATCTTCCGTGGCAGCACTCCTTCAAGTACGCCTTCTACGTCTGGACCGCGATGGCCGCGGCGGCGGAGAGGACGCGGAAGATCCCCATCTGCTCGAGCGTCACCACGCCGATCGGCGGCCGATACCACCCCGCGATCGTCGCGCAGGCGGTGGGCACGATGGACGCGACTTGGCCGGGACGTTTCAGGATCGGGATAGGCTCAGGAGAAGCGGTGAACGAGATACCGTTCATGGGAAGGTGGCCTCCCTGGGAGGAGAGAATAGAGAGGCTGGTGGAAGGTCTCGACCTGATGAGGCGGCTCTGGACATCGAAAAGATACTTCGACTTCGACGGAAGGTACTTCCCGATGAAGGACGCGTTCCTCTACGTCAAGCCGAAGACGAAGATTGAGGTGTACTTCTCCGCCATAGGGGCGAAGGCCGCCGAGATCGCGGGACGGTACGGCGACCACCTGTATTCCCTCAACCTCATGGAGAAGTGCAGGGATGTCACCTTCCCGGCGTTCGAACGGGGCGCAAGGAAGGCAGGTAAGGACCCCTCGAAGATGCAGAAGGTCGCGGTGATCGGTGGCGGCCTGGTAGACCTCAAGGGTGCGGCGCGCAACATCAGGAGATGGAACATAGGCGCGGCGAAGATAGAGAACTTCTCGAAGGCCGACCCGCGCGCGATCGAGGAGTCAGGCAAGGACGTGCCAGACGACTGGATATACGAACACTACTACCTGTGCAAGAACGGCGCGGAGATGATAGAGGTCATCGACAGCTACAGGAAGATAGGGACCGACGCGTTCGTCTTCGCCGACATGAGCCCGGACCCGCAGAAGACCATCGAGGTCTTCCGGAAGGAGATAATCCCCTACTTCAAGAGGGCTTGACCCGCCCTAGCGGGTCATCCTGTCGATGACGGTCCTCTCGACACCGGCCTGGTGGGTCGCGAGCATGCTGACCGCGTCGTTGACCTCTCCGAGAGAGATGTGCTTCGTGACCGACTGGTCGAGACTCACCCTGCCCATCGCCTCGAGCTGCAGGATTTCCGAGAGCTCCCCGCGGTTGTGGTCTCCGGAGACCATCAGGCGGCCTTCTCTCAGCCCCATGAAGTTCGCCTCGAACGGCTTCGTCTGCAGTCCGACGCTCACGATGCTGCCCGTCTCGTAGGCGTTCTTCCCCTTGGCCGCCTTGATCGCCTGTTCCAGCGCCGCGTGCGAGCCGGAGCATTCTATCGCCGCGTCTACACCCCAGCCGTCGGTCTCTCTCTTCACGACCTCGAGGACGTCCTGCTTGGTCGGGTTCACCGTGACGTCTGCGCCGTACCTGCTCGCTGCCTCCAGCTTCGAATCGACGAGGTCCACGGAGATGACCTTGCCTGCGCCGAAGTACCTCGCCCACATCGCCGCGTGCAGTCCGACACCTCCTGCCCCGAAGATTATCGCTGTGTCAGCGCGCCTCAGCCCGGATATCGTCACCGCGTGGTACGCCGTCGAGACGGCGCAGCCCGTCAGGGCCGCCCACTCGAAGGGGACGTTATCGGCGATCTTGAGCGCGTTCCGCCCGGGTACCTTCACGTACTCGGCGAAGAACCCGTCCACGTCGTGGCCTATCGAGATCCTCTTCCTGCAGCGGTTATCGTTCCCTCTCATACAGTGCTTGCAGGTGCCGCAGGAGATGACGTAGTGGATCGCGACGCGGTCGCCGACCTTCACGTCCGTCACCGCGGGGCCGACCTCCTTCACGACCCCGGCGCCCTCGTGCCCGAAGGTCCTGGGAAGCGGCGGGAGGAACTCGCCTCTGCTGTAATGGAGGTCCGTCCCGCAGACGCCCGCCGCCTTTATCTCTACCAAGACGTCGTCCGCGCCGATACGCGGGACTTCGACGTCATCTATCTCGAAACCTACTCCTGGTTTGACTATTCTTGCTGCAAGCATCAGGGTCGGCGGATGGCTCAGCCTATATTTCGCTTTCTTGCCCGCGGGCGCTGCAGACCAAGGAAGGTCAAGGCATAGATCTTCGCTGCCCGCTCCAGCTCCCGTATCTCTACATACTCGTCTGGCGCATGGACATTGGCGAGGCGGCCTGGGCCGAGGACCATAGTCGGTATGCCGGCGTCGTTGCTCAGGAAGCGCGCGTCGCAGGTGGCGAGGAACCCTCGCGGTCTCGCTTTCTTGTTCGTGACGGCGCGGGCAGCCCCGAGGACGATAGCCACTTTCTTCGTCTCCCGGCTGGCGTCCGAGGACATCGACTTGCTGTTGAAATTCATCGCGTGCCCGACTCCCGCCTTTTTCGCGGCCCTCGCGACAAGACGCTCGATCGCGCGAGAAGCGTCCTCTAT
>JASHPA010000079.1 GCA_030038365.1 Nitrososphaerales archaeon
TTCTCGACGCCGGCGTCCTGCATGGCCTGCTTTATCGACTCGAACGCCAGCTCAGCGATGTCTACGTCGGTTCTCTTGCCAAATCTGGAATGACCAATGCCGACCACAGCCACCTTTCTCATGATTTTCCCCGATGGGGCGTTTCCTCTATTTCAAGCATGCTGTGATCGGATTCCGTAAAGCCTTTTGCGCGCCAAAGTGGGAAGGACACGAACCTGTCCTCTAGCGGCCGCCGCGCTCGGCAGAACAATGTTGATTACATTCTCATTCACTCGTGGCGCTCATTGACCTTCAGTGATGGAGGCGGATTCTGGTTCGATCAAGTAAGGTCGCTGCTTCGAGGCGCCGACGCTCACGTCTTCGCCGAGTGGTCCGACATCATCGAGAAGAAATCCAAGGAGACGTGTCACGATGAAGACGGTTCACGTATCATCTTCAGAGGAGTTGTTGACGGTGACCGGTTCACCCTAGATGTGGATGCTTCGGACTCTGATGCGATATTATGTCTTCTAAAGGCAATCCAAAGCTGTCTGGATTCGATGCCGAGCGTCCCCAAGGGCTTCTATGCGGGCCTCATGGAGCCTCTCATGACCCAGGCAGAGAGGTCGGGCAAGCTGGACAGCCCCTGGCATTTCGACACGGACGAAGCATCATCAGGCACCACGTCGAGATAAGGCGCAAACCTCGTAATCCCGTGCTTGGATTTAGAATATCGGGCTCGTCTAGGGGGAGCATCCGTCTAGCTCGTGCAAAAGACTTTACAGGGCCGCTGTGATGCGAGCCGCTAGCCGACTACGCCCATTTCCTTCCCTATCTCCTTCATTATAGTCAGTCTCTGGATGTCGTTGGTTCCTTCGTAGGTCTTGATGACCTGTGAGTCGCGGAGTATGCGTTCCACCTGCATGTCCGATGAGACCCCGTACGCACCCATGATCAACATCGCCTTCTGAGCGTTCGACTCCGCAGCCTCGGTCGCAGCTATCTTCGCGATCGAGGAGGCCTTGATGAAGTTCGTCCCCTTGTGCGTGAGCGTGGCGGCCCAGTAGGTCAGCAGGCGCGCGGTCTGCACCGCCGCAGCCATCTCTGCTATCTTGAACTGGACCTGCTGGTAGGACAAAAGGTATTCTCCGAAGGTCTGTCTCTGCGTCGAGTAGTTCAGGGCGGCCTCGAGCGCGGCCTGCGCCAGACCGGTCCCCTGCGCCGCGACCCCTACCCTGCCGTGGTCGTACGTCGTTAGCGCCACGTTGACCCCTCTGCCCATCTCGCCGACGATGTTCTCCTCGGGTACCTCCATGTTCTCGAAGACCAGCTCGACGGGCTGGTCTCCCCTGAGTCCGATCGTGTTGATCCTCTGGCCGACCTTGAGGCCGGGGGTGCCCTTCTCGACCATGAAGGCGGTGACGCCCCGATGGCGCTTCCCCTCCTCCGGAGGACCTGTGCGCGCGAACACCATGTAGAGGTCCGCCTTGTCGCCGTTCGTGATGAACATCTTCTTCCCGTTGATGACGTACTTCTGACCATCCTTCCTGGCGGATGTGGTGATGCCCGCCACGTCGGAACCTGTCCCGGGTTCGGTCATGGCATGGGCAGCCAGCTTCTGACCGCGCGCTATCGGGGTGAGGAACTTCTTCTTCTGTTCGTCGTTTCCGAATATGAACAGCGGGACAGAGACGAGGTAGTTCGCACCCACGACCGCTGAGAAGGCAGCGGAGAACCTGGCGAGCTCCTCCGAGGTGAGCACCAGCGAGAGGTCGTCGCCGCTGCTGCCGCCATACTCTTGAGGAAACGGTATCCCGAAGAGGCCAAGCTCCCCTGCCTTTCTCACCAGTCCCATGTCCATCTCGTTCTCGACGTCGATCTTCTGCGCGACGGGAGCGAGCTCCTTCTCCGCAAAGTCCCGCACGATCTTCCTGAAGGCCTCGTGGTCCTCCGAGACCTCGATGGAATAATCCATCGAGGAATGGGACAGCGTGCTCATGCCGTCTATTCTCCCTTGAATTCGGGTTCCTTCTTTGACAAGAAGGAGGTGATGCCCTCCGACGCGTCCTGAGTAGTAAGCAGCAGCGCGAAACTGTCCGCCTCGAAGTACTGCGCGAGGTCTGTGGGAAGCTGGGATGCGAGGCTCAGCGAGTGCTTGGCGAACTTCAATGAGAGCGGGGCCCTCTTGGCGAGCCTTCCTGCAAACTCGTCGACCCGCGCCTGAAACTCCTCGTTTGCAAACACCCTGTCCACGAGCCCCGCCGCGAGGGCTTCATCGGCCGAGAGCCTGGCTCCGAAGTAGATCATCTCCTTCGCCTTTGAAAGCCCGACTAGCTTCATGAGCCTCTGTGTGCCGCCGGCTCCAGGGATTATGCCGAGGTTCGTCTCGGTGAGGCCCATCTGGCTGGACTTGGAGGTGAGCCTGAAGTCGCAGGCGAGCGCGAGCTCGCAGCCTCCCCCGAAAGCGTAGCCGTCTATCGCCGCTATCACCGGCTTGCTCATCCTCTCGAAGGCGGTGAATACCTCGAACATGCGCCTGGAGAGGTCGAAAGCCCTGGATGGAGAGCCAAACCCGAAGCTCGTGACATCCGCTCCGGCGCTGAAAGCCTTGCTCCCTTCACCGGTCACTATGACCACCCTTATCGAGCCGTCCTCAGAGACATCTCTCGCGGCCGCCTCCAGCTCCTCGACCATTTTCGGGGTGATGGCGTTCAACCGATGCGGCCTGTTCAGGATTATCCGGGCGATGGGCGGTGTCTTCCTGATCATGATCTCCTCCATCTTCTTCTCCGAGCCCGTGTAGTCGTAGAAACCCCTTCCTGAACTTATCCCCGTCTGTCCCCTGCGGACCATCTCAGCCAAGAGAGGGTCGGGCGCGTAGTCCGGACCGTAGTGCTCCTGCTTCTCCCTCAGCGAGATAATGACCCTGTCGATTCCCCACTTGTCGGCCATCTGGAGGATCCCTTCGGGGAAGCCGAGCCCGAGCTTTACCGAGAGGTCCAGGTCTTCCTTGCTGCAGACCCCGTTCCTGAGCAACCATGCCGCCGCATTGACCCCCACCGAGAAGAAGAGGAGCGGGTCGACTTTCTGCGCTGCCTCCTTTGGTATCGTGGGCCTCGCGCCTGCCGGCCACGCGTAGAACCCTTCTCCGGTCTTCCTCCCGAGCTTCCCCTGCTGGAACTTCTCCCTGAGCAGTGGGGCGCCGGGTATGGAACTCGGGTCGCGCGCCCTGACCGCATCCGCAGCATTGTAGAGGACGTCGATGCCCGTGTAGTCGGCCAGCTCGAAGAGGCCCATCGGCAGCCCGACCTTGTAGACAGCGGCGGAGTCTACTCCTTCAATCGTCGCCTGGCCGCGTCCGACCACCCAGCAGGCCTCGTTGATGAGCGGGCCGAGGACCCGGTTGACGATGAAGCCGGGCACGTCCTTGTTGCACATGACGACCTGCTTCCCAAGCTCCCGCGCGAAGGCTCTGGCGGAGTCGACCGTCTGCTGGGAGGTGCGGTCACCCCTGGTTATCTCGACGAGAGGCATGAGCACGGGTGGGTTGAAGAAGTGGAGCCCGATGAAGCTCTCCGGCCTGCTGGTGGCTGCCGCGATCTCCGTTATGGGAATAGTGCTGGTGTTCGACGCGAGAAGTGCCCCAGTACCAAGCTTGTCGAGCTTGCCGAAGACCTCCTTCTTTATGCTGAGCTCTTCCGGCACCGCCTCGATGATGAGGTCTGCCGTAGCGACCTTCGCGAGGTCCAGCGTCGGCCGGATCCTGCCGGTTATCTCTGCGCCACGGTCGGCGGTGACGCTCCCCTTCTCGACGAGCTTCGAGACGCTCCAGCGGACCTTGTCAAGCCCCGACTCGAGGAAGGACTGCTGGACATCGTAGATGACGACCTCGAACCCCGCGAGCGCGGCGACCTCTGCAATCCCGTGCCCCATGGTGCCGGCTCCGAGTACGCCGACGGTCCTGATCTTGTCGGTCAACGGGACACCGTATCGTCGCGGAGCCGAGGGGTTTGTAAAGTTGCGCTACCGCAGGCTGCGGCGTTCGACGCACAAAACCTAAAAGAAACAACAGAGTCTTCGCCGAAGACGATGAGGTGTCCGCCGTCCCAGACAGAGCCCTGGGTAGCTCCAAGGGCAGATGATGAACTCGCGACGATACTGAGTCAATAATCCGAAAGTATTCAAGAGACTACACTGCGGACCGGAGAGATGCTCGTCATAAAGGGCGTGAAGGTCCACGAAGACACCCACAAGGTTCTGAAGCTCCTCAAGGCCCAGAACAGGTCCAAGAGCATGGACGAGGTCATCAGAGACCTCGTAAGGAAGGGCACGGGCAGGAGCGTAGAGCAGTACTCCCAGCAGAAGAAGAACGCGAAGCTTACGAGCTTCATCAAGCAGTAATGCAGAAATATCGACTGGCTGCGAGCGCAACTGCAAATGGCAAAGTATGACGGCATTCTTGAGAAGAGGCTGCTCACAGTTACCGAGAAGGAGAACGAATTGACCCTCGTCTTCGAGGACAACAGATACCTCTTCGTCTCGCTGAAGGACGGAAAAATCTCTTCAGAGAGCGTCCCCGAGTAGAGGAGACGCAGCGGCCGCGCGGGGGCGTGGCTCGTCTACTGCAGGTCTATGCCGTCTTCCTTGATCCCCGACTTGTCTATCGTGATGGTGTCGATCCCGTTGCCGCTCATCGAATCGCGGGCGATGGCGGACCGGATCGCGGAAAGGAGAAGTTCCTTCGCGTCCTTCGCCGAGAGCGAGGGAGCGAAGCCTTCCTCGAGGACGCCCACCGCCATCTCGGAACCGGTACCGACGGCCGCATAGTCGTCCGAGATCAGGCTCCCGAGCGGGTCGAGCACCCAGACCCTCGGCTTGCCGTCGACCCCTCCCAGTATGACCTGCGTGATGAAGGGGGCGTAGCGCTGCTCGAACATGAGGACCGAGGTCAGCTTGGCTACCGCACCCGGTCTCAGCGTCCTCTTGACCTCGAGCTCCTTCAGCTTGGTGTAAACTCCCACCTGCCTGACGAGGTTCTGCATATCGGCGACCATGCCCGCGCAGACGGCTCCGGTGTTCTCGGTGACCTTGAAGACCTTCCTGCCGGACTTGCTCAGCACATAGTTGGATAGCGTTATCCTCCTCTCTGCCCCGAGAATCACGCCGTCTTTGTAGGTGACGCCTACGGCGGTTGCCCCGGGGATATATGCGTCGAACGACAAGCTAATCTCGAGTCCGG
>JASHPA010000080.1 GCA_030038365.1 Nitrososphaerales archaeon
GACGGTGCCGTTGAATAGGTCCGCCGAGGCAGGGATGAAGCAGCTGTTGTTCGTGCAGGTTCCTCCGAGGTCGCTCAGCGTGTTCGCGGCTATGCTGTACCCGGGATACATCGTCTCTGCCACCTGAAGGAAGACGAGGAACTGCGCGGCCCCGACGAACATCAGCGCGCCCGCCCTCCTCAGAGGGTCCGGGGGCAACCTACTTTGGGGCCTCTGCCTGCATCTCCTTCAGTTCGTGCTCGACTTCCTGCAGGTCCTTTATCGAGTCGATGAGGTTCCAGAAGCCATAGTAGGGATACGCGACTATCTCGGCGTACTGGACTAGCTTCGGGAAGGTCTCCCTCTCGATGTCTCCCTTGTCCGGCAGATGCTTCACGATTTTCGCTACGTTGAGGACATAGACGCCTCCGTTGATCCACGTGTCGGGAAACTCAGGCTTCTCCTCGAACTTCCTTACGACCTTGAGCTTGTCGATGTGGACGATGCCGAACCTGGACTTGTAGGGCACGAGCACCATGGTCGCGGTCGGCTGCGTCCCGGGCGTCTCGTGCGAGGATATCATGTTCTTCAATGGCAGGTCGGTCACGATGTCCCCGTTGGTCACGACGACGTTCTCGTTCGGGTTCCCCAGGTGTGCGAGCCCGTTCTTGATGGCGCCTCCGGTGCCGAGCGGCGTCTCCTCGACGACATAATCGATCTCGATGCCCTTGTAGTTGGAGCCGAAGTGCTCCTTCAGCCTCTCCCACTTGTAGCCGCACAGGAAAACCACCTTCTCGATGTCCGTGCTCGTTCGGAGCCAGTCGAGCTGCCACTCGGCTATGGGGCGCGAGTTGACGTTCACCAGCGGCTTGGGCCTGTCATCCGTAAGAGGCCTGAGCCTCAGACCCTGCCCGCCCGCGAGTATCAGCGCTTTCATGGTGAGGGAAATTCAGTGGCGATGGAGGAATCGAAGGAAACCGAGAGAGAATTTGTCGGAATCAATAGCCTCTCTTCGTTGCATGACGCCCCATTATCATATTTAGGCCTTTTTGCTCTCACACCTTAGCTCCTCGCGAGCCGCACATACGGATGCTTAAGTAGGCTCTCGGAGTGTCTGCGCTGCACGAGGACGGGTCGGGTCTTTCAGAAAGGAACCCTCTTTTTCTAGTCCAGTATGAAGCGGGCCAGTTCCGGCTTGCCCCTGGTCGACACGTAGACACCCGGTAGCTCCTGCGCCTCTATCTTCTCGACCACCCGACGCGCCTCCCGCAGCAGGCTAGGCTCACCCTCCGCGGCTATCCTGTCGAGCTGCTTCGGCAGGTCCCAGCCGAACCTGGCTCTGCATGCCTCCAGGTCCTCTTTGCTCCTGAATGGGAAGACGTTGTGAAGGACCTTCTTCTCCAGCCCCGACTCCTTGAGCAGAGTCACGTGTCTCTTGAGCGTCACGGAGACATCAGAAGTAGGTGGCTGCGCGATGAGGCAGTCGGCCCCACTCTCGAGACGGGAGTTCGCCAGCGAGGTCCCCCTCTTGCTCGCGAGGGTCGGGATGTTTACCGGCGCCAGCAGCGTCGCTGCGACGTCCGACCTGTCTGCGAGCTGTCTCGACTCCGCCAGGGCGTCTGCAAGAGAGCGGTAGTCGTAGACGTTCTGTACTCCGTCGCCGTCACCGTAACGGTCGCCCCACACGAGCGAGACGGACTCGAGGCCCAGCGAGAGGCAGGTCAGGAATGCGGTCCGCACGGCCTTCCTGTTGGCATCCCTCATCGGGATGACCGGGATGACTTCGGCCCCCAGTTCGTCCTTCAGCACAGCGGCGGTATAGATGCTGGCCAGTTGCAGCCTCCCGGGATCCTTCATGTCGGCGACGATTATGGCGTCGGCCAGGTTCTCTATCTTCTGGACACGCGTGATGGTGTCCCGCATCTTCTGCTTTATGCCGATGAGAGGCTCCTTGGCCGTCTCGCCGCTGAAGTTAGGAGGGAATATCTCGATCAGTCTGGTGAAGATGCCGCGTTCCATCTTCTCGCTAAGCTTCAACTACTCTATCACTTTCTGGCGGTAGTTGTTCGCCCCTGACTGCAGCGTCGCCTCGGCGCGTCCAAGCTCTAGCGTCAGGTAGGCGAGGTGGCGCCTGCCTATGCCAAGCCTGTCAGCCTCCTCGTTGAAGGACTGGAAGATCTTCTCCGCGGACCTCGACCTCAGGCGACGAATCGGTACGTGCTTGTAGGAGTAGTACGTCACGAGGATCTCCCGGCTCTCCTTGAGTATCGAGACAAGGAAGTATCCGCGCGGGTCGTAGTCCTTGGAAGCGAGACGGGACGACTGTGCCTCCTCGGGTCTCCCGAAGTACACGTCGTCCCGCGCGAGCGTGAGAGTGACGTTCTTCCCGTAGGCGACCTCCCGGTTGAGGTTCCTCTGCCCGCAGTGCGGATGCACGAACTGTATCCTGTCCTCACCCAGCTTCGACCTGGCGAAGTCAATCATCTTGCCGGTCTCCTCGACGGATTCTACCCTGAGGTTCTGGCTGTCAGTGCAGCCCAGCCCTATGAGCTGGTCGTAGTTGTGGCGACTCGCCTCGTCGAAGAGCCTCGGGTAGTGGTAAAAGTCGAGCGATATCGTGTGGACCTTCGTCTTCGTGAGGATTGCGAATATCCTCGACGTGTCCCCGCACGCGTGGATGACTATGGGGAGCTCGGCCACGGACGCTACCTCCTCGTAGAGCTCTAGGAAGTAGTCAGGGGTGAAGGACTCGGCGGCGATGGCGGGCGAGTCGAGCTGGATCCATGAGACCGCGCCGCTCTTCTGGAGGTCCTCTATCTCCGGGATGACTATCTTCCGGTTGATGTCCTTCGCGAGCTCTCTGGTGTCCCTGTAGGAGCCGGTGCTGATCTTGGCGAACCTGGCGAGCGTGTAGGCGTCGGTCACCGGCTCCTTGATCTCGTAGTGCGAAGGGAGGGCGCTGCGTGCGTGGAGGACATCGGCGAGGCGCGTCGACGCCCTCCTCTGTATCTTCTTCTCGACGAAGGCCTCTGCTCCGTTCCAGTGGATGCCTTTCACCACCTTTGGGTCAAGGAAGAGGGAATAGAGGTCGCCCCTGGACTGACCCGTCGAGGGAACCTCTATGCCTGCTGACGTGAAGTCCTCGAGGGCTTCGTCGATGGACCACAGGTAGGGGTCGACGACCTCGTCCCCGAGGCCGTGGCTCGATATCGTCAGGTAGTACTCGACGTCTTCCGGCTTTGGAAAGGTCGGGTAGCTCCCTATCGTCGTGGTCTTTGGCATCAAGCGGAGGCGAGCGCCCCCCTTGCCTTCGCCGCGCCCGCGACGACCAGGTCGAGCATGGACTGTGCCACCTCTGGCTTCCTCGTCCGCAGCCCGCAGTCGGGGTTGATGTAGAGAAGCGCGGGGTCGATGTCGGTGACCCTGGCGGAGTAGAGGATCCTGTCCCTGACCACGCCGACGCTGGGGAGCCTGTCGGTGTGGATGTGGATGACGCCTACGCCGAGCCCCTTCTTGTAGCCGTACTCCTTGAAGAGCTTGAGGTCGGAGAGTCCGGCCCGGGCCTCGTCGTCGATACCCCTGCCGTAGCCGTCGCGGTTGCCGTACTCGAAGGAGAACCTCTCGCACTTCTTCATGCCGAGGATATGCGGGAAGAGTATCGCGTAGCCGAGCCGCGGTGGGAAACAGCTGTGGACGCTGAAGGTCGCGCTCAGACCTTTCGTGGTCTCGTTGAACGCCTCCGTGACCAGCTTGATGTCGTCGACCGACTGGTACTGGGTCGCCGCGGGGATGTCTATCTGGACCTCTTCCACCCCGCTCTCGATGAGCTCGCGTATGACTTTGCGGATTATCTTGGCCAGGTCGAGGGTGAACTCCCTTCTGGCGTTGAAAGACCGTCGCAGGGGCGAGGCCTTCTCCCGCGCCCACTTGGCGGTGTAGTAGTGGTTGTCCGACCACGCCATGATGGTGATGGCGTCGGTCACCGGCACCTTCACCTTCCTCTTTGCGTGCTTCTCCGTGAACTTCAACTCGTCGATGTGGTAGTTGTTCAGGTAGGACGGGGAGCTCCTGATCGAGGCCATCCTCCAGTACTTGTTATCGAAGCTCCGGACCTTGCCGATGAACTCGAAGCCGCGGATGTTCGAGACGGGGGTCTCGTACATCTCGGTCCTGGCCTGTTCGCCGCTCCAGACGAGGTCGAGCCCTGCGCGCTCGGTCATGCTCTTGCCAGCGGTCTCGCACATCCGGACGGCGTACAGGAGCGAAAAGTCGACTATCTCCTTCTTCTCCTCCTCTGAGAAGTCTGCCCGTTTGGAGAGTACCTTGAGGAGCCTCGTGTATCCGGGGACACCCAGGCCGCCGCCCCAGAGCCTCGCGGACTCGATGTCAGCGTCGTCGAGGGTCATCTGTCGGAAGGGTTTGGTCCTCCACGAGAACTTGGGGAGGCTGCCTATCTCCTGGGTGGGGAAGGCCTTGCTCAATGTCCATGCCCCCTGAGGCCTTCCCTCAGGATCGCTAGCCTCCTTAGCTTATCGTCGGCCGAGACGCGCGGGATGTAACGCAGGTCCGCGGAGGGCGCGAGGGTCACCTTCTTCGTCCCCGTGGCATGAATGACCTGTTCGACCAGACTGTGAAGCTCCTCTTCTCCCTCGAGGTAGGTGCTGCGCGCATCGGCGACACCTGCGATGATGCCCTTCTTCGTCGAAGAGAGCGACTCGGGGTCGGTCTGGGTGAAATCGAAGCCGATGTCGTCCGTCGGGATGACGTCGAAGATGTCAGGGATGTAGGGCGAAGCGTCGCCGAATATGGTGTGGAACCCCGTCCGGACGGAGACGCCCTTCGTGGCTGCCCTGATCGCCTTCCCCAGGACTTCCAGCTCCGACTTGGGCCACGCCTTCTCTCTGAATCTGGCGACGAGCGCAGGAGAGGAGAACTGCACGTAGCCGACGCCATCCTTCTCGAGTGTCCGCAGCTCCTGGTTGAGCACATCGGCGTAAGCGTAGAGGAGCTTCTCCTTGCTGCCGTAGTGATGGTCGTCCGCGAGGTCGGAGAACGTCAGGGGGTCGGGGACAGCGACCCTGAGCTTACCCTGACGCGCGTACCTGCGCTCTACCTTGGAAGCGATAGCGTTGCCGTCGCTGGAGATGGCTCCGGTGACGACCGGGGTGTAGTAGAACGTATTGGTGTTGTACCATCGCACCATCGCGCCTTTCTTGACGCCCTCGAGCCCGTTGGTGAGTGGTCTGAGGAAATCCTGCCAGCCGGTGACCAGCTGCCCGTCGCTGATGTACTCCATCCCGACTTCCTTCTGGAGAGCGACCAGCGAGTCGCAATCCGAGTGGAAGGCAGCGTTCAGCGTTGTTGAACTGATCCTGCCGCGCTCCCAGTCCTGTGTGGCTTGTATGGTAGCCTCGTTCCTCGCGTGTAAACCGGTTAACGAAACTGCAAATTCGGTCAATTGTTCCGCCTCGAGACTCAGACCTTTCCGCGAGCGGAATATTCACATGATATAAGCTGTTCTGATACAGGTATTCCATTGTTCATTCCCGGCGTCGGCGCGCTACTTGGAGGTCTTGTATTTCGGCTTGACCCTGGACCTGTCGGGAGACCGGGAGGAGTTCCTGAGCGACCGTCTCGCGGGCTGATGACTACAACAGAGACACCGCGGCCGCTTTTCCGTATTCGGGATTGACTCGGCTTAAATAATCAGCATTTGAAATTCGGCTAGCATTTGAGAAGGAAGAAGCTCCTCGTTGTAATCATCATCGTGTTAGGCGCGTCGCTCGGGGCTATCCTCTCGGTCGACCTTTATGACGCGTCCCAGAACCCTGGGTGCTTCGGGTGCAACGGGGCCTTCGATCTCGCTGCGTCCGTGCCCTCGTGTGCGGCCCTGAACTCCGGCGAGGCGTGCTACGTCAACCTGACGAATTCCGGGGACGGTGTCTTTACCCCTACAGGCAACTGCACGATGGGATGGGCTGGTGTCACGTATCAGGGCGTGTACACCCCTACGATGACGATCGGGGTTCGGGGGACGCAGAATGGGTCCTGTGAGGTGGCGAATGAATCGGCCCCGAACGGAATGACCATAGTGGGTACACTCCAGGTCAACGGTGGCAGTGTACCCTTCGCGGGGACAGCTTCCTAGCCTCGCGTCGATACCCCATTGCTAACTATTCGTCAATCGCATGCAGGCTGGATGTCGGTGGGATGTTCCCAATGCACCCCTTCTTCGCCCGGCTGGTATTGAAGGCGGAAGGTGACAATCCGAAGGAAGAGAAACGCCTCCATTCAGTAGCGTCGGGGACTTCAGGCGCGTCATGGGTGGAAATCTCTCGCGGACCCCCATCTTCGTTTCCCGCCGGCTGCCGACCTCCCGGATTGACAGACCATCAGCTCACCAGCTTCTAACGTG
>JASHPA010000081.1 GCA_030038365.1 Nitrososphaerales archaeon
GTCCGGCTGCGGATTTCGTCTACTCGGCCACTTGGTAACGACTCCGGTCTTCCGCTATTCGACGTGCCCGAAGTACATGAGCTCCCATATTCCCGGGTCGCTCGCCTGCTCGACCGTCTGGCCGTTCGCGTACCTCTCGACCGATACGTTGCCGCTGAACCTGACGTAGGCCCCGTCAACGTTCGCCACCCGGGCGAGGATGTGCTTCAGCCCCTTCACCTGGTCGACGAACCTGTAGTCGAGGATGGTCTCGGCGCGCTGGAACGTCACCCTGTAGCCGCTCTGCTCGTCCTGCTTGTAGTCGTAGACCACCCGGTTGGCGACCGGCTTGTGGCTCGTTTGGTCGGTGAACATGTCTTCCAAGCGCAGCGTCACCTTCGAAGGGTCGTCTGCGACTATCGTGCCGTCTTTTGCGAGCATGAACTCCGTGAATTCAGCCTGGCCGTACGCCTTCTCGGCGTAGATGTGGGTGGCCACTATCGAGTAGGTGCCCGCTTGGGCTCTCCCCCAGTACCAGTGATTCATGAGCTTCGACATCGCGACGTCTCCCCAGTTGTGGTCGTGATAGCCGATGCCGGTGAGCGTCCGGGGCTGAGAGCCCTTCTCAGCGATCGTGGCGGTCACCTTTCCCTGAGGGACGGACGGCAGCCACGCGAAATAGTGCTCGTCATGCTCCCCGAAGTACTTGTAGCCGCTCCCGGGGCGCCACGGCGGCACCTGTCCGACGAGCTCGACGTCGACGGTTACGCTTTCGTCCACGACCCTGATCTGGTACGTGTGCAGGTCGCCGCGGAAGTAGCTGTCCTTGATCTGGACGTCGCACTTCTCCTTGCTCGCGGTGAACTCTCCCGGTTTTGCATGTATCATCAGGTCCTTCTCCGGTTGACCGGGACGGTCTATGTCGACAGTTATCAGAGGAGCTTCCGGTCCCTTGGCGTCGAGCAGCCACTTTGTGTAGAAGGTGATGACCAGTTTCGTCCCGTCTTCCAGATGCGAGTCAAAATACCACCACTCGAAGCTGTTATGCCCGCCTGATGTCCTGATGCCGTCCTCCCATGGTTGGATTTCGCCGCGCTTGAGCCCTAGGCGTGCGTAATCGTCGTCCCGGTCGGCAGCACGAGCGAGCGACACGGTGCTCATGCCTCCTCGTCCTCCATGCCTTCGCGCTTGATCTCGAGCAGCGCGACCAGTGTCGCGCGTGCATGGGAGATGCTCTCGGGTCCTACCCGGGCTAGCAGGCCGCGGTCGACCTCCTCGATGGCGGCCCTCGCGGCCTTCCCTGCGGTCTTTCCGCGGTCGGTCAACGAGAGGTTCACCTTTCGCCGGTCCTCGGGATCCCGGGTCCGCTCAAGGTAACCTCGAGCTACCAGCATCTCTACCGCTTCACCCGCCGTCTGCTTGGTGACGCCCAGCTTGCGTATGATCGACTCGAGCGAGGTGTTGCCCCATTCGACCGCGCTGAGGATCGGCTCCCCTGACGCGGGAACATCCCCACATCCTACCTTCGCCTGGGCACGCTGTATGGCGCTCGTATACGTCCCGCGCGTCGCGTACAGCAGGGCCGAAAGCGGTATCCTGTCATAGTTTCCTGTATTCCGTTCAACTGTTTTCATTAGTCAGGGGCCCTGACAGTCAGGTATATGTACCTTTCTTACGTGGTTCGCTTGTTTCGGGGTCGGCGCTCACCGTACTGCAGAACCGAAAGAACTCGGCTTGGAACCGGGCAGCCTGCTCGTAACCTTCCTTCCGGTGCTCGAACCGCAGCAGGATGAGTCTGTCTCCCTGGACTGCGTAGATCAACCTGTAGGAGCTGATGCGGACGGACCATTCACCTCAGGCCGTAACGTAGAGGCTTTCCCATCTCGGGGATTGGTCCAGCCGATTCGATCGACGGCGCCAGTAGGCAGCGGCCAGTATCCGGAGTGAACACCGGCGGCGCTCGGCGATGTCGAACCGAAAGTCCATACTGATCGCCATGGTCGAGTCATGGGGACATCAATGATGGAGTGGTGTGCATCATGGTACCCCGATAAGAGATTTATCAGCGGACTTCGCGCTGTCGCTGGCAACGAGATTGTCAGAGGTTCAAAGGAAGCTGGCCGCCATCATGTTCACCGATATGGTCGGCTATACCGCCCTCGGCCAGCGAAACGAGTCCCTTTCGCTCGCGCTCGTGGACGAGCAGAAGAAGCTTGTCCGGCCCATCCTCGCCCGGCATAACGGCAGGGAGGTGAAGACCATCGGGGACGCCTTTCTCGTCGAGTTCCCCAACGCGATAGACGCCGTCCGGTGCGGGTACGACATCCAGCGGTCTGCGAAGGAGTTCAACCTGCCTCTCCCGGAGGACAAGAGGATCCACCTTCGCATCGGCATCCATCTCGGTGATGTGGTCGAATCGCATGGAGACATATCGGGGGACGCGGTCAACGTGGCGTCGAGAATCCAGCCTCTGGCGGAAGACGGCGGAGTCTGTCTCACCCGCCAGGTGTATGACCACGTCCGCAACAAGTTCGACGCCACGTTGTCGAGCCTCGGATCGAAGAACCTGAAGAACGTGAGCGTGCCCGTCGAGGTCTTCAGGATGGTGATGCCCTGGGAAATGCCGCAGACAACGTCCGCAGCCGAACCGGACACGAACAGGATTGCCGTCCTGCCCTTCGCCAACATGAGTCCCGACCCCAACGACGAGTACTTCGCCGATGGTATGACGGAGGAACTCATCGACAGGTTGGCACAGGTCAAGCAGCTGAAGGTGATAGCCCGCACGTCGGTGATGGCCTACAAGAAGAAAGAGAAGAAGGCCTCGGAGATCGCGAGGGAGCTTGAGGTGGGAACTCTGGTCGAGGGTAGCGTCAGGAAGGCGGGGAACAGGGTGAGGGTCGCCGTGCAGCTCATCAGCGCGAAGAACGAGGAGCATCTCTGGTCCTCCCGCTACGACGGAAACCTCGAAGACATCTTCGCCGTCCAGGGGGAGATCGCACAGAAGGTTGCCGAGGAGCTGAAGATTCAGCTCGTAACCTCTGAGAAGGCGACCCTGGAGAAGAAGGTCACCGGGAACACCGACGCGTACACCCTGTACCTGAAAGGGAAGGACCTCGTAAGGGACGGGACGGAGCCGTCTATCAGGCGGGCGATCCTTTTGTTCGACAGGGCCATCGAGCTCGACTCTTCCTTCGCCAGGGCGTACGAGGGTCTCGCCGAGTGTTACATGACGCTGGCGAACGACGGCTACGAAGGGTTCGAGCAGGCGACACCCAAGGCAGAGATTGCGGCGAAGAGGGCCCTGACTCTGGACCCCCAGTTCGCCGAGGCTCATGCCACGATGGCCTACGTGCACTTCCTCGAGGACAGGGTCGCTTCATGCGAGGCGGAGGCGATGAAGGCGCTCGAGATCAATCCCAGCATCTCGGAAGGGTACAGGGAACTCGCCTTCATCGCCCTGCTGAAGGGCGATGGGGAAGGAGGGTTGAAGCACCTCGAGACGGCTTGGCGTCTCGACCCCCTGCGCGCCTTCTACATCGAAAGGCTGGGACAGCTCTACTTCTACCTCGGGAAGGAGAGCGTGGCACTCGGCTTCTGGGAGAAGACTACGGAGCTTGCGCCGGCCGCGACCTATAGAACGATGACGGAGTACTACCTGTTCAA
>JASHPA010000082.1 GCA_030038365.1 Nitrososphaerales archaeon
ACAAGGAGGTCGGAATGCTCCCGCGCCTCGGCGTCATCGAAGTCCGGGGGAAGACGAACATACAGATCGAAGGCATGGCCTCCCAGACCAAGGCGCTCTATCAACAGCTGCTGCAGTTCCTGTAGGGGACGGACATGAGAATCCAAGAGGCGAAGAGGCAGATCCTCCAGAAGCTGGGAGAAGAGTGCGGATACGAGGTTCCTGAGTACAAGCTCTCGGGCGAGACCCGCAGGTCGATAGCGGAGCTCGCCGCTACCTACAGGCACCTTCTGGCCCTCAAGGACCTGGTCCTGCTGGAGAGGGAGAACGACGCGAGGCTGGCCTCGAAGCTCGACAGGCGCATCCACGGAAGGAAGGACACAGAGATCGAGAAGAACCTCCTCGTGATCGTGCAGATGCGAAACGCGCTCGACGCCAAGACCAAGGAGCTCGCCGGAAGGATAACGACCGAGCTGTCTTCTCCTTCTCTCGTCTCGTCCGCGACCCCGGAAAAGGTCGAAGACGGGCGCATGGTCCTCAGGGCGCTCAAGTGCGCCAGCTGCGGAGCGGCTCTCCCGATCCCTTCGGGGAGCGTCGCCAAGTGCAACTACTGCGGCTCCGCCTATACGATAGAGGAGTATCTGGACAGGCTGGGCACGGCCATGAAAGGCTGAACCGCACGGCCCTGCCCGGGGATTGCCGATTCCGTCAGCGCATGTCCGGATGCTCAACAAAAAGACAGAATCGAATAACTCGGCCCGGATCCCCTTCATGTGCATGGGATCGTTGGTCCAGTGCCCGAAGTGCTCCTGGCGAGGCTTCAGATATTACTTCCCGAACCACTATGACAAGGCGCATCCGAAGGACACCTACACGGAGGCCATGAGAGTGGACGAAGGCTCCCTCGACTCACGGCCAAGAATCCACGTTATCCAGTAACCCTGAGGGAAGGGTTCCCCTAGAGGTGGGCACGGTAGTCTTCGAAGGCAGGACACGCGTCCCGAAGCGGCCGGTCAACCTTCTCCGTCAACCACCGCGTGCCTGAGCGTTCGCGCGTCCTCTTCCGCCCGGAAGAACTCCTCGAGCCTCGCCGCCATCAGTTCGGCCTCCTCTCTGGCCTTGGTGAAACGGTCATACTCCGCGAGGAACGCCCGCGCCTTCTCGGTCGCCCAGAACTCGCGGGACACAGGGTCCCACTTCAGCATGCCGGACTCCAGAAGCAGCGCAGAGTACCGCCGGACCTGGACGTAGTTGATCATGGTCCTGTACATCATCTGGGTCCTTCCGATTCCGTTGGCCGCGCTTCTCAGGATGTCCGAGATTATCTCAGGCTGGCCCCTGCGCAGCGCTCCCTTCGTCCCGCGGACCCAGGGATGCCGCTCTCCCTTCGTCACGAGCGCGCGAGCGAGCCAGCGGGTTTCTAAGCCGTGTGGATTTCAGGTTCAGATTTGCGCAGGCCGCCGGACGGCCGCCTACTCGTCTCTGTTTTGGTCTGTCTTCCCCTTCGTGTGCCTGTCGACTATAGACCTGAGGTACTGCTCGAGCGCCTCCCGGCTGTCCGGGTCTTCGCCCTTCTTGGCGGGCGGAGCTCCGAACGAGAATTTTGCCGTGTACCGGTATGACTGCGACCCGCCCTGCGCGATCTCGGGGACCTGCGACTGGGACTCCATCTTCCATACCGCCTGCGCGGAGCTGGCCGGTTCCTCCTTGACCGGGTGGGGCATCTCATACTGCTTCTTGAGCTCGGAGATGGCCGAGAGGAGGTCGTCGGACTCGATGCCCGAACCCTGCTTGATCCAGTAAAGGGCCTCCTTGGTGACCGCCTCGGATGCGCTTCCGAGGTAGACCTTCATTATCTTGATGAGGTAATCCGGGTGGTCCGCTATCTCGTCCCTCTTGACCCCGTACCTGTTCTCCAGGGCTTCGTAGACCACCTGTCGGCCGCTGTCGCCGACGATGTTCAGTGCCCTGTCGATGCAGGAGAGCACCGCATCCCTGAAGCTGGAACGGGTATCGCTCATTGCGTCCGCCCCTGATACCCGAGGATTTCTATGTAAATATGTCCGAATCTGGCGTCCATGTTAGCTTTTGCTGGGCAGGGATACGCTCGCCTTGATAGTCCTCATCCCGTCCTTGTCGTTGGCCATTATTATAGGGAACCTGCCCGTCAGGGCGTTCTCGACGTTCTTGTCCTGGCTGCCAGAGAGCAGGACGAAGAAAGAGACAACCCGCCTGTCGGCGCAGAGCTCGAAGGCCGAGCGAAGGAACTTGTAGGTCTCTGTGAACCCGAGGGAAAGGACAAGGTCAGAGAGGCTGTCGAAGACTATCCCCACCTGCTGGTCGGAGTTCCCGATGGACTTGCCGAGCGCGTCGAGCACTATCGATGAGTTCGCGGAGGACAGCAGCATCTCGTTCTCCCGTTCGCCCTGTTTGTAATACGAGACGGTCGGGGTCAGAAGGTAGAGCCTCACCCCCTGTACCGCCGAGATGGCCTGCTGTACCCTGCTCCCCCTTGAAGTGAAGACGAACACGCTCTTCCCGGCGGAGAGGAGGATCGAGACTATCCCGGCCACCTGCTCCTCAAAACCGGAAGACGGCTGGGCCTCCAGCAGTATGGGCCTCCCCCCGAACCCTTCGACTTCCAGCCCTGCTATCTTCTTCCCGGAGAGGTCCTGGCCCTTCCCCTGGACGCCCACGGGAACCACAAGACCCGCAAGCAGTGCTGCCTTCCTGAAGTTGCGGGTGACCATGAAGAAGAGGACGGCGTCCAGGAAGTACATGAGCCCCGTCGCGTCGAGACCCTCTATCCAGAGGAAGCCCTCGAAGACCACGTAGATTATCGTCACCCCTGCCCAGCCTACCGGGAGGCTGAGGAGGCTTCCTCCGAAGCTCTTGTTGGGTATGTTCTGCGTCGCCAAGAACAGGGCGACGGTCGGGTAGCAGAGGAAGAAGAAGAGGACCACGCAGAGCAGCAGCACGTACTCCTGCGGGAACACCAGCGCCAGCACCTGTCCTCCGCCCAGGGCGGTCACCTCCTCTATGGAATACGGCATGAAGGCCGCGACATACGCGATGATAGAGACCGAGAAGATGGAAAAGACGGCAAACAGTCCCGCCTGCACGCGGTTCTTCCTGAGGTCGGAAAGGAAGGTGGAGAGCGACGACCCCACGGGTCTCATGTACAGGCCGACGGCGGCCGCGGAGAGCAGGATCGCCTCGGTCAGCCCTATCCCGATGCTGAACGGGGCGTATACCTCCATCCCGAGCCGGGTGCCTCCGGCTACCCTCCAGAGCTCGATCAGCATGAGGATCAGGATGAGCGCGTAGACGCCAACGAGGAAGTCCTTGACGATCTCGTAGGACTTGAGCGGCTGGCGATAGATCTGGAAGCCCGCGTATGCGGTTACCCCGATCGCGCCGACATAGAAGGCGATGGTGACCGCGTCGCCGGGCATCTTATCTACCGCCGGAGAGCCAGCGGTCAGCGAATCGACAGGGCGCAGGCTCTGGCCGGTCCCTCGAGGCTGGCGAACTCAATTGGTTGCACCTGTCGTCTGCCGATGTAAATAACCTTGAACCTGCCGGGGCGCGGGAAACCTCGTCATAGACTCCCGCTCCATCTCGCTTATCTCCCCGGTACGCGCGCTCCGGACGATGGCCAGGGGAAGGCTCGGAGCAGGAAGCTCCCGACCCGGGACTCGGGACCCGCGCGTCACCTGCGGTCTTTCCTCGCCCGCGCACCGCTATCTGCGTCTCCTGCTTCCTCTGCCAGCTCCCCCGGCGCACAGGAGGCCGACCTGACCCCATGAACTCGAAGGGAGTGGCATGGGCGGTGGCGTTCGTCTACCTTGGTTATGCGGCGCTGAGCGATATTCCAGCGCTTTCGAACGAGGCGCTCTTTTCGGTCTACGTGTCGTCGGCGCTCTTCGTCGCGCTCTACCTCTACCACTCGTTCGTCAACCTCGGCGCCAGGACCGCGCTCAAGTACCTGGGCGTGGCGTCGGTGCTCGGCTACTCCTTCGAGTACCTGTTCATAACCACGGGATTGATCGGCAGGTACGTCTACACGGCGGACCTTGCCCCCCTGCTCGGCCCGGTCCCGGTCTTCATACCCCTCCTTTGGGCGGCTCTGAGCTACTTCTGCCTCATCGCTGCCCGCAACGTGCTGGCGTCCTCGCTCCTGATGGTGCTCCTCGATGTCTCCTTCGACCCCAGGTTCTCTCTCACCCTCTGGCACTGGATTACTCCGGGCCAGTACTTCGGAGTGCCGCTCTCGAATTTCGTCGGCTGGTTCGTCACGGCAGCGACGATATACGGGGTCTTCTTTCTGGTGACGAAGAGCAGGCCGGCGGGGACGAAGAACGCGGTCTTCTTCTATCTGGGTCTCGGGCTGTTCAATGGCGCGCTCCCCGACCTGATACCCGGACTGTACCTTGCGGGCGAGATATCCATAGTCCTCTTCGGCTTCTCTGCCCTGGCCCTGCTGGTCTACCTTCAGAGGGACTCGAAGCCACCGGCTCCGGGGAAGATGGTCCTCTCGCCTCAGGGACCCACCCGTACCGAGTGACGCACGCTGGCCCAATATAGATTCCTGGTTGCGTACGCTTAAATTTCAATCAGAGAGGTTCAGATGGTTGCTTCCATCGTTCCCCTTCTCCTACCTTCCTGAGAACTTCGGTTTTTTGGCAGCGGTCTTCGTCATCGCCATCTCTTTGATGATGCTGTTCGTAGGGAGCAGGATCATCCAGTGGCTGTCCTTCGTGGTCGTGGGCCTCATGGTCGCATGGGCGGGGACGACCCTCGGAGGCGATGCCCTTGGACCGGCCGGGGCAGTCATCGGTTTCGTCGCCGGCTTTGCGCTCGGGGGCACGACGAGCCTCCTGTTCCTCCCTGCGGGGATGGGGCTGGCGATGGGGCTGGTCGGTGTGGCGATCGCGCAGGCGTTCATCTCCGTCCCGGTCGTCCCACCCTTGGTAGGCATAGTGGGTTTCGCGTATGGATACCTTCTGACGGACTTCCTGCTGCCCGCCATATCGGCCGTGGTCGGAGGCTCGATGCTCTTTGACGCCTCCATCTCCGCGGGCTTCCCGATCCCCGAGTCGGTGCTCGTGTCTGCGACGCTCGTGGTCGCGGGTACCATGATACAGGTCTACATCTCCAAACGTGCAGGGAACCTTTTCGGTCAGAGGACCCTCTACAGGGCAAGGAAGGCCAGAGGCGCTAGCGCCCAGGTCTAGGCCAGGGCGCCCAAGTCGTCGCGGCCGCCAAGTCTCCAGAAACGTCTCTCCTTCATCCGGGAGACGGTGTGCCTTGGGCACCACTTGTAATCTCCACTATCCGAAGTGACGTGCCATGCTGCGAGCCCATCGCATCCCATCTCCTCGCACCTCCATCCCGATCCGACTTTGGAGACGCGGCCTGTGCATCTGCTGAAGCTCATCGGGTGTCGGACGGAGCGGCCCCTACTTCTCGATTCTTGCACAGCAAGTGGAATCGTGGACTCTGGCTCTGGAAAATATCTCGACGCCGAATCTGTATTTGGCAGAGCTGGCCGCTCCAGGCGGAGCGACTAGGAGACCGCTTCGAAGCCGGCTTCGAGCTCGGCCTTGGCGTGCTTCCTTCTCTTCCTCAGGAGGAAGGTAGCGGCGGCCGCGGCAGCCACGACTATGGCGACGGGTATGTACCAGTAGTTAGCCACGTCCTGCAGGAGGCTGGCACGGGGCTTTGCGGGCAGCGCGAAGATAGCGAACGCGGCGGAGACCTGGAACTTACCGAAGACCGAGCCTGTCGCGGTGGCGGTCACGTTGGCCGAACCCGACCCAGCGGGCGTGAGGATGATCTGCGCAATGCCGTTCGAGTTCGTGGTATCGTTGTTGTTGGACGTGAAGACGTTGTAGGCGTTCCAGAACACGGTGACGTTGCTGAGCGGCTGGCCCAGGTACATGACCTTCACTATGGCGACTTCAGTCTGGTTTGCGTAGATGAAGGCAGGGGCGGAGAGCGTGAGGCTCGCGGCGAACGGGAAGGCGGAGACCTTCAGCGTGGCCGTCGAAGAGTCCAGTCCGCTCGCCGATGCCGTGAAGGTGGTGCTTCCCGTCGAGGCCGGGTCGAGCGCGAGGCTCGCATAGTCGGCGCCCTGGGGTATCGTCACGAACATGGTCTCGTTGAAGAGGCTCGAGTTCGAGGACGTCAGAACGACCCTTGTGGCCTCCCTGGCGCTCGCCGGGTTCCCGCTGGCGTCCTGAAGCTGCACGTAGAGGACGGGGAAGTTACCAGTCTCCGGCTGCAGGACGGAGGAGGGCGCGAGATAGACCTGAAGCTTCGTCGGCGCCGGGATCTCCGTTGTGACAGGCAGAGTGCCAGAGTTCAGCCCCGGTGAGGAGGCGGTGATGTTGGCCTGTCCGGGGAGCGTGCTCGTCTGGACCGGGACGAGGACCCCTATGCTGCCCTGGGGTATAGTGACGGTCTGTTCGACCGAAAGCACGTTCGTCTGCGACGAGACCAGCTGGATCACTATGTTATCTGGTGCTATCGCTGGCGTCCCGCTCGA
>JASHPA010000083.1 GCA_030038365.1 Nitrososphaerales archaeon
CCCAGGCCGCGCTCATCATGGTGCGGGAGCAGGACCGGTTTTGGGCCTCCAGGCCGAGCTGGGCTCTGCTGATTGCGATCGTGGCAGATATCGCTGTGGTCTCGACACTAGCTCTCACCGGGACTCTGATGGCCCCCCTGCCTCTCCCAGAGCTGCTTTTAGTTGCAGGAACGGTCGCCGCCGGTACGTTAGCAATCGACCAAGTGAAGGTTGGATTCATTCGATGGAGCGGAGCGTTTGGCCCGGACTCTCGCCTCGTAAGACCAAGGCCCGCTGTCCCAGGATGATGGCCAGCGGGGGGAGCGTCCGTGATCTTGTCCACGGTAGCAGTAGTGTGACGACTGGTCGTGGTCAATCACGTGGTACCAAAGACTGATCGTATTGACTAAGGGGGCTCAGCTATAATTGACCTTAATAATAGTTAACTTTATCAAGCAACACGTGGAGACGGTTCCCATGAAAGCCGCAGTCATTCACGAGCTTGGGACCGTTCCGAAGTATGAGGATTTTCCGGACCCTGTTCCGGTAGACGGGGAGATCCTCGTCACCATGAAAGCGGCTCCGCTGACAAACCTCAGCAAGTCCAGGGCGCGCGGCTCGCACTATGACAGCTACAAGCAGCTGCCTGCCGTCTGCGGGGTTGACGGCGTCGCCGTCACCAGCGGAGGGGAGCGGCTCTACTGCGGAGGCTGCAGACCACCGTACGGGACGATGGCCGAGCGCACGGTTGTGTCCCGGGCATGGTGCTTCCCGCTTCCGGACGGGGTAGACGATGTAACCGCCGCTGCCGTGCCGAACGCTGTCCTTTCCTCCTGGCTGGCCTTGGAATATCGCGCTAAACTCCGGCAGGGTGAAAAAGTGCTCGTGCTAGGAGCAACCGGGAACGCCGGCAAGGGTGCCATCCAGGTGGCGAAGTATCTGGGTGCCGGGCGTGTTGTGGCAGCGGGACGCAACGAGCACGCATTGAGCGCGCTGCCTGGCCTCGGGGCCGACTCTGTCATCTCTCTGAGTCAATCGGATCAAGCGCTTGCGGAAGCTTTCGCACGGGAAGCGCCGTTCGACGTCATCATCGACTATGTATGGGGCCATCCAGCGGAGGTCCTACTCCGCGCACTGACGGGCCATGACCTGAAGGCCGAGCCTACCCCGATCCGTTACATCGAGATTGGTGCGATGGCTGGCCCAAACGCGTCGGTACCTTCAGAGGCCCTGCGGAGTGTCGGACTCGAGCTGAGCGGTGGTGGAGGCGGGAGCGTCTCTCGTGAGACGATCGTTGCGGCCTTTCCCAAGATGTGGGACCTAGCCATCAGCGGAAAGCTCCGCGTCGACGTCGAGCGCGTACCTCTGGCGGAAGTGGAGAGCGCGTGGCAACGTCAGGGAACCGCGGGTCGCCGGCTGGTCTTCGTCCCATGAGTACTAAATCACTACGAGAACGAAACTCGCCGCATGAGAGGGAAGAGGAGAGCCTCTCCATAATACTCACCCACCTGCATCGGGATGTCTCACGAGTGTTCTCACAGAGGGCAGGCATGAGCTTCTCACGCATCCTCATCCTGCACGAACTCATGCACGCTGGAGAGCTAAGCCAGTCAGAGCTTCAACGACGCCTGACTATGGAAGGGGCACTTCTCACCCGGTTCGTCAAGGAGATGGAAGCAACAGGCCTGGTAACCCGTCGGGTCGACCCACGCGACAACCGCTTTACCTTGGTAGCGCTGGCGCCAGACGGAAGCCGGCTCCTCAAAGAGATGAGCGGTCTCAGAAAAGAGTTCGAAGCCCGGCTCCTGGAGGGTCTGAGCGAAGAAGACCGAATGACCACCGCGCGTAGCATGAAGCGAATGCTGCAGAACCTCTCCAAATCGGAAGAATGACGCCAGACTTGCCCACTCCTTAGCGTGGTGATCACCTGCGAGAATCGAGGCTACCTCCACGACCCTGAAAAAATTCTTCTCGGTTCCCATCGCAGGACGAGCTTACAGTAGAGTGGTGAAAACACGGCGCGTCTGGCCTCGGAATGGTCCTCGCGTTGGACAAGCGCCCCGGAGGCGGGATATCCAGATAGGTCGACTCTTCCAGCTCTCGTTATCCTCAAATATCTTTTCAGGTCCCCGCACTACGACTTGAAGAAGCTGATAAACAAACCCGGGGATGAAGTAGGGGAGATGATAGAAGGGATGGTGCTAGCCTATCCCAACATCGTCCGGAGGATTCCGGGGTGGAACACCCTCGTCAGGGCCGACGCCCCGACTCCAGGGAAGGTATCGCTGGTCACAGGAGGCGGAAGCGGGCACGAGCCGGCGCACGGAGGGTTCGTGGGAAGGGGCATGGTGACGGCGGCATGCGCCGGCGAGGTATTCACCTCTCCGAGCGTCGGTCAGATTTCAGCGGCAATCAAGGGGGCCGACTCTGGATTGGGTACTCTGCTGATAATCAAGAACTACTCAGGCGACCTGATGAACTTCGGCGCCGCGTCCGAGATGACGGATACTGAGGGAGGGAAGATCGACTCAGTCGTGGTCAATGATGATGTCGCGATAAGTGACCCGGAACGGAGAAGAGGGATCGCGGGGACCGTCTTCGTCCACAAATGTGCCGGGGCCAAAGCTGAGATGAACGCGAGCCTCCCTGAGGTGAAGGCCGTGGCGCTGAAGGTGATCAGGAACGTAAGATCCATGGGGTGCGCCCTGACGCCCTGCATCGTCCCCTCAGTCGGAAAGCCCACCTTCGAGCTCGGTCCCGACGAGATGGAGTTCGGGATAGGCATCCATGGAGAGCGAGGGACAAGGAGAGACCACGTGCGTAGTGCCGACGAGGTCGCGGCGGTCCTCACGAACGCATGTGCCGATGACTTGGGGCTGAAGGCAGGGGAAGAGGCGGCCGTCATGGTCCAGGGGTACGGAGCAACCCCGAGCATGGAGAGGTTCATACTCTACCGCGCCGTGAACAAAGTTCTTCAAGAGAGAGGGATTAGAATAGATGTATCCTGGGTGGGGGAGTTCATGACCTCCCTCGAAATGGCGGGCGCTTCTGTCTCGCTCCTGAGGCTCGATTCCGAGCTTAAGAGCCTCCTCGCTGCGCCATGCGAAACGATCGCGATGAAGCAGTGCTAGAGACCGGGACAGGTGTCGGCGTTGAAACGGGACGCGATAGGCATACAGCTTTGGCTTCAGATAATGAGGAACACCCTGAAGGTCATGGAGGCCAACAGCGAGTACCTCAACTTCCTTGACTCCCAGATAGGAGACGCCGAACACGGACTGAGCATGGTGCGGGGGTTTCGCGCCGTCAATGAGAAGCTCGCCGTGGAATCCTTCGCCGACTCCGCATCTCTTCTGCAGAAGGCCGGAGCGGTGTTGATGGAGACCGTTGGCGGGGCCGCGGGTCCTCTCTATGGAAGTCTCTACCTCAAGGGAGCCACGGCCGTGCCCGGGAAGGTTGAGCTCGATGGACGCGATATTGCAGCGTTCTTCCGGGCGGGGCTCGAGGGCGTGCAGAAGATTTCCAGGGGAACGCAGGTGGGAGAGAAGACCATGGTGGACGCTCTCGCGCCGGCGGTTTCTTCCCTCGAGTCCTCCGCGAAGGGCGGCGACCGAGACCTGGCGGTCTCCCTGACAGATGCAGTGGACGCGGCCAGGCAGGGA
>JASHPA010000084.1 GCA_030038365.1 Nitrososphaerales archaeon
CGGCGAGGACGACGAGGCCCACGTCCAGGCGGTCGACCCACGGGTTGAACGAGAGGTAGGTCGTCGGAATGGTTATCGTCGCGAGCAAGACGCCAAAGTACCGCTCCACGCTCACGGTCCAGGCGTAGGAGATGAGCAGCGGAACCCAGCAACAGACCGTTCCTGCGACTGCTGTGACCCGTGACGGGCAGCGAACCGTCATCACCAGGGCCAGCATCGCGCCGGAGTAGCAGCCGGCCCAAAGGGCATCAGCGCGGAAGACGTCGTAAGATAGTACTTTGCTTAGACCTTCGGCACTGACGAATGCAGGGACGGGCGCCAAGAAGACATACAGGGCGATTGTCGCTGCGGCCAGAGGGATAAGGGCGCTCAGCCGTCTCCCGTCCAGCAGGTGAGAGATCATGCGGGTTGTAATGGTCGAGTTTTCCCTGCCGTAACGACGCGTCGGTTTCCCGGCACTTCCAGCCTTGGCACGGGCTACTGCAACGCCGCTGCTTGGTTTTGTTCTCGTAGGTCCTCTACCAGTTGCCGATACCTTCCCGTTCGAGGTCTTTGGCGTTCTCTTCCCTGTACTCAGCGAACATTATCCTCGAGAGCCTAGCCTCTTCATCGGGGGTGACCTTTGATTTCCTTGTCCTTCCTCGAGCCGCCATGAGAACTGCCTCGGGAAGTTGTCGCTTAATCCTCACACAACTAAATTCTGTGGGAAACTTACTTCCGGTTATGCGTCGTTCCCTGATGGTCACATGACCGATAATTCTACTGGAGCATTAAACATGCTTTGCGTAATATACTGCGCATTACCTCAATGACTAAAGCCCGCTAATCGACGCTTGTTATGGATTATCCGTTAACAACGCTTTAGTTCAAGGGGTTGAATGGAACGATAAAGAAAGAAAATGAAGTGCGTTTGCGGCAGCGGCCCGTACACTCAACGCGCTCTCTACGAGCACATCTACGACCGTCACTTCACCTTCGCGATGGAGCTGATAATGAGCTTCTCGCTTCCCGAGACACAGAGGGGGAAGACGATGGAGGCGCTCGACAACTTAGACAGTGAGCGCCATCCCAGTGAAGTAGTCGCTAACTGAACTCCTGGCTTGAGCGGCGAACTGCTTCTGACGAATACCGCTCCGTGTCCGTAGATTGCGCGTCCGAGCCAGGACTTCGAAGCCGTCTCGCTGTTAGCATCGTGTAGCGGGCCTAGCTGTAGACCTTCCCGGGAATGCCAGTGACGGTCTGGAGGTCGAAATATTCCTGAATCAGGTCGAACCTCTCACCCTTGAAGTGAGCCACGATGCATATGGGGATCCTACGCAATCACCCGGGATGTGGTCGGTTCGTCGTCGAAGTCCAGTTAGAGGTTGAAACGACGTTGTGGATGTACCAGCTTATCCCATGAATCTTACGGCGGTCGTCTATCTGGAAACGCTTTCCGACATCGTAAGCAGGCAATAGAAGGGTGCAGATACCTCGAGCAAGGATTTCCGGTGTCTCGCCGATATATGCGACGTGCGGGAGCCACGCCACGCTCAAACTTGACGCTAGAGGTCAGCGAGGAGAAGAGGACCATGAGATTGGAGGACATCGACGGGAGCTGGATCATCAGGGACGCGATCGTCGGCTGGGTGGTTTCCAGGACCAAGACCGAATACATCGAGAAGAAGGTTCCGAACAGGTGGCTCGCCCACGCCGAGCCCATCGTCGTCTCTCATGATGATTACGAACAGGGGTACGAAAGCATCGCACTGAGCGAAGCCTCAGAGGTACTCTCCGTCATCCCTGCAGGGCCCGGATCCGTGCGCGTCCAGGGCTTCCTTCCCCAAAAAGGGGAAGAGAAGAGGTTTCCGCTGAGCGGCAGCTTCGAGGTCCTTGGCTACGAGATTCCCGGCACGACGCATCCTGACTGGAAGGTCAGACTGAAGGACGAGATAGACGAGCGATTCTCGCAGACGGGTTCGGTCGACCAGGCGAGACGGAAGAGCTTCAGATTAAACGAAGCGCGGCTGAAGGACTTTCGACCCGTCCGCAACGTTTGGAAAGGGGGCGTTCCTGCGACCAGAACGAAGTCGTAAGTCTCGAGTAGCAGTATTCAGAGCAAGTCGCCGGGCTGGAGCTTGTATCCCTCGGACTCCTCCGAGCTCGTGGCTGGCTTATAGTTGCGGAAGAAGTCGCTTACGATGTCTTCCTCTGTCACCTCGGAAAGACTGGCAGGTTCCTCCCCGGGCTGTCCGAAGGCTTCAGGCTGCGTCGCCTCGTCTCTGCCTGTGAGCGGGTCACGGAACGTTGTCGAGACGACCGCGAAAGTTCCCTCCGCGGTGGTCTCCAAGCCTATAGTGTACCTGATTTCGAGCTGAGCGTGATAAGTTGAGATGATGGTGGCTTCAGACGTCTCGCGGTCTACTGCCACCATCCGTTTCTTTGACTCGAGCTTTTTCCTGATGACGCTGAACGCCGGCATCACCACATCGCTGATGAACGAGTCTCCCGTTGCTATCAATGATACGTCATCGTCCCTGCCAGACGTTTATGGACATGATTCTCGAACAAGGAATGTCTGAGAGTCAACCGATTTGCAAGAGCCTGACCGCCTCGCCGCGACCGGCCGCTCTATCTGTCGCGCTTCAGCTGGTCGAGGTATTCCTGCACTTTCTCCTTTACAGCGAGCTGGACTACCCTATTGAGGTCTTTCTTGGATTTTGATTCTTCCGAAGCCCTGTCGAGTTTGGCGATGAATTCCTCGATGGTTTTGCAGTCGTCGATCAAATCGTTCACGGTCTTAGTGACGAGCTGGTCGGCCAGAGTCCATTTACCATAGGTTGTCTTGGGTAAGAGGAACCTTCGGAGTTTCTGCCTGCTGGCCTCGTCGAGAGGGTATTCTTCTGGCTCCATCGATGACGGCGATTAGAAATCCGTCAATAGAAGAACCTATTCGAGATAAAATGCCCTGCGGACGCACGTTTTGATAAGTTCTTCCTCTTCCGATTCTAGGCGATATCCCCATATCCCACATCCAGGTCTGCCTGTACAACGAGGGGACCTAGCAACGTGGGTCCATTGATTAGTTTTATATACACGATTAGTTTCGACTAATCGTTGGGTGTTCGTTGGCTTCCATCAAGGTGATCTCAGACCTCAAAGCCGCTAAGCTCATCGTGGAGCCCGTCAACAGACAGATCCTCAGGCACCTCGCAGAGGAGGAGCTGACCCAGAAGATGCTCGCCGACCTGCTCGGACTCGCCCCTCCCTCGGTGTACTACCACATCAAGGAGCTGAAGGCGGCGAAGCTCATCTCGGTCGCGAGGGAAGAGCCGGAGGCGCACGGTATCCTCCAGAAGTACTACCGGGCCGAAGCCGTCTACTTCATCGTGGACTACGGGAGGATGCCTCTGGACCTGAGGAGGTATTTCCTGTCGGTCAACCTCGAGAGGCTGCGGGGGATATTCGCCATCCTGAGGGCCCTGAAGGGAGTCGAGATCAGCTTCTCGAGCTCCGAGATGGAGCAGCTTGCCGACCGCGTCGCGTTCTACCTGGCGGAAGTCGCGAAGGAGTACGAGCAGAGGTCCAGCAAGGCCGGGGACTCCGCCAAAGACAGGGAATCGACGATAATCAACCTGTACGGGGAGGCGCTGGCTCGGACGATAGAGAAGGACCCGAAGAGCACCAAGCCTCTCAGCCTGCTACTCTCCAACCTCGGCCTGCTGGGAGTCTCCGAACCGTGAGGAGGGCGTTGCAGACATGGATGCGCTCCAGTTCTTCTTCGTCGTCCTCCTGGTCTCGGTCGTAGCCGGCTGTCTTGGCTCTATCCTGGGTCTCGGCGGAGGCGTGGTGATCGTTCCCGTACTGACCCTCTTCCTGGGTGTGCCACCTCTCTTCGCCATAGGGGCGAGCATAGTCTCGGTCATCGCAACCTCGAGCGGGGCGGCGTCCGCCTACGTGAAGGAGAAGATGGCGAACGTCAGGATAGGCGTGTTTCTCGAGCTGGCGACCACGTCCGGAGCTGTCGTGGGCGCCCTCCTCACACTGACCCTGGAAAGGGACAACCTGGAGTCGCTGATCTATCTTGCATTCGGGGCGGTGCTCGTGAT
>JASHPA010000085.1 GCA_030038365.1 Nitrososphaerales archaeon
TCGGAGCCCGAAGCTAAGGAGACGGGCGACGAGGACGGGCCTTCCGAGTCGACCTCATCCTGATCCGGCGCTTAGAAGCGAGATAGGCCCGCAGGTTCGTCCTCGCGGTCCTGAGCCACTCCAGCGCGTCTGCATATCTCTCGTTCGCGAGAGCTTCGTCCGCCATCTCCAGAGCCTCCGAGGCAGGCCGCAGAAACACCCCCGGCATCTCCGAGCGCGGCAGCTCGAGGAAGGATCCGGGTCTTTCCACGTCAAGGCGGAACTTTATGATGCCCACGAGCCTCTCGCACTTCGCATAGAGCGACCAGACGGAATTGTCCGTCTCGGGCGTCTCAGGGACCCCGATAAGCCCGGTGAGAGATAGCTGCATCTCTCTGACCTCTGCCAGCATCTCGTCGTACGTCTCCAAGTCCCGGGCAGCCCGATGGACGATTGCTTTTTTCTTTTTTCCGGGAACAAGATTATTAAATCCCAGCAGTCGACGGCGGGCAACTTGCCGGCGAAGAAGGAACAGCGAAGGATCATCGGAGGGTGCTTCGTGAGACTGGACTCGCTGGTGGACCTCGGCAGGCTCGCCTGCGCGCTCGAGCGCGCCCAGCTCCCGGTCTTCATGTCGAATCACGGCGACAAAGTCAGGCTCTCCGTGCAGAACGACCTTTTCATGGGCGTGCCGATATTCTACTACTATGAGGGCGTAGCTGGAGGTGAATTCCTCGCCTACAGGAACGTCGGCGAGACGGAGGAGGTGCTCCTCGTCGACTCGGCCACAACCCCATCGTACATCTACTCGCCGGTGATCCATGTCCTCAAGCTTCCCAGCATTCTCGAGCACAAGAAGGAGTTCCACCAGAAGTTCCTCGCCGCCCAGGTCGCCGACCTGTCCTCGCTCGTCAAGCTCGCCACCTACAAGATGCTCTACGAGGAACCCCCGCTGCCGGTGTACAGCTTCAAGAACGGGACCAGCTGGATAGTCGGCGCGTTCGCCCGCCTCGACGACTACGAGGAGGCTTCGCTCTTCTTCTACACGCGCATAAAGGACGAACCCTCGACGGGCTTCATCAAGTACTCGCCCTCGAACCTGGGGGAGACCGGCTTCAGCAAGAGGGCCGACGAGCACGGGCTCCACTACGTGAAGGTCATCAAGCTGGCGGAGAAGCACCCGCTGGTGGAGTTCTGATTGGGCTTCCGCGATGACCTCGTAAGTTCTTCCAAGAAGCACTCCAGCCGCGTGATCCTTGCCCTCGACTTTACCGGGCCGACCGAGACCAGAGTGGAACGAGCGTCCAGGCTGCTCGCAGCGGTAGGGGATTCGGTCGCGGGCGTGAAGCTGAACTGGCATCTCCTGCTTCCCGGCGGACTCAGCGGCATCACGGGGCTCCTTCGCATCTGCGACTCGAAGGGGCTTCCAGCCATCGCTGACATGAAGCTCAACGACATAGGGTCGACCAACCTGGAGGCGACGGACCTGCTCTTTTCGAACGGCTTCGACGCGGTGATAGCGAACCCTTTCGTCGGCGCTGAGGAGGGGCTCTCGGAGGTCATAGCAGACGCGAGAAAGCGCGGAAAGGGAGTGATCCTGCTCGTCTACATGAGCCACGCCGGAGCCCGCGAAGGGTACGGCCTGATGTTCGGGGGCGAGCCGCTGTACATGGAGTTCGCGAGGAGGGCAAGAGAGTGGCGGGCCGATGGGGTCATAGTCTCTGCCAAGTCCCTGCCGGTCATCGAGCAGGTCAGGCGCGTGCTTGCGAAGGGGCAGCTGATCCTGAGTCCGGGCGTGGGCTATCAGGGCGGTAAGGCTGACCTAGCCGTCGTAGAAGCGGGGACCGATTTCGCCATCGTGGGCCGGTCTATCGTGGAGGCTGCAGACCCCCTACAGGTCGTGCGGGACTTCAATTCTTCGATGCCAGCGCCGTGAGCGCGTCCTCGGCAGCAGCCAAGAGCTTCTTGGAGTTGGGATAGGTCACGAGCTTTAGCGCGTCTCCGAAGGGGAGCCAGGCGTAGTCCTGGTGCTCGAAGGAGAGCGTCACACTGTCCTGCGCCGACTCGGCGAGGAAGAAGATGACCTGCTTGTGTATCCTTCCTCCGTCACGCATGTAGTAGTACTCTATGACCTGCTTGTAGCCCTCGACCGGGGTTATCTCCGTGAGCCCTGTCTCCTCCCTGACCTCTCTGCGCATCGTATCGAGCGGCTGCTCACCCTTCTCGATGTTCCCCTTTGGGAAGTCCCAGTGTCCGGCCGGATACTTCAGGAGAAGGTAAACCCTTCCCGAACCTGCGTTCCTGTATACGACGGCGCCGGCCGAACGTTCTTCTGGCCCGCGCTGGCTAGGGCTTGGCAACTGGACCCGCTCTGCGCCTGACGAAGATGACCGCAATGAGCCCGACCACCACGGCAGCGCCGATGGGAAGGGTGTATGTCGTCGTCTCATCTATCCTCACCGTTATCGAGTTCGACAGTGGGGAACCGGTGAGCGTCGCCCCGAGGTACTGGTAGGTCAATTTGGCGCCGGAGGTGCCTATGGTGAGGCCGGTGTTCGCGCTCAGCGTCAACGAGAAGTTCTGGTTCGAGTTAGCGGCGAGGGTAGGGACACTCAGCGTCAGGACATGGTTGGAGAGAGTACCTCCCGAAACGACCGAGACCCCCGAGGGCAGCTTGAGCGTGTAGACCACGTTGGATACGGCGACGGCCGCCGTGTTGGAGATGGTCACCGTGAGCGTGAAGTCGTGGTTCTGCTCCGGGCTCGACGGGGTCGTGCTGACCGACGCCGTCGGTGCCGTATAGACGACCATGCTTCCCGTTCCTCCCGAGATCCCCTGGGCCGCGCCTGCGAACGTAAAGTCGACAGAGGCTATCGTGCCAGAGAGGTTCCCGTATGCTGCCGAGGAGAGCGTCACCCCGTAGCTGAAGCTCTCGGTCGTGCCCGGGGAGATCATCGAGTAGGTCCTGTCTGTCGTCTCGGTGGAGTTGGAGGCAAGGTCGAACTTGTCGACGCTCGAGGCCAGAGTCAGGTTGTAAACGGGCGACGTCCCTGCGTTCGTCACGCCAAGCGTCACTACCGAGCCGGTGCCCGGAAAGCCGACACCGGGGCTGAAGGATTTTGTTATCACCAGTCCAGCAGGTATCACATAACCACCACCGAAGGTGTGCAACTCCATGCCCTCGTAGCTGGCTACGATGCTCGTCGGTGGGATGATGTAGTTGTTCGAGCTGAAGGTCAGGGTGAGGTTGTTCAGACCGGTCTTGGGCAGCGAAGCTACGGACACCGTGTAGGCGCTGCCCGCGCAGCTCCCCACCAGAGAGGCGTTCGTGCACGCCACGCCCTGGGGAAAGTCCTCGGTCGCGTTGATTCTGGTCGGTGTTCCCGTGCCTCCGTTCGAGAAGGTGTAGGTTACGTTCATCGTCTTGGCCGCGATAGCGCTAGCCGTGAGCGTGTCGTTGGTCGAGAGCTCGATGAAGGGTATCACCATAGAGGTGTGAGACAGCATGAGCTGGACGTTGTTCGTCGTCATGTTAAGCTGCTGCCCCGCGGTGTTCGAGTAGGTGAGCTCGAACGAACTGGTAAGGTTCCTCTGCTCGAGGTTCGTGAGAGTGATGGGTATGACTACGGTCGCCGTACCGCCGTCCTGTGCTATGTCGCCCACCGAATGGCCGCTGACGTCGACATTGAGGGCTGACGAGTTGCCGACGTTGGTCAGGGTGACCGTGTAGTTGCCAGAAGTCCCCAGGGGGGAGTCAGACCCAATGTCCGCTCTGGCGACGGCCGTGATGGAGGGGTCTACCTGGTTGACCTCGAGGAGCTGCTGCCCGAGCGTCGCGTACCCGGTAAAGGTGCCGGTCGAGAGCGTGTAGGTGTAGCTGATCTTCGCGGCCGGGATGGTTATCTGCTGCGCCGACGACGAGGTCACCTTGAGGACGTAGGTCTCGGTCGCGTTCGCGCCGGCTGCGATGCTCGAAATCAAGATGTTCGAAGAGCCACTCGATAGCGAAAGGATACCCGCGTAAGCCTGCCACCAGTCGTCGTCCAGCGTGACGTTGTCGATCGTGGAAGTTCCGGTGTTGCTGATCACCACGCTCACACCCAAGAGGCTTCCGTTGGAGACGTCGCCGTGGTCCAGCAGCCTGTAGCCGAGCGCGAGCGGCGGCTGGGTCTCGACCGTGACGTTGGCCTTGACCTGCTCACTCGGTGAGGCGCTCAGATAGTAGGCGCCGCTGAAGTTAGCCATGTGATTAT
>JASHPA010000086.1 GCA_030038365.1 Nitrososphaerales archaeon
TACGACGAGGTCTTCAAGCAGCTGGATAGCGTGCCCGAAGGGGCGGACAGCCTCGTCCTCTGCGACCTCGGGACGGACGCGACCAAGTTCGACTCCTTCGCCGAAAAACTGGTGGAGCTCTCCAGGAGGATGAAAGTGACCTACATCGACCATCATTACCTCGCGCCTCAGGCGCGAGAGAAGCTCGCGTCCCTCCCAATACGGCTGGTCCACGACACCGGTGAGTGTGCGGCCATGCTGACCTACCAGGCGTTCAGGGAAAGCGTCCCGGCCGAGGCGGCCCACCTCGCTCTCTACGGGGCGGTCACGGACTACATGGACTCGTCACCCGTCGCGACGAAGATGATGGAGAGGTTCGACAGGCAGTACGTGCTCCTCGAGTGCACGATGCTCTCCTACGCGATCGCGAACAACAGGGGCGAGTACGCCTACCTCGAGAAACTCGTGACAGAGCTCGCTGCGATGAGGGTGCCCCATTCGATAGAACGGCTGAGCGACATGGCGCTCAGGCAGCTCGAGGTGGTCACCGCGCTGGCCGGCGAGGTGCACGAGAAGGGGGTGCAGCTAGGGAGGCTCGCATACATGGAGACGGAGGAGAGCAGCACCGGCAACGTCGCCAAGCTCTTGCTGGGAGCTTTCGACGTCGTGGTAGGGGCATCGTACAAGAAGAAGGAGAAGGTCAGAGCGGAGGTGAGCCTGAGGGCCACGTCCGGGTGCCGCGTCCACCTGGGACAGGCCATAAGCAGCATCGCTGCCAGGCACGGCGGCAATGGAGGCGGGCACCAGAAGGCGGCCGGCTGCTCGATACCCTGGGACTCGGTCCTGACCGTCTTCACCGAGCTTTCCGAGGTAGTCTAGCTAGGCGACGCAACGCACGACAATCGAGCCGCCCAACCGCCGCTCCGTGATGGACGCGCTCGAGAAGTACCCCGAAAGGAGCTTGACCAGCGAGCCGTTCGTGAGGGTCAGCAGGTATGTCTCGTAGAGAGAGCTGAAACCGAGACCCTTCCTGCCTCCCGAGACCGCCCCAATCAGAGGCACCACAGCGCGGATGTAGAACCCCAGCGCGACCGCTTTGCCGAAGGACTCGGGTTTGCCGAGGTCGCAGAAGGAGAACCTGCCTCCCGCCTTTGTGACCCTCCTCACTTCGGCCACGGCCAAAACAAGGTCCATCGAGTCCCTGAGCGAGAAGCCGGCGATGACGCCCTCGAACGCAGAGTCGCGGAAGGGGAGGTGCTCGAAGACGGCCTGGACCCTGTTCTCGCCGGACGCCGCGCCGAGCATCTTCCTGGACGCGTCCAGGAGCACGACGTCCCCGCCGGCGCGGGTCGCGCTCGCTGCCATCGTCCCCGGCCCCGAGCCCAGGTCCAGGACCAGCCCATCCCTCTTGACGGCGAAGGCGACTGCCTCGGACCGCATCTCCCGGTCCGAAAAGAGCGAGATCATGCTCGAGCCCCGCTCGTAGACTGGGATTATGCTCTCCAGGGAGTCAAAGACGTACTTCCACTTGTCCTGGAGGCCGGCCCTCCGCCGCGCGGACATGGACGGTTCGGTTCGCGGGGCGGCATGTAAGGGTTCGTCGTTGGCTTCATGGCACGGCTGCCGCGAGGGTAGGCACCTCTGAACAGCGGGCAGGTTCGGCGTGGAACCACCGCCCGAAGCCGCATGGAGGTCAGGTAGCGCTCATGGAGCCAGAGAGCTGCACCGGGCTCCGACGAGTCCGGCGACCGGGTACGCATGAGCCCCGTTCTTGCGCTTGGGCGGTTGTAATGGCGTATTTATGCGCCGTCAGCATGTTAAAGGCTGAAATGGGGAGTTAACGATGAAACGACTAACAAAACGTCGTCCCACAGCACCCGGGGTCTCGTTTGGAGACCCAGAATATTCCACCAACATCGATAAATAACGCATAGCGCTTTCCACCGCTGTGGATATCTGGCGGTATATAGCACGCCGTCTCTTCCTTGCCGTCTTCGTCCTGCTGGGAGTCCTAGTGATTACGTTCACGCTCTCGCACAGCTACGGGAACCCCATCTATGCCTGGCTTGGCAAGAACGCCGCGCTCCACCCGAAGCTTGTGGCAATATACGAAGCCGAATACCACCTCAACGACCCGCTGTACATCCAGTTCTGGTATTACATCGTCGGACTGGCGCACGGCAACCTCGGCGTCTCGCCCTCGAGAGGTTTCGAGAAGGTCTCCGTCGTCATTGAGCAGACCCTGCCGTACACCCTCCAGATCACGTTCTTTGCCGTCATCTTCACTCTCGCGATCGGCATCGCGCTAGGGATACTCGCCTCGTTCTACTACAAGAGGCCGGTCGACTACGGCGTCAGGGCATTCTATCTCGCAGGTTACGCTTCCCCGTCGTTCTTCGCGGCCCTCCTCCTGTTGCTGGTCCTCGTGCTTTACCTGCACCTGCTTCCCAGCGGAGGTGCTGCCGGTGTAGGGATGGTCACGCCCAAGCCGATCACGGGCATCCCGATGATAGACAGCCTCCTGGAGGGCAACTACGCTTACTTTGAGAGTGCGATCCAGCACGTGCTGCTCCCGAGTCTAGCTCTCGCGATAACGACGTTCGGCATCGTCACGAGGATACTGAGGAGCTCGGTCCTCGACGTCATGCAGTCGAACTTCATCCGTACGGCCAGGGCCAAGGGTGTCGGCGAGAGGTCGGTGTTCCTCAAGCACGGACTGCGGAACGCGATGATCCCGGTCATCACCGTCTCCTCCCTCATCATCACGTTCACCCTCACGGGGACGGTCTTCGTCGAGAACATCTTCGGCTATCCGGGGATGGGCCAGTACATCTACAACGCCCTCCTAGGCCAGGACTTCCCGGGTATCCTCGCGTGCACGCTCATCTACTCGCTGATCATCGTCCTTACCAACCTGGCCGCCGACATCCTCTACGTGGTCGTAGACCCACAGATCAGGTTGAGCTAAAATGGCAAAGAATCCACGAGGCAACCTGAACGCGGTGGCAAGGCTCCTCAGGTTCATCACGGGAGAGGCCAAGATCGCGGTAAACAAGGAGATGGTAATCGGCGGCGCGATTGTGCTCTTCTTCATCGCCCTCGCGATCCTGGTCGAGGTGACGCACCTTCTCGGTATCAGGATCACACCCTACAACCCGCTTCAGGCCAACGTGGGGCCCGCCCTCGCCCCGCC
>JASHPA010000087.1 GCA_030038365.1 Nitrososphaerales archaeon
GACAGGGTCCTGTTCATGGTCTTCTCGGATGGGGAGAGGTCAGTCAAGCTGGTGCTCGAGTTGATGCCGCCCGGCAATATCATCCTCACAGAGGCAGGGGAGAGAATCGCGATCGCGCTTAGAGAATTCAGGGGACAGCATAGGGCCGTCAGCAGAGGGAGGGTCTACGTCCCGCCGCCGCAGAACCGGGCATCCCCGGAGGCGACGACCGCCTCGTCCCTGGGCGAGATGATGGACAAGGAGAAGACCGTTGGGAGAGCGCTAGGGAGGGGCCTCTCTCTTCCCCGCCGGTACGTGGACGAGATACTCGCCAGAGTCTCGCTGGGACAGGGGGACCCGCTTCCGCTTTCACCCGGGAAACTGACGGAGATCGAGACCGCAATCAGAGAACTCATGGAGGCACTGGGCCACCCTACCCCCTCGCTCGTCGAGACTCCATCCGGCCTGGAGATGATGGTGGTCCAGCCCGTCCACGGAACGGTCGTGGAGACGGCCCCAACGATGAGTGAGCTGATGGACAGAGCCTTTGCGCGTTCTCTTCTGGAGGAGGAGACGGAGCCGGCCGAGGAGGACAGGGAGGCGAAGGAGATCGAAGTGACCATCCACCGTCTTCAGAAGGAGGTCGAGGGACTCGGGCGGGAGGCGACCTCGATGAGGGAACTGGCCGCGCAAGTCGGGGCTGTGGGTTCACTCGGAGAAGCCTCGAAGCTCGTGGAGGACGCCTCCCTCCCGGCGACTCTGACCGGGAGGCTCAGATCCCAATCGTCGACCGCGGCCATGGCCTCGGTGCTGTACGACGAGGCCAAGTCAGCCGAGGCAGAGACGGCCAGGATACGCGAAGTGGAGGCAGGGCTTACCTCGCGGCTGAAGAAGGCGAAGAAGGCCATCCCAAAGTCCACGGTGCAGGCCGTCAGGCGGGAGAGGAAGGAGTGGTATCAGAAGTTCAGGTGGTTCGTGACGTCAGAAGGAAGGCTGGCGGTCGGCGGGCGAGACGCGCAGTCTAACACGATACTTGTGAAGAAGCACATGGACCAGGGCGACGTGGCCTACCACGCCGACCTCTTCGGCTCTCCGTTCTTCATACTCAAAGACGGAGAGGCGCAGAGTGCCGATGAGGTGCGCCAGATGGGCCAGGCGACGGCGTCGTTCAGCAGTGCCTGGAAGACGGGGCTCGCCGCAGCCGACGCCTACTGGGTCACCCCGGACCAGGTCAGCGGGAGCGCTCCGAGCGGCGAATACCTGGCTAGGGGCTCGTTCTCAATCAGAGGGAAGAAGAACTTCGTGACGAAGAACCGGGTCGAGCTGGCGGTGGGGCTCGATGGTTCAGGAAGGATAGCCGCAGGTCCGGAGGGGGCCCTGATCAAGCAGTCGCAGGCATACGTTGTGATAGTCCCAAGCCGCGAAAAGTCCTCGGATTCTGCGAAAAAGGTCCTGTTCGAGCTGAAGAAGATGTACGGGGACTCTCTGGGGGCCGTCAACCTAGATGATGTGATGCGTGCCATGCCCACGGGAGGCGCCAAGATAGTAAGGAAGAGGGACGCGCGCCTCACCACGCCCTAACTGCCGTCCTTTTGCCGGGGAAGATTATTAGGCACAGGCGAGGGCCTCCCCGCGCCGTTGGCGCTTTCTGCGGGGCTCTACGTCATCGTCTATCTGTTCTCCCTTGCGAGCGCGGCCGCTCTCCTCGGTGGCATCCTCAGCCGCGCAAGGAAGACGAAGACGAGCGTCGGGATCGGACGTCTGCTCCTCCTGATCAAGGACGAGACGAAACGCCTCTTCACAGGGGACCCGGTCTTCCTCATGCACGTCTCGATAGCCCTGGGTGTGGGTCTCTCCATCCTCTTTGCCGTGCTGGACCCCCTGCTTTCTCTCGTTCCCGTGGTCCGCCTAGCCTTGCTGGTCCTCACGATTCCGCTCATCGCCGGACTCGCGGCGGCCTTCGTGTGGCGCGTCCAGCGTTACGCCGAGAGCAGGCGGATAGAGGCGGAAGTGTCTCGTACGTCTCCCGAGTTCGTGCGCGCATCCTCCGGGATGCAGTCTGTCCTCATGATCGCGATAGCCTTCACGACCGCAGAGCTCACCCTCAGCTGGTTCGGGAGCCTCGTCGTCGTGGACGCCGGCCTCGACGTGGTCAGGAACCTCCTGCTCCTGGTTTACTATACAAAACCCTCGGTCAACCTCCTCGCTGGCTTCGACCGGCCCTTGTCGTCGATGCAGACTCCGTTCAAGCTCGGCGACGTGATCTCGGGTAAGGTTGACGCTGCCGAGATCAAGGTGGGCGCAGGAGCACTGTCCGAGTTCGCGGGGTTCGAGAGGATGTCCTACAACTCATGCGTGGAAATAGGAGCGTGCGAGTCGTCATGTCCGGCGACCGCCGCCGGAAGGCCACTCTCGCCGAGGGTTCTCGTGAGGAAGCTAGAGCTGCTGGACAGGGAGAAGGGCGCTTCTGCAGACCCGATGACCGCCGTCGGCGAGGACGAGCTCTGGTCGTGCACGACCTGTGGCGCGTGTGTGCAGGCGTGTCCCGTCGCTGTGAAGCACGTCGACCTCGTGTACGACCTCAGGCGCAGTCTGGTGGGCGCCGGGAAGGTCGACAAGGAGAAGTCAGCGCTGCTCCAGAATCTGGGCCAGT
>JASHPA010000088.1 GCA_030038365.1 Nitrososphaerales archaeon
CGCTGGGATCCAAGATAAAGGAGGTCTACCCGTCACTCAATGGGACACTTGAGGCAGTGCTCCTCGACGAACCCCTGAGCGAGAAGGGGAGGTTCCCGATCAGCGAGCTCGTGTCAAAGGTGGACGCCAACTCCGGTGCCAAGTTCATAACATTCGACGGGATAATCACCCAGAGGCTCGTTGACGCGGCAGCGAGGGCGAACGTGACGGGGATAATCGGGCACCGGATAGGCGACATAAGGAACCTTCCCGACACCCTCAGTGTCGCCACCTTCAGAGACCTCGGGCTCGAGTAGCCTCAGGCCCTTGATTGTATCGAGCCTCATACCGAAGCAAGGAACCTGCTCGCTCATAGTGGAGTCTCCGGACGACCTCTGGATTCTGCGGAGGCTTATCGCTCCCGGCGATACCATAGTGAGTAAGACCTCGCGGGTATCCAAGAGGGAGGACGAGTACTCGCGTCCCGACAGAGGCGAGAGGATCAAGGTGACCATCGCGCTCGTCGTTGAGTCGGTCTCGCTCGACAGCAGCGTCGGGAGACTAAGGGTTCGCGGCAGGATAAGCGAAGCGAGCGACGACAGCATAAGCACCGCCGGCAGTCATTCCGTCTCGATATCCCCTGGCTACGGCCTCACACTGAAGAAAGACTCATGGTCGCCGCTCGACACAGTGATTCTGACCTCAGCCAAGGCGAGCAGGAGGTTTCTCATCGTCGCCATCGACAGGAGAGAGGCCGGTGTCGGCCTGCTCACAGGATCTCATCTGTCCGTCCTCTCGAGCGTGGACTCGGGAGCCTCCGGCAAGGGGGGACAGGAGGCCGACCCGGAACCCTTCCTCAGGAAGGTGGTCGCTGTCCTGAGGAACTCCTGGCGCGAAGGTGACATGGTTGTCCTAGCCGGTCCCGGGCACACCAAGCTCGCTCTCGCTAACCGTGTCTCCTCCGACCCAGAGATTGGAAAGAACTCCACCGTGGTCGAAGGGTTCGACCTCTCGGGTTCAGACGGCGTGCGGAGCCTAATCAAGTTTGAGGGCTTCAGAAAGGTCGCGGCCGACAGTGTCCTAGTCGAGGTCCAAGAGGTGGTCGAAGAAGTGGTGACTCGGATAGCCCGGGGTGACGGCAAGGTCGCCTATACCCTCCCTCGGGTCAGGCAGGCCGCCGAGGCCGGCGCCGTGGAGGCTTGCGTAGCCTCAGACGACGTATTCTCTCAGAATGTCGATGAGCAGATGGTCGTCGACACCCTCAACCTCATCGAGCGGAAGGGTGGGAAGGTCTTCCTCAGCGACCCCTCCCTAGAGACGGGAAAGCAGGTCTCGTCGTTCGGCGGGATGGTAGCGACGCTGCGCTACGCGCTCAGACCTTACTGATAGCCGTGAAGACGAACTCCGACAGTACCACCGGCACGATTTCTCCCGTCATCAGACCACTCCCGAGCCTCCGCCGCAGCCCCATGAAGGGAAGATGCCCACCGGCGGCCCTGTGATTTTACACCGCCCTGCTCAGGTCGATGAACGCGCTATCTGTCGTCGTCAGCTGTGTGACGGCCGTCTTGAACTCACTCGCGAACTGCTGCAGAGCAGAATATTTAACGGTCCAATCACCCGAAGAAGTGGACGTACAGATAGGGACCCGCGACCACGGAGACCAGCATAACCACCAGTAGAAGGGTGACGACGGTCGTGACACTAGCGGCGTCCTTGTCCCTGATCTTGCCTCTCCCGACACCCACGATGAACCTTTCCAGCGCCTGCCCGCCGTCCATCGGGTATATCGGAAGGTTGTTGAATATCGCCAGGTTGAAGTTGACGAAGAAGAGCCAAAAGAGCAGGTTCTGGACCGCGTTGGTCGCTGGTCCAAGGGGAGATGTGTAGAACTCGCTCAGCTGGCTCGAGAACGGAATCAGACCGCCGACGTTGGGGAACGCGGGCGGAATGAGGTACTCTACCCACCTGATAGGAGGTTCCGACAACGGGGAAGAATAGCTGGTGATATACCCAACCAGCGAACCGTAGGTGTAGTAGCCCACCCCCAGATACGGTTCCGTCGTGTTCTGGTGCGTCTGCTCGTTGGTGTAGATGATCTCGCCAAGCTGAACGTTGTGTAAGACCGTCGTCGTTCCGTCGTGCCATATCGTTATGTTCACGACCTGATAGGGTTGGAGATTGAGCGTCGAGAGGTCGTTGTTACTGACGCCGTCGATGGCGGTGATGAAGTCCCCGGGGACGATTCCGGCCTTGGAAGCCGGAGAAGGAGGATTTGTGGTGACACTGGCTATCGCGGACCCGTTGGCGAGAGGGGCCATCGCCGAGACCGACCATATCAGGAAGAACATACAGATCAGGCCCGCGATGAAATTTATACCCGAACCCGCCGCGAGGACCCGCATCGACTTGCTGACCTTGACCTCCCTCATCTCCTTGTCATCGACCTCGACGAACGCACCAATCGGGATGAAGAGGAGGAAGAGTACGCCGGCCGTCTTCACTCTGAGACCCAGGCTCCGCGCCACTATACCGTGAGAGGCCTCGTGTATCACGACGGCTGTGACTATCGCTATCCAACCGTCGAGGACTGGGACGTAGGGGTTGAGGCCCGGGATGAGCAGGTTAGCTGTGGGGCTTATGCTGCTGGCCACATAGTTCACGACCTCCACACCCTTAGGCGAAAGATAGACGAGGAACTCCTCGATGAGCAGGGCGAGTGCCAGGCCGCCGGATATCGGGAGCAGGTAGAGCATAATCCAGGCTAGAGGCTTCGTGATCTTGCGCTTCCCGAGGCTCTCCATGATAGATAGCCCCTTCTTGGTGCGGAACATGACGATCCCGTAGTTGAACGTGAATCGCTTGTAATCTTCCTGCTCCTGCAAATCCGGATGCGACCTCGTAGACAACGCTTTAAGGGTTCGTCCACGTCCGGGGCCGGTTGTCGTCCGTCTGCAGCAAGTGCGGTGGCCCAGCGTTCTACACGAGACGTTACTCCGGCGAGGTCCTATGCCAGGGTTGCTTTCGCGCTTCGATAGTCGAGAAGACGGGCAGGACCATCAGGAGATACGGGATGCTCGGTCGCGGGGACAGAGTCGGAGTGGCCGTCTCCGGAGGCAAGGACAGCCTGTCGCTGCTCGAGGTCCTCTGGTCGCTGAGCGAGACCAAGGGCTACAAGCTCGTGGCGCTTACCGTTGACGAGGGCGTCAAGGGATACCGAGAGGAGTCGATCCGACACGCGGCCTGGCTCGCGGACAGGCTGCATCTCGAGCACGAGGTCGTCTCTTACAATGAGCTCTACGGGTTCGACCTGGACTCTGCGCTCGACTGGAAGGATGCCAGGGACATCTCCTCCTGTAGCATGTGCGGCATCTTCCGCAGGAGGGCGATAGACGAAGCGGGCCAGCGGGCCCGCGTCGACGTCATAGCGACTGCACACAACCTGGACGATTTCGTCCAGACCTTCATGATGAATCTCATGCACGGCGATGTCAGCAGGATAGGATGGCTCGACCCGCTTGTGGTCGACACCGATTTCCCCATCCGCAGGGTGAAGCCGTTCATGGAGATATACGAGGAGGAAGTGGCACTCTACGCTCACCTCTCGGAGTTGCCCTTCCAGAGCACGAACTGCCCGTACATGCACGAGGCCCTCAGGAGCGAGGTCCGCGATTATCTCAACGAGCTCGAGGCCAAGCATCCTGGGATGAAGAATGTCCTATTCAACTCCGCAGTACAGGTCTCCTCGAAGCTCTCTCCCTTGGAGGGGCCCAAGCTCGTCTCGTGTTCCAAGTGCGGAAAGCCATCCTCGAGCGGGGTGTGCAGCGTCTGCAGGATGAAGGAACTGGTCCAGCAACACACTAAAGGTTCTGTCGGGCCTGCGTTTCACGACGCAAACCCGGCTTCGAGGCATACACTCTGAGGATTACCGGCTGTCCACTGCCGTCCGGAGAACTTAAACCCCGAGCTAGCCAACGAGAACGTGGGAACACTAAATATACTCCCGGATGATAGCTGCACTTGGTGGCAGGGAGGGCTGGGAGGCTAGTCGTCTCCCCTACTCAAACCGGCTACATGGAGTGCCAGTAACCGTCGGGTCAAGCCATCTCTCCTTCTACCTACGCGCTCGAATGGGTTGATCTCACGCCGAAGCGGGTGGTCGTGAG
>JASHPA010000089.1 GCA_030038365.1 Nitrososphaerales archaeon
TGCCTCTTCGTGTTGGGCCAACTTTTTCGGACGAGCTCGTGCAACCGAGGTATATACAGATATCGCATTGGATATAGTTTCGACACTCTTTCCGGATAAGTTTAATTGCGCGCGGCGGGGGTTTTCCCCGGATTGAGCATCCCGCTGGGGAGCGCGGACCAGATTCTGAGCGACTCGTTCGGTCGCCACGCGCGAAAGCTGAGAATCTCGGTCACCGACCGCTGCAACTTCAGGTGCAACTTCTGCATGCCGCAGGATCCCGAGTGGATGGAGGACGCCGACCTGCTGACATTCGAGGAGATTACCCGGGTGGCCACGGTGCTCGCCCGGCTCGGCGTCACGAACATCAGGCTAAGCGGCGGAGAGCCGCTCATGCGCCGCGGCGTCGAGGACCTGGTCGGGTCGCTGAGCCGGATACCGGGGATAAGGGCGGTCGGGATGACGACGAACGGCGCCCTCCTCAAGGATAGGGCCAGGGTACTGAAGGCGAACGGCCTGCACTGCGTGACGCTCAGCATCCACAGCCTGAAACCAGAGAGGTATCATCAGATCACCGGGACGAGGGACGTCTTCTGGAGGGTCATGGACGGGCTCCAGGAGGCGAGGAACGCGGGCTTCGAACGCGTCAAGGTCAACTGCGTCGTCACGAGAGGGTGCAACGAAGACGAGGTCCAGGACTTTGCCAGGCTCGCCCACGACGCGGAGGTCTCGGTGAGATTCATCGAGTACATGCCGTTCGACGGTTCGAAGATGTGGGACTCGGGGCTGGTCGTCGGCGGAGAGGAGATCATCAGGTCCATCGAGGCGCACTATCCGCTGCTCCCTCTGGAGAGGGAGCACGGAGCCACGGCCCGGCACTATAAGTTCAGCGACAACTCAGACGGCGAGGTCGGCATCATCACCTCGATGACCAAGCCCTTTTGTTCCGATTGCGACAGGATCAGGCTGACGGCGGACGGGAAGGTCGTCCCCTGTCTCTTCAGCAAGCAGGAGTATGACCTGAAACCTGCACTCCGCGGAGGCTCGCCAGACCCCGAACTCTCAGACCGGATACGTAGGGCTTTCCTGCTCAAGGACGAGGGCATCGAGAGGATGCTCAGGGACCACGTCGAGCTGAAGCTGGTACGGCCGATGCACACGATAGGCGGCTGACCATTGTCCGTACGAGTCACGCTTCTCTACTTCGGGCAGGCCAGAGACGGGTCCGGCTCGGCGCAGGAAGAGTTTCAACTGCCGAAGGGGGCTCGAGTGGAAGACCTTGTAGAACGGGCCGAGACCAAGCACCCGCGGCTCAAGCGGATGATGGACACCGCGCAGCTCGCACTCAACGAGGAGATAACAGCAGGCGACGCTATCCTGGAAGAAGGTGACGTGGTCGCCATCCTGCCGCCGGTGGCCGGTGGTTGATGATGAAACACCGACTGACGGACAAGGCCATCGACCCCGGGAGCGTCATGTCTTCAGTGCGTGGTCCCAAACTGGGAGGTACCGTCGTCTTCATCGGTACGGTGCGTGACAACAGCGAGGCAGGCCACGTCGACGGGATTCGCTACGAGGCGTACACGCCCATGGCGGAGAAGAAGCTAGAACAGATAGAGAATGATGTCGGCGTCCGCTGGCCAGGTGCGAAGGTCAGCCTCGTCCACAGGATAGGCGAGCTGCACGTCGGGGAGGTGAGCGTCGCCGTCGTGGTTTCAGCTCCGCACAGGGGCGACGCGTTCGAGGCCTGCCGGCTTGCGATAGAGAGGATAAAGCACGAGGTGCCCATCTGGAAGAAGGAGAGGCTGTCCGACGGCAGTGAACGGTGGGTAGAGGGTCGCCAGGAAAGCGCCCGCAGGTCGAGACCAAGATCGAGGCAGCGACCGGCATGACAAAGAGGTTCGTCGAATACGTCTCTCTCTACGAGGCGCTCAAGATTCTCAAGCGGGAGACGCGGGCTTCTCCCAAGAGGGAGACGGTGCCCATTGGCCAGTCCTATCGCAGGATCCTCTGCGAGGATGTCGTGTCCGCGAGGAACATACCCGAGCGGGACAGCGCGCACATGGACGGGTATGCCGTCAGGATTTCTGACCTAGACCGTGCCTCAGAGAAGAACCCTGTGAGACTCCGGTTCGTCAAGGGAAGCCCGCTCGGAGTCGTCCCCCGCCGCCCTCTCGGAAAGGGCGAGGCCCGGACCATCCTGACGGGTGGTTTCCTGCCGCAAGGAGCTGACGCTGTGGTTCAGGTCGAACGCACGACCCGTTCCGGTCGCGGTGTTCTATTCGCCCGTACACCGTCTGCGGGGGAGTTCATCTACCCGGCAGGACGCGATGTGGCGAAAGGAGACATTGTAGCTCACGAGGGAAGGTCTCTCACGGGGCCGGACGTGGTTCTCCTCGGGTCGTTGCGCGTGGCGAAGGTCTCCGTCTATGCGAAGCCAAGGGTCGCGATACTCCCCACCGGCAACGAGTTGACCGAAGACATCCGGGATGAAAGGCCTGGCAAGGTCTATGAGACTCACAGCTACCTCCTCTCCCGGCTGGTCGAAGGTGCCGGAGGCGTCCCTGTACTGATGCCCATAGCCGAAGACCGCGCTCAGGACATTGCTGCTTCTTTGAGGAGCGCCCTCAAGACCTCCGATTTGGTATTGACGCTCGCAGGGTCGTCTGTCGGGGAGGCAGACCTAACGGAGACCGCCATCGGCGCGGTTGGCAAGCCAGGAGTTCTGGTCCACGGCATGAAGGTCCACCGCGGGCGCGTCATGGGTTTCGGCGTGATAGATAGAAAGGCGGTCATCATCATGCCCGGACCGATACAGGGAGCGGCCAACGCCTTCATCGTGATGGCTTATCCCCTCATTAGGTCCCTCCTGGGTCACGGGTTCGAGTCTCCTCCATCGATCCCTGCCG
>JASHPA010000090.1 GCA_030038365.1 Nitrososphaerales archaeon
ATCCCCACCAGCCCGCAGTCTGCCATGAACCTCATGAACTCCCTCCTGGAGAACGAGACCACCGGCAGCCTGTTTCGCTTCGCCGTCTTCCCCGGCTTCACCTTCGCGGCTCTCTTCTCCAGCATCCTGATGATATGGGTCGAGAGGAAGTTCGTCGCCAAGATCCAGCTGAGGGTGGGCCCCCAGTACGCCGGAAAGTACGGAGGGATACTGCAGAACTTCGCTGACCTGTTCAAGCTCCTGTTCAAGGAGATCGTCGTGCCCGACACGGCGGACAGGAAGGTCTTCTTCGCCGTCCCTCTCGCGCTGATGTTCGTCGCGGGTGCGCTGCTAGCGATCGTCCCCGCCGGGCCTGATTTCTACATAGCCAACCCGTCGGTCGGTGTCGTCTTGGTCTTCGCCCTGATAGGGCTCTCCCCCATCGTCGCGCTGCTCGCAGGATGGGCGAGCAACAGCAAGTACTCCTTCCTCGGAGGGCTCAGGGCGCTCCACCAGATGGTCGCGTACGAGATACCGATGATACTCTCGGTCGTGGGAGTCGTCATCCTGTCAGGCTCGCTGAGCCTCGTCAGCATCGTCGGCGCTCAGAGCAAGGTCTGGTTCATCTTGTTGCAGCCCCTGGGCGCCGTCGTGTTCTTCGTGGCTCTCCTTGCGGAGCTCGAACGCATCCCGTTTGACCTTCCTGAGGCAGACTCAGAGCTCGTCGCCGGCTGGCAGACGGAGTACTCAGGGATGACCTTCGGGGTGTTCACCCTCGCCACCTACATCAAGTTCTATGCGCTGTCGGGGGTCTTCACGACCTTCTTCCTCGGGGGGTGGTATGGACCATCTCCTGTGCCGCCCGAGGTCTGGTTCATCCTCAAGACCTTCTTGGTCATGGTCGTCATGATGCTACCCCGTGCGGTCATGCCGAGGGTGCGCATCGACACGCTACTCAGGGGAGGCTGGTCCAGGCTGATGCTGCTGGCCTTCGCCAACCTGTTCATAGCGGTCTTGATACTCTCGCTCGGGGTGTACCACTAGATGGGGATACTCTCCTCCATCAAGGCCGCGTTCGTTTCCATGTGGTCCGGGGTGAGGCACTTCTTCAGGCCGCGCCTCACCCTCAAGTACCCCGACCAGAAGCTCGACCTTCAGGGCCCCGGTTACCAGTTCGATGCGAAGGCCGGAGTGGGGAGGCCCGGGTTCAAGGGCAGGCACCTGCTCCTCGAGGACAAGTGCACGGGCTGCCAGCTCTGCGCCATCGCCTGCGACGGAATCGCCGTCGCGATAGAGATGCAGGAGCTCGACCTGAAGCGTCCGCACAACAAGAAGGATATCTGGCCGGCGGTGGACTACGGCAGATGCGTCCCGCCTGCGACTCCGATAATCACGATCGACGGCGTGAAGCCCATGTCGGAGATCAGCGTCGGCGACAGGGTCTTGACTCATACCGGAAAGTTCCAGAGGGTGACACAGCTATTCACACGGTCGTATACGGGAAAGCTCTACACCTTCAGGACTCTGGGGAACTTCGAGTCACTGACTACGACGGAGGACCATCCCATTCTCACGTACGGTGAGGGCGGAGTTTCCTGGGAGTTCGCGAACAAGATTGAGAAGAGGACATATCTGACGCAGCCGATCCTAGTTGGAGAAACGGCGAGTGAGCTAGTCGAGTTCAACTATGAACTCCATCCACAAGGAGGAGGTTCCTTCACAACCGAAGTTGTGTCATTACGAGTCACACCACAACTGATGCGGCTGATAGGATACTATCTCGCCGAAGGCACCTCAGATCGCTACCGCGTCTCTTTCGACATCAACAAGAAAGAAGACGCGCTCAGAGAGGACATTGTCGCCTGCACCGTCTCTGTCTTCGGAGCCGAAGTATCACTCAAGCCCGACCCAGACTCCCAGGGTCTGAAGCTCTGTATTGATTCTGTCCGTGTCGCTTCATTCTTCTCACAGTTCGGCCATCACTGCGACTCCAAGCAGCTCCCGTGGTCGATGGTGATGCTCCCTCTCGAGAGCATCAAAGAGATTGTCAAGGGAGTGTATCTCGGTGACGGTCACCACTTGAACAAGTACTACTCCTACAAGACCAAGATGCATTCGAACTACTTCACAACCAGGACGACGTCGAACGCTTTGGCCCTGCAGCTCCGCCTGATGCTCGGCAGGCTCGGCATTGTCTCGTCGATAAGCACGCAGCGACAGAAGGGTAGGAAGCAGCGCTATTCTGTCACGGTGCATTCTCCTTACGTTGAGAGAATGGCAGAAATCTTGTGCGTCAGCGCGAAGAATAACGAAGTCTCCCACGGCCATGTCCGTCTTCGCGAGGGCATGCTCGTCTCACCAGTGGTCCAGATAACTACAGAGGACGTGCAGGATTACGTCGTGCAAAATATTGAGGTGGAAGAGGATAATAGCTATATTGCTGCAGGAATTGCGGTACATAATTGCGTTTTTTGCGGATTATGCGTAGATGCTTGCCCTTTCGACGCGCTCGTCATGACCAACGAGTACGAGCTCGCGTCCTACGACAGGGCCAGCCTGAAGTACACGCCTGAGATGCTCTTCGTCCCGCCCGGGCCGACGGGCAAGTACAAAGTGAAGATCGACCCCGAACGAGGAATCGCCAAGCATGGTTGAGCTCACCGACGCCGTGTTCGTCGGCATGGCCGTCGTCGTCGTCGGGGGCGCGGTCGTGGCCCTCGAGGCGAAAGAAATCATCTATGGGGCGATAGGGCTCGCCTTCAGTTTCTTCGGTGTCGCCGGGCTCTTCTTCCTGCTCGACGCGCCCTTCGTGGCAGCCTTCCAGATTACCGTCTACGTCGGCGCCGTGGCCGTCCTGATACTCTTCACGGTCATGCTCGTGCGGGAGGGAAGCTGGATACGGGACACCCTGGGCTCCGTGGAGAGGCTGGTTGGCGTCCTCACCGCTGCCGTGCTCGCCGTTTCTCTCGGGCTCTCCTTCGCCGCTTCAGCCCTGCTCGACTCAGCAGAACAGACGGTCACCGCTACGTTCGGAACGGGGTCTGGCATAGGGCAGCTTATCTCAGGTCCGTTCGCGCCAGCTCTGGAACTGGTAGCCCTCGTCCTCGCGGCCGCAATCGTAGGGGCGATGATGCTCGCGAAGGTAGAACGGAAGGGACAGATATGATAAGCCTCGATGACTATCTGTTCGTTTCAGCGGCCCTGTTCTCCATAGGCGTCTACGGGCTCGTGACGAAGAGGAACGCCATGAGACTCGTCTTCTCTGTTGAGATGCTCATCAATGCCGCCAACATCAATTTCATCGCGTTCAACAGGTACCTCTGGCCTTCGGCGCTCGGCCAGACGATCGTCCTGTTCTCGATAGCGCTCGCTGCCGGAGAGGCCGCCGTAATACTCGCGGTCGTGGTGGTCGCGTACCGCATCCATGATGAAGTGGACGTAAGCGAGCTGAAGAACTTGGAAGGTTGATGGCGATACAGTCGATCGCGAGGGCCTCAGTCCGGGGGGTCGCCCCTTGACCGTCCCGGTGGTCCCGGACGCGCTGCTGCAGGTGATAGTCGTCCCTCTCGTCTTCGCCGTGATTGTGTTCGCGCTGGGCGCCCGGCTCGGCAAGAACGTGGGTTGGCTCGCGTTCGCGGCGCTGCTCTACACCACCGTCCTCATGGTCCTGGTGGGGCTGCGCCTCTGGGTCATCGGGACCTATCCTGCGGAGAGCTACAGCTGGGTCAGTTCCTCGGGCTTCAGTTTCGGTTTCCTCGCGGACAACCTGAGCCTACCGGTGGCGCTCGTGATGAACATCGTCTGTACCACGACCGCCGTCTACTCGATGGACTACATGAAGCACAGGCTCGAGGTGATGTACGGGAGCGAGAAGAAGGGCCAGTACTCGCTGTACTTCCTCAATTTCATGCTCCTCGACGCGGGCTTGATCGGGACGGCGCTCGCGACCAACCTGATCGAGCTCTACCTCTTCGTCGAGCTGATGCTCATCCCATCCGCCTTCATGGTCGCATTGTTCGGGTACACCAACAGGGAGAGGACAGCCATCATGTACTTCCTCTGGAACCACCTTGGCGCGTTCATCTTCTTCGCCGGGATAATCCTCGCCTACATAGGGACAGGAAGCTTCCAGATCAGCGCCCTCTCCTCCATGCCTGTGGACACGCTGGCCTACTGGGCTGCCGGTCTGATACTCTTCGGCTGGCTCATCAAGATGGCTGTCTTCGGCGTCCATATGTGGCTCCCCACGGCCCACGCTGAGCATCCGACCTCCTTCGCCCCGTTCATCGTGACGATAGTGGGGGTCGGCAATTATGTCGTGGTGAGGCTGCTGGTGCAGTACATGCCCGTCGAGTTCGCGCCTCTGGCCTTCCCGCTCATGGTTGTGGCCGTCGCGACGATGGTCTACGGTGGGGCAATGACGCTGATCCAGACGGACGTGAAGTACCTCTACGCGTGGTCCACCATCAGCCAGAACGCATACTCTCTTCTCGGCATAGGCAGCCTGAGCCTGCTCGGAGTCTCAGGAGGCATATTCTACTTTCTCAACCACATCATCGGGAAGACCATCCTCTTCTGCGTCGCGGGCATCCTCATCGTCCAGGTCGGGACGAGAGACATGCGGAAGATGGGGGGTCTAGCCGGCAGGATGCCTGTCACCGCGACCCTGTGCGTCATAGGTTCGATGATCCTCTCCGCGGTCCCGCCCACAGGCGGGTTCCAGGGAGAGTGGATTCTCTTCACGGGTGTCTTCTACAGGGGCGTGACCGGAGAACCGTGGTGGTACCTCGCGGTCGGCGGGATAGGACTCATCTCCACCCTCCTCACCGTCGCTTACACTTTCTGGCCTGTGAGGCGGATGTTCTTTGGTGCTATTCCGGCCGAACTCTCGCAGGTGAAGGAAGCGCCCCTCACGATGACCGTCCCGCTGCTCTTCCTCGCAGGGCTCTCCATCGTCATCGGGATCTACCCAGACCTGCTCTATCACTTCCTCTACCAGTATGCCAAGCTTCTGCTACCACCTTTGGGAGGTGCTTAGCCTGGCCGCCGTCATGGTGCCGTCTTACTTCGTCTGGATGGTCTTCATCGTCCCGTTCATCGGAGCATTGCTCGCACCTCTGACCGGGAAGGGGCGGCTGAGGGACTTCGTCGCGGTCATCTTTCCGGGCGTATCTGCGCTCTTCACCCTCGCGCTTCTCTTGCCGATCCTGGAGGGCAACACAGTCTCGCTTTTCAACTCCCTCATCCCGGTCTCGGTTCCCTGGATTCCTGAGCTCGGGGTCAACGTCGGAATGCTCTCCGACCCGTTCACGATAATCATCTCGAGCTTGGTGGCTTGGGTAAGTTTCCTCGTGATGGTCTACAGCCTGGACTACATGAAAGGGGACCCTGGTCTCACGAGATACTGGTTCTTCATGAACTTCTTCATCGGGAGCATGCAGCTCATCGTCCTCTCGGACAACCTGCTGTCCTTGTTCATCGGCTGGGAGGGCGTCGGGCTCTGCAGCTACGCTCTCATCGGTTACTACTACCACGACGAGACCGAGAACTGGGTCGGCACGCCGGGTACGAAGGTCCTCGGAGTGGACCAGGCCTATCCTCCCTCGCACGCCGGGCTGAAGGCCTTCTTCATGACGCGCGTGGGAGACATCGCGATGCTGGCGGGAATATTCATCCTCTTCGTCTATGCCGGGACATTCAACTTCCAGCAACTCGTCTCCTCTCCCAACTGGGCTATCGCCCTCTCGAAGAACGACCTCCTGGTCCCGGCGGCGCTCCTCATATTCGGCGGAGCGATTGGCAAGTCCGCCCAGTTCCCGCTCGTGGAGTGGCTTCCGGATGCGATGGCCGGCCCCGCCCCTGTCTCCGCCCTAATTCACGCGGCGACCATGGTCAACGCAGGAGTCGTGCTCGTCGCCCGCATCGGCCCGGTCTTCTATTTCGCCCTACTCGCCAACCCGTCTCTGATACACCCGTTCTTCGTCGCCGTCGCGTGGACAGGGGCGTTCACAGCGTTCCTGGCGGCGACTCAGGCGATGACAGGCTTCGAGCTGAAGAAGATCCTCGCCTATTCGACCGCGTCTCAGATCGGCTACATGATGCTCGGGCTGGGGCTCGCAGGGCTGGGCACCGACCTGGCACAGGGGCTCTCGGCAGCCCTCTTCCAGCTGATGAGCCACGCCCTCTTCAAGGCGGCGCTCTTCCTGATTGCGGGCTTCCTGATCCACTCCGCGCACTCGAAGTACATCAACGAAATGGGGGGGATGAAGGACAGGCTCAAGCTCACCTTCGCCGTCTTCCTCGTAGCGGTGGCCTCGCTCTCCGGTATCCCTCCGCTCAGCGGGTTCTGGGCCAAGGACGCGATACTGGGATTGGCCTGGGGCTCCGGTCAGTACGGTCTCTTCGTCGTGGGCTGTCTGACAGCTGGCATCACCGCGTTTTATGCTTTCAGGATGATGGGGATCGCGTTCTTCGGACAGACCAGCCCGAAGCTGGCCGAATCGGAGGCCTCCGGCCACCAGCTGCATGAAGCGAGCCCGCTGAGCTGGGTCCCCTACACGGTCCTAGCCGCGGGTACAGTCGTGCTGGGCATACTCGGGCTGCTGGGCATCCAGGGGTTCCTGCAGTCCGCGGCGGTCGCCTATCTGGGCACGTTCGTGGGCGCTGGCTCGGGTGCCGTCTCCGCGACAGCCGCTTCCTTCAATCTCGTCTCTGCCGGGATAACCCTCCTGCTGGTCGTCGCGGGCATACTAGCGGCGAGTCAGCTCTACTTCACCCACAGGGCGTCCACAGAAAAGTTGATCGCGAGCTCCTCAGCGCTCCGTGGGATCCACACCTTCATCGAGAACAGGTGGTACATCAACGCCGTCTACTATCGGGTATTCGTCGACGCACCGCTCGCTATCTCCACATGGACCCACACCCACTTCGAGTGGGGCGTACTACAGAAAGTCAACCCCGGAGGCGAGGCACTCGCGAAGGAGATCTCAGCGGGCGGAGTCTGGTTCGACAGGAACGTCATCGACCGGCTCGCCAACCGGATCGCCGACGGTGGCCAGGCTGCTTCGCGGGCCGCCCGGAGGATTCAGACGGGGATAGTCGAAAGCTACGCGCTGATTCTCGTCTTTGGAC
>JASHPA010000091.1 GCA_030038365.1 Nitrososphaerales archaeon
GACATCGCTGAGCTGGCGTTCGAGTCGATAAAGCAGGCCATGCAGGACGCCGGCGTCGAGAAGAAGCAGATAGAGTCCGTAACGCTCGGCAGCGCCGGAGGATGGTACGAGGAGTCACTGCCTGCGGTCGTGGTCAACGAGTACGCTGGTTTCCACAACATCCCCACCATGAGGGTGGAGGCGGCATGTGCGAGCGGGAGCGCCGCCGTGAGGAACGCCTACCTCAGCGTCGCGAGCGGAGAGACGGAGATAGCGCTCGCCGTGGGGCTCGAGAAGATGACCGAGGTCGACACGCTGACCTCCGTAGAGCTGATGGGGAGGGCCGGGTCCTACCTGTGGGAGTTCGAGAACTATGGCATGACCTTCCCCGCATACTACGCGCTCTACGCCGTCGCGCACATGAAGCGTTTCGGCACCACGCAGGAGGACCTTGCAAGGATCGCCGTCAAGGCCCACCACTACGCTTCGATGAACCCGCTCGCGCAGTTCCAGAAGGAGATAACATTAGACAAGGCACTGGGTTCCCAGATGGTCTCCTGGCCCCTCAAGCTCTACGACGCATGCCCCATCACGGATGGCTCCGCTGCGCTTGTGCTCGCCAGCGAGGATGTGGCGAGGAAGCTCTCCGATGCGCCCGTCTGGATAAAGGGCATGGGGGTGTCTTCCGACTCTGCGAACCTCAGCAAGAGAGACGACTACGTCGGCCTCGGCGCCACCGTGGACGCGGCCCGCAAGGCCTACTCTAACTCCAGGGTCGGCCCCTCGGACCTCGACGTGGCGACCTGCCACGACTGCTTCACGATAGCCGAGCTCATGGCGTACGAGGACCTGGGGTTCTGCGCCAAGGGAGATGGGGCGAAGATGGTCCGGGACGGCCAGACCGAGATAGGAGGGCGGATCCCGGTCAACGTCGACGGTGGCCTGAAGGCGAAAGGCCACCCTGTCGGCGCGACGGGCGTTTCGATGATGGTGGAGGTCTCCAAGCAACTTAGGGGGGAAGCAGAAAAGAGGCAGGTCTCCGTGAAAAAGGGTAACGGGCTCGTCCACAACGTGGGCGGGACCGGGCACTACTGCTACGTCACTGTACTCTCGAGGAACGCCTGAAGATGGACTCGTCGCCCCCCACGCTGGTCTCGCGCAGGACCCTCAGCCTCCGCTTCAATCTCCCGATCTCGAAGACACACGAGTTCTGGGATGGGCTCAGGGAAGGGAAGTTCGTCACCACGAAGTGCAAGGACTGCGGCGAGGTGACCTTCCCACCGCAGGCGGACTGTCCGAAGTGCATGGGCAGCAACATCGGGTGGGTTGACATGGGCACCGACGCGGAGCTGCTTACCTTCACCTACGTCATGGTCACCCCGACGAGCTTCGTCCAGAGTGACCCGTATGTGGTCGCCATAGGAAGGCTCGGTCAGGGGCTGAAGGTCCTGGCCTGGGTCGAGGGAGCCAGCGTGGAGGCGCTCTCCCCCGGAGCGAGGCTGAAGCTCGAGGCGCGGAAGACGCCCGAAGGCTCTCCGTACTACGTCTTCGTACCGGCAGCTTAGAACTCGACGGGGGTCGAGCGTATTACCTCTCCGACCCTCAGGAACCTGTCCTTGTAGAACAGTATCTTTGTGATTGAGCCCCTGAACTTGAGCATGCCCTTCAGGACGGCCGACTGAAGGTCCACCTCACCCTTGGCGACCTTCGTCCAGACATCGTACGTCCCCTCGAACGTGAACTCGGCCGTCGTCCCCGCTTCAACCTTCGTAATATTCGTGGTGTCGTTCTCGACCTTGAGCAGGAAGTTGAGCCCCCGGTCCGTCGCGCCAAGCAGGATGCTGGTCTTGATGCCCTTGGTATCATCCAGCCACTTCTGGTCCGCTAGGAGCCTTTGCTCGGCATCCTTGAAGTACTCTTCCGTGAAGAACTTGGCCATCTCCCCTCCGCGGTGGATTGGACGGCTCTTTTGAGTTTGCTGATTGACCCGGACGCTCTCGCCGGGCGCAAGGTGGCGTCGCCGACCCGTATCTCGAGACTGAGCTTGATCCCTGGAAGGGTCCTCTGGTCTGTCCTGAATATCAGCGACTTCCCTACCCAGACCATCTTCTTGGGGTCGAGGTCTGGGTACATCTGCAGCAGGAGGCGAACGGCCTCCTTCTTCTCCGGAGGGTCGAGTTCCCTCGCGGCTGCGAGCATGACGTACCGCTTACGTCTCCCGGGACGGGTCATCACCCTGTCGTCTCCAGCAGCCTGGCGTAGAACTCCTCCGGTCTCCCCTTCATCATGAATCCCCGCGGCTTGACCCTGACCCTTACAGGGTCGCTCGATGAGAGCAGGGGCTTCCCTCGGACCAGCGACTGCTTGCTGAGCCTGATATAGAGGGCGCCGTGTTCGTCTGTCAGGGCCGGGAGTTCCCCGAGCAGGGCGGCTCTACCTTCCTCACCCAGAAGGTCCACGAGACGTCTGAATGTCAGCCACGCATCGTCACCGGTGAGGTGCCAGACCACGCGCAATATCCCGTTGCCAAAGTGACCCTCGAGCGTCTCTTCAGCGGGCTCCGGGTTGATGTCCAGCAGACTCTGGATCGAACTCTTCACCTTGTCCTCGTCTTCCGTCGCGTGAATGAAGCACGACACCTCGACCGCCTGGATTTCTTTCCTCGCCACCGTTGCCCGGCAGAGGCGATGCGTGCTGGTGACTTTATCCTGATGGGTGACATCGCGACTGGTCGATGATACCGTTCGCGGACGCTCAGTGCGATATCGTTAATTATTGGTTGTTGCGTAATACGGCCCGTGAGCCTGCAACCTCGCTTGCAGTTCGGAAACACCTCAAGGACTGTCCTGATTGTTTCGCTTCTTCTGGTCGGCGCCTTTGCGTCGATATCCCCGCATTCTGTGGGAGCCACATCCTCCTACCAGCAGTCCGGCACGCTCACCATCGCCATGCCTAACTGCATCGATTCGTTCAGCCAGTTCACGACGACGTGCAGCCAACCGTGGTACTTCCTGCAGACGATGTTCCCTGATGACGGTGTCCCGACGGCAAACGGGATAGACTCGGTGGCCGTGAATGACTATTATTCCAGCTCCAACGGCACGGTCTGGTACTTCCATCTTACGCCAGGGATGACCTGGTCCGACGGAGTTCCGGTGAATGCTACCGACCTGACGTGGAGCATCCAGCAGATGTTCAGCAGCTATTCTTGGGGAGCGGGCAGCCTGGCAGGTTACGCTTCTCTCCTCGCGGGTACCCCGCAGCAGGCCGTGAAGAACTATAACTCCACGACCACCGAGGTCATACTGAACCAGCCGTTCTCTCTCCTGGGAGACATCATCGGCACTGAGGATACACCCAATCTTACTCCGGAGCACGTCTGGTCCAGCCTCATCAATGATACGACTGCACCCGGCACGTTCTTCGGTGAGAACATAGTCGGAGCGGGTCCATACTACGTCTCAGACTACACGCAGGGCGCCCAGGACCTGGTGATGCTGCCGAACACGTACGGCTCGCCGTGGGCGAGCGCCAA
>JASHPA010000092.1 GCA_030038365.1 Nitrososphaerales archaeon
TGGGACAGGAAGGAGGTCATGCCCGCGTCGACGTTTCTCGACGGCGAGTACGGCACGAGCGGACTGAGCATCGGCGTCCCGGTCATGCTGGGCGCCGCGGGTGTCGAGAGGATCTTCCAGCTCCAGCTCAACGACACTGAGCGGGATGCGTTCATGAAAGGCGTCGACACCGTCAAGGAAGCGATAGCCGCACTTCCACCGTTCTAGCGCGGTCAGCACGCAAGAACGGAAATATCTGCAATACGTTTAAAATGGCACATCGGTCGGCGCAAACCAGACGATGTAGTTGCTCATCATCGCGCTCCTGAAGGGGGTTCCCGCGAGAACTACCAAGGTGGTGACCGTCGGGGGAGTGCTGCGGCGCGAAGAGATGGAAATCGTCCTGAACCCTCACGATGCGAAGGCGGTCGAAGCTGCGGACTATGTGCGACGCGCCGTCGGCGGGAAGACGGTCGCGCTGAGCATGGGTCCCGACATCAAACTATCGCCGCTCATGAAGCCACTCTATCGGGCGGAGGTCTTCGGCCTCGATGAGGCTTTCATCCTAAGCGACAGGAAGATGGCCGGGGCCGACACGCTCGCAACCTCTTACGCTGTGTCACTGGGCGTCAGGAAGGTGCTCGAGAGGCACACGAAACCACTCGAGGAACTGCTCGTCCTCCTGAACGACGGGACCCCGGTCGGTACCGTGACGGCCAGGGCGAAGGAACTGTACGCCCAGAACCTCATCCCCAACAACGTCTACTCCGAACTGCCAGCGGTGAAGGACAGCATCATCCAGTTGCTTTCGTCGGCCTCGATCGCCAGGGATAGGGCCGTCGCTCTGCTCGGGGAGACGAGGCGCCGCTATGAACAGTTCATCGTCGTTTCGGGGATAAAGACGACAGACGGGGAGACGGGCAGCGTCGGTCCGCAGGTCGCCGAGTCGCTCGCGGAGAGCATGGGCGTCGACTTCCCGCATGTCACCTACGTCGAGGATTTTGAGATCGACCCGGACACGCTGACGGTACAGGCGGAGCGGAAGATAGGCCGGCTCGTCCAGAAGATCGAGTTGCGCTGCCCAGCGCTGCTTACAATATCTCCAGAGTACGCGCCGAGGCCTCCACGCCCCACGAACCAGGTGAGCGTCCGCGGCAACAACTTCAGGGGCAAGTCGACAGCGCCGATGAAGTGGACCGCTGACGAACTGGGCGGAGACCCCGCTCGCCTCGGCCTTGCCGGTTCACCCACGATCGTGGGCCCAGGCGTCGACATCGGCAAGCCACCGGTGCAGAAGATAATCGGGAAGAGCATCGTGTTCACCAGACGGGTCGAGCGGTTCTCCAGCGGAGGCGCCGACTTCGGTCCCTTTGACGCTGGCGACCTTGCACAGGCCCTTCCGGAGGCCGTCTTCGCAGACCTGATGGGGAGAGGGCTGCTCGGCCTCTTCACGTTCGACATGTTCCAGCGGGAGCTGTTCGCATGAGCACCACCTCGGCTCCTGCGCCCGTCACAATAGAGACCCCCGAGTACAGGGACGTGTGGGTCTACCTCCAGCGCGACGGCGACTCGCTCTCCTCGGACTCGAGGGAGCTCATAGCTGCCGGGAGACGGGTCGGTGACAAGCTCAAGCAACAGGTCGTCGGGGTCATCCTGGGTTACCAGCTCAGGGACATCCCTCAGCAGGCCGTGGAATGGGGCGCCGATCGTGTCATCGCTGTCGATGATCCTGCCCTTGGCGACTACTTCAGCCTCCGCATTGTGGACACACTCGACTACCTGGTCAGGGAACGCAAACCCTATTCTTTCCTCTTCCTCTCGACAGAGCAGGGAAAGGACCTGGCCCCGCGCCTCGCATACCGGGAGAAGACAGGACTCGCGACAGACAACATCCAGCTCGAGGTCGACGATTACTTCAGCCCGGCTGCCAAGGCGACCTACAAGAACCTCGTCATCCAGATACGCCCCGACTTTGGCACGAGGGTCGCGAGGATCTATACCCCACGCAACCGTCCTCAGATGTCGACGGTAAGGCCGGGGAACTTCGAGCCGCTCTCGAGGGACCCGGGAAGGAAGGGGACCGTCGAGAGCGTGATGCTCCCGAACAGGAGCAAGACCTACTCAGCGGTGGTGAAGGAGATAAGGGAGCTCCCGAAGCCGACGGTCAACCTCAAGGACGCCCAGGTGGTCATAAGCCTCGGGATGGGGATACTGAGGGACAAGACCGGAAAGGTCCACGACCCACGGGAAGCATACCAGCTCGCGCTGAAACTGAAGAGGGCGATAGAGCAGAAGGAAGGACTGCGGGTGGAGATAGGCGCGTCGAGGGCGCTCATCTACGCAGATCTGAAGGAGCTCGAGGGGCTGATCAGCAGGGAGAACCAGGTCGGCCAGACGGGGACGACCGTGGGTCCTCAGGTCTACATCGCTCTCGGGATCAGCGGCGCCCTGCAGCACAGGGTCGGGATGTCCAGGTCAAAGAAGATAGTCGCAGTCAACCTGGACCCGAACGCTCCCATCTTCCAGGTGGCCCACTACCCGGTAGTCGAAGACGTCTACGATTTCCTGCCCGAGATGATAGCGCGCGTGGAGGGAGGCACGGGTGCAACCTGAGTTCGACGTCATAGTCGTCGGTGCCGGGCTTGGCGGCTCGGCGGCGGCTCTGACCCTCGCAAGGAAGGGCGCCAACGTACTGGTGCTGGAGAAGGCGAAGATCCCAGGCGAGAGGAACATGAGCGGTGGCGTGCTCTTCGGAACCTATCCCGGGGGCTACGGCATGCTCGACCTCGTCCCCGACTTTGAGAAAGAAGCTCCTGTCCAGAGGCGAGTCGTGGCCCACGAGGTCGTCGTCCTCTCCGACCCGGACTGGGACGAAGGGACGTACAAGTACTACAGGATGGGGAAAGAGTCGCTTCCCTCCAGACTCGGCATTTTCCGCCTGAACCTTGACTCCGGCCACGACTACTCGGTCCTCAGGAGGGACTTCGACCAGTGGTTCGCGAACAGGGCGGCCCAGGAAGGCGCGATGCTCTCCACCCAGACGAGCGTCGAAAGCCTGCTTGTCGAGAACGGGACGGTCGTCGGTGTCAGGACGGCGCACGAGGACATCCGGGCCAAGGTCGTCATAGACGCGTCCGGTGTCGTCTCCAACCTCGTCGAGATGGCGGGCCTCCGCAACAGGCTGGACCCGACAGAGCTCTATCACGGCATAAAGCACGTCTATCGCATGGAGCCGGGCCAGATCGAGAAAAACTTCGGGGTAGCCAGAGGGGAGGGCAGGGCCCAGGTCTATCTCGGTCCGTTCATGAAGGGAGTCAACGGAGGGGCCTTCCTCTACACCAACCTCGACACGCTCTCCGTCGGCATAGTCATGTCGATGGACTCGATGGTCAGGGGGTACACGAAGCGGTTCGAAGAGGCCGGTAAGAGCATCGACCTGCTCCAGGCGTTCGAAGCCCATCCCATGGTAGCCGAGCTGCTCCACGGAGCCGAGCTCGTCGAGTACTCCGCACACAACGTCCCCAAGGGGTACAAGTGCGTCCTCAGGAAGCCGTACGCGCCTGGTTTCATGGCCGTGGGCGACTCCCTGGGGGCCTTCGTCAAGATAGGGCCGCTGCTCGACGGCATGAGGAGGGCGATAACGACCGGCGTGATGGCGGCACAGACATTCCTCGAGGCGAACGACGCGGGGACGTTCACCGAAGGGTCACTTTCCTCCTACCAGACGAGGCTCGCTCCCGTCTATCGCGACATCGGACGGTCGAAGAACGACAGCAGGGTCAGCGAGAGCAGGTTCGCGTACCAGGTCCTTCCCAAGCTGCTGTTCTCCACGTACCTCCTCTACCAGGAGAAGAGGATAATGACAGACCGACCCGATGGCCCCATGAAGGATGCTGTACAGCGCGTCCAGGCCGGGACCAGCCTGCTCACCTACGACGAGGACCCATCGTACTCGCACATCGCGGTGGACATGGACAAGGGCTCCTCGTCCCCTCTCAAGCCATGGGTGCCCGCATGCCCGGTCAACTGCTACACGTTGGTGACCTCAAAAGGAGTCTTCGTCTCGTACGAGGACCTGCTCGACTACAACACCCGCCCCATGAAGGAGAAGTATAGGGAATCGCACGGCCTCCCGCCCGGCAGCCTGGAGCTGCGCGTCATGGAGTCGGCCGCTATTGAGACCACCCTGGACGACATCGCCAGGGGGAGGCTGAAGTTCGACCACGTGGCATGTGTGGCCTGCGGCACATGCGCGCAGATAGGCCCCAGGGAGGTCGTCTCCTTCGGCCCAGAGCGGGACGGCCACGGGGTCCGCTACCGCTACGGCTGAGCGGTCAGAAGCTGTGGGTGAGGTAGTCTGCCCTTCCGCCGTCCACGACGAGGTTCTGTCCGGTCGTGAAGCTCGCGTCGTCGCTGGCGAGGAACAGGATGGCCTTGGCTATCTCCTCCGGCTGGGCGATGCGGTTCAGCATGGCGCGTGATGCCGCCTCTCCGGAGGCCTGCAGGAACTGCTCCTGTGTGCGGCCCCTGTGCGGCATGTCCGTTTCGGTGTAGCCTGGCGCGACGCAGTTGACGTTGATGTTCTGGCCCTTGAACTCATAGGCGAAGCGCTTCGTCAGTATCAACACCGCTGCCTTGGTGAGCGCGTACGCGGTCGTGCCCTTGAACGACGTGCCGAGCCCGGCGTTCGAGGAGAGGTTCACTATCTTCCCTCCCGTGCCTCTCTCGAGCATCTTCTTCGCGACCGCACGCGCGCAGTATATCGTCCCCTTCACGTTTATCGCGAACATCAGGTCCAGGTTCTCGTCGGTCATGCTGAGTAGGTCCCCTGGCAGGAGTATCCCGGCGTTGTTCACGAGGATGTCTATCTTCCCGAAGTGCTTCGCCGCCTGCTCGACCATCGCGATGACCTGCGGTTCCTTCGAGACGTCGGCCTTTACAGCTATCGCCTCGCCGCCGCGGGACCGGATCCCCTTGACGACCTCGTTTGCCTCCTTCTCGCCGCTGAAGTAATTGACGCAGACCTTCGCGCCCTCCCTGGCGAAGAGCTCGGCCGTGGCCTTGCCTATGCCCCTGGAAGCGCCCGTGACTAGGGCGACCTTCCCCTCTAATCTCCCGCTCATGGGTGACCCGCCCCGCCGTAGCGCTATTATTATGTGCTGTTTACAGGACGGAACTTCGATAAGATTCAATTACGAATTCCGAAGCACCAAGAGGGTTGGCGGCCACCAAGTATCTCGTCCCTTACATACTCATCACTGCATTCGCCTACGTATTCGCAAAGGACGGCCTTGCGTTCGCCTCGCCGTTCGTCTATGGCGCGTTGACGGCGCTGATTACCTGCGTCATGCTGCTCATTTCTTCCAGGGGTCACGTCATAATCAACAGGGATACCCTGCTCATCGGCGTCTTCTACTGGCTGAGCGGCGTCACCTGGCTCTTCGGGCTGGAACTCATCTCTGCGGCGCAGTCTGCGATACTGTCGTTCACGATGCCGCTCTTCGCGATACCGCTCTCGGTCTATCTCCTCGGTGAGAGGGCGTCCAAGATTGAAGCCTACGGGGCGCTGGTGGGCTTCGGGGGCATCATCCTCTACAACCTGCCGCTGCTCGGCGGTACGGTGACCATCATCGGGGGCCTCCTCACACTGGTCGACGCCTTCTTCTGGGCGCTCTTCTCTGTCTACATGAGGAAGGTCAGGGTCCAGGACCCGAGGCAGACGCTCGTCACGACCTCCTTCGTCTGCATGCTGCTGTACGGTGCGTTCTCTGTGACCGACCCCTACTTCACCCCGACGTTCGGCCTCGCGATAGACCTGACCTACAGCGGCGCGATAGGGGGCGCCCTCAGCATCTTCCTGTGGATGGTCCTGATCAAGACCGAGAAGATCTCCAGGCTCACCACGCTTATCTTCATAGCGCCGATCGTCACCCTCATCTACGGGGTCGCGACCACCGGCATCCTGCCGGATGACCTAACGCTAGCCGGCGTCGCCCTGATCTTCATCGGCATCTACGCCTCGACCGTCCACGGGAGGAGGAAGGAGACCGTGGTGATCGCCCCGCTGCCGGCCTCGCCGATTCCAGAACACGGTTCATAAGCAGCGCCGGGAGGCCTTCCGGTGGTGCCAAGGTGCAAGATTTCGACATCCTCGTAGTCGGCGCGGGCATCGTCGGCATCGCGTCCGCCTACCATCTACAGAGGAACAGCCCGGGCAAGAAGGTGCTCGTCGTCGAGCGGCTCGGCGACGTAGGGCAGGCGAACACGGGAAGGAGCAACGCCATGTTCCGAAACACGTTCACCTCGGTCGACAACCAGACCCTCGCCAGCTCTGCCATCGACTTCTACATGCATGTGCAGAACGACCTCGGTATCGATGTTGGCATGGACAGCATCGGCTACATGTGGCTGATGAGCGAGGCCCAGCTGTCGGCAGCCGAGGGACACATCCGTCGGATGGTCGCGAACGGAGTCGAGGTGAAGCGCTACAGCGAGGAGGAGCTGAGGCGCGCCATCCCCGGCCTGGAGACGCGACAGCGCTCGGACGACTCGCGCCTGATGTCCCTCCCCGACGTAGCTCACGGACTCTTCGGTCCCAAGTGCGGACGGCTGGCTCCCGAGAAGCTCACGGGCTTCTACAGGGATGCGTTCGTGGAGGCTGGGGGAAAGATATTGTTCAACCAGTCTGCCAGGAAGCTGCTCGTCGAACCCCGCGACAGGATCGGTATCGACGGCGAACCGTTCGTGTGGCAGCGGTCGAGGGTGGCGGGTGTCGAGCTAGCTGACGGGAAGGAGGTTCGCGCCGGGACGACGGTGGTCGCGGCCGGCGCGTGGAACAACAAGCTCACCGACCCGATGGGGACGGACGGCCACGCCAAGGCCAAGAAGAGGCAGCTATTCGCGGTACCTGCGGGAGGCGTCCCGCTGCTCGGCGACCTCCTCTTCGCGAAGGGGTTCAACCCATCCGGCACGCTCCCGTTCGTCATACTGCCGAAGTCGGGGCTCTTCATCAAACCCGTCAAGGAGAGCAACGAGTTCTGGATAGGTTGCGAGGACGAGGTCAACAGACCCTACATGAGCTACCCGGATGACGACCTGGAGAAGTTCCTCGCCGAGCCTGCCTATTACGAGAACGACATCCACCAGATCCTGAAAGAGTACCTTCCGCAGTTCGCGGGCGTCAGGCCTTCGAGGATGTGGGCAGGGCTTTACTCGTACAACACGCTCGACAACATGCCCTATGTCTTCCCGGAGGAGGGGCTCATCGTGGTGGGCGGGGATAGCGGGAGCGGGGTGATGAAGGGAGACTCGCTCGGGAGGCTCGTGGACGCCGTCTATCGGGACGGCTGGGACGCCGAGGCGTCACTCTACGGGGACGTTCCCTACAGGGCCTCCAAACTCAGCTTTGCCCACCGCGACGTCGAGCGAGAAGACTGGGTGCTGTAGGACCGGCCACAACGAACATAAAGACGCGAGGGGGCAAGGAGTCCGGTTTTTTTGCAGGGCGGCGAACTCGTGTGTCGAGGGCTCACAAAGGTCTACGACCGCTCGAACGGAAAGAAGGCCCTCGACGCCGTAGACCTCGCGGTGCCTTCCCGCGGAGTCTTCTCCCTCATCGGCATGAACGGCGCTGGGAAGACGACTCTCGTCCGAATCCTCGCGACCCAGCTCGAACCGACCTCCGGGTCGGCACAGATCAACGGACTCGACGTGATGAAAGACGCGAGAAAGCTGCGCGACACGATAGCGGCGGTCCCGCAGGAAGCGAGGACGGTAGCGTGGATGACCCCGATGCAGCAGGTCTCCTCCTATCTGCTGTGGCGCGGCGTCCCGTACGGGGAGGGCAGGCGCAGGGCTGTGGAGGCGCTCACGAAGGTGGGTCTGGACAAGCAGGCTGACGTCCTGAACCGAAAGCTCTCAGGGGGGCAGCGCCGGAAGGTCATGGTGGCTACCGTGCTCGCGGCGGACGCGGAGGTTACGTTCCTCGACGAGCCGACCACGGGGCTCGACCCGATATCGCGGAGGGACCTCTGGCAGTCTTTGCAGGATATGGCAAAGGACCACTTCCTGATACTGACCACTCACTACCTCCAGGAGGCCGAGGTGCTTGCAGACACGATAGGGATACTCGACAAGGGGAAGCTCGTCGGTCTGGGCTCGCTCGACCACCTCAGAGGTCTTGTCAAGTACCAGTACAGCATCAGGCTGCCCGCGGGGACGGCCGTACCCGAAGTGCACGATGGGACCGTCACCACCGGCCAGGACGGGCAGGTGCAGATACTCACCGGTGAGAGCGAGGCTTACAGGCTCTCCGGGGAGCTGCTCAGGTCAGGCGCCAGGCTCTCGGTCAGCAGGATATCTCTGGACGACGTCTTCTTCCACCTTGTCGGCGAGGAGGGGACGACCTGATGTCCGCCCGCTTGGCGAGGCAGGTGCTCGCATCGATTCTCGTGAACGCGGTCTACGCGATGAAGAACTATCCCGTGGTCCTGATCAACACGATCGCGGCGCCGTTAGGCTTCCTCGTCGTCATCAACTTCGTCAGCAAGGGCGGCCTCCTGACGCAGGCGATCGAGGGAGCGTTCATCATGAGCATGTTTTCCAGCGGGATGGGCCTGCAGAGCGATCTCTCGCACCTCAAGAACGACTTCAAGCTGCAGGACATGGTGGTCAGCTCTCCAGCCTCGCCCGCTGCATACGTCTTCGGGATGGCCATGTCCGAGATAGTGTATTCCATCCCTGCCCTGATCACAGTTTCGGTCCTCATGGCGGTCTTCGTCCACCCGACGGCGGCGCAGGCGCTCACGTTGCTCGGAGTCATACTGCTGATGTTCACGACTTCGGTGAGTCTCGGGTTCACGCTCTCCACGTTCTCCAGCGACGTCGTCCAGAGCTACGCGTTCTCCGGCATGGTCTCGGCCATCTTCACGACCCTCTCCCCAGTGTACTACCCGGTGACCTACATCCCCCTGCCGTTCCGATATGTCGCTTACCTCTCCCCCACGACCTATGCGGCGGAGATAGCCCAGTCTTCGATCGGGACTCTGCATCTCTCGTCACTCGATATCGCCTTATCGTGGGGGATACTCGGATCCGTGACTATAATCCTGGCTCTGATAGCCGTGACCAAGGCCAGGTGGCGCGAGGTCTGAAATTCCGATGTCAGCGGCATCAAAAACCCTTAACATGACGCCTGGTCGCGCCTTTCCCACATGCCCGTTCTGACTTTCGACCAGCTCGCAGACGTCTGCGCAGAGATAATGGAGGCCGCCGGGGCTCCCAAGCAGCAGGCGCACGTCGTCGGGATCCACCTCGCCCAGTCGAACCTCTACGGTGTCGATTCCCATGGGGTCCAGAACCTGCCTGTCTACATCCGGCTCATCAGGGAAGGCAGGATTAACCCCCGTTCCGAGTGGTCGGTCGTCAGAGAGAGCCCCAGCACGGCGCTGATCGACGCCAGCTGGGGTATAGGCCAGGTCTCCGCCGAGGCTGCCATGAAGCTCGCGATCGAGAAGGGGGCTGCGACCGGCATCGGGGCTGTCGGTCTCCGGAACAGCAACCACGTCGGAAGGCTCGGTCACTACACAGAGCTGGCAGCCCAGGCGGGCATGATAGGTGTCGCCTATGTGAACACCGACCCGACGGTCGCCCCCTGGGGAGGGACCAAGCCGCGGCTGGGCACCAACCCGGTCAGTTACGCGATGCCTGTGCCAGGGGGTCACCCGATCCTCGTCGATTTCGCATCCTCCGTCGTGGCCGAAGGCAAGGTACGCGCCGCGCTCGCGAGGGGCGAACGGATCCCGGAGGGTTGGATCGTCGACAAGGACGGGAGACCTTCTACGGACCCCGCGGACCTCTACGCGCCGCCCTCGCCCTCGAACCCCCTCTCCATCGTCGGGGCTCTTCTCCCCGCGGGAGGGTACAAAGGGTATGGGCTGGCCATCGTCTCTGACGTACTCGGTGGTGCGCTCACCGGCTGGAGGTGTTCCGTCGACGTAGAATCCGGGAACGGGGCTCTCTTTCAGGCCATCGACATCGAGAGCTTCTCCTCAAGAAGCGAATACGACAACAGGGTCAGGAAGCTGATAGCGGACATCAAGTCTTCTCCGACAGCGCCCGGTTTCAAGGAGGTCCTAGTCCCCGGAGAGCCGGAGTTCAGGACAGCGGAGCAGAGAAAACCGGGGATCCCGATACCCGAGACGACCTGGAGTCAAATCCGCACCGTCGGGGAGAGCCTGAACGTCAGGGACCTTCCGGCAGCATAGCGGGCGCCCATCAGGTCCTCATCTTCCTCAGCGCTTCCCTGTAGGCGACCCTCGAGAGTTCGTCGGCCTCCATGTTCTGCTCTCGAGGTATCCACTCGAACCTCAGCTTGGCGAACTTCCTCGCGAGCTCCCTCGCCTCTAGGAACTTTTCGACGTACGACCCCCCGTGCGGATTGTTGTACGCTTTCTTGCCGACCTTCCATGCCCCGGCCATCTGGTTCACCAGCAGGCTGGAATCCGAACGGACGACGATCTCGTCGCCCTCGTTTCCCGATAATTCGGCCAGCGCATGAATCAACCCGTCGTATTCGGCATAGTTGTTTGTAACCCGTTGTCCGGAGAATCCATGTCTGCTAGAGACGCTCGCGCCGTCCTTGAGTATGACGTAACCGTAAGTGCCTATACCTGGATTCGGCTCTGCCAGCCCGTCCGTATAGATGACAATCATGTTTTGCACTGTGGATTACAAAAGCTGCATGCGGCGTCGTTGCCGGACTGGTGGCTCCTAATTTGCCTTTGTCTTGCCGGGAAGAAGACGGAAGTTCACCCGTCGATCCTTCTCTTCTGCATAGAGGCTGCAAAACATCCAGAACCAGTCTCTCGGTAGACCAGATTGTGCGATACCACTTCATGATAAGGACTACAGAACTCCGACGCAGGCTGCGGGAATTCCTACCCGCAGAGGACGACCCGATATAGAGCCACGAGTCGCTCCGCCGGACTTTCAAAGAAAGAAGACGCAGGATTGCCCGTCTGGAGCCTCGA
>JASHPA010000093.1 GCA_030038365.1 Nitrososphaerales archaeon
TCCGCCCTGAGGCAGCTCATGGCCTCCGACACCCAGATAGGCGAGGCGGCGGCCAACGCGGTCGCCCGCGGCGGGAAGAGGATCAGGCCTGCAGTGGCCCTGCTGGCCTGCGAGGCGGTCTCGGACGACAGGAGCGCTGCGATACCGGTCGCGGTCGCGTTCGAGCTCGCGCACGCTGCGTCCCTGGTACAGGATGACATCATCGACGACTCATCGACGAGACGGGGCGCCCCCACCATCCACAGCAAGTACGGGGTCGCCAGCGCGATCCTGGTCTCGGACGTGCTGCTCTTCAAGATATTCGATATCCTGGGAGGCTACGGTAAGACGAACATCAGCAGGAAGAGGCTGGGGATGCTGCTCACGTACCTGGGTTCGGCGGCCAGGCAGGCAGCGGAGGGGGAGTTCCTCGAGGTGGCGCTCGCCTCCAAGGTCAGCCCCACCGAGGAGGACTATGTGAACGCCGCAGGCCTGAAGACCGGGTCCCTGTTCGCCGCGGCGGCCGCCTCGGGAGGCGTGGCGGGCCAGGCCAGGGCTCAGGTGGTCAAGGACCTGTACGAGTATGGGTACCACCTCGGCATCTCGTTCCAGATCGTCGACGATATCCTCGACATCGTCGGCGAGAGCACAAGCACCGGCAAGCCGGCCCTCAAGGACCTGCAGAACGACGCGAACAACATCGTCATAATGCATGCCCTGGCCAACGCGCCGCCCCACAAGCGGAACCTGATCAACTCGATGATGTGGAAGGAGAGCTACGGGATCGCAGACCTGGCCTCGCTCAGGGAGGTCTTCGATGAAGTGGGCTCGCTAGGGTATGCTCAGGAACTCTCCGCGCGCCACGCGTCGCTGGCGCGGGCGCGCCTGGGGAAACTGAAGGAGAACGGAGCCACCCAGAGGCTGAAGGAGCTGACCCAGGTCCTTGAGGTCAGGCGGTACTGACCTTGCGGCAGAAGAGAGCATGCTAAGAACCGGGGCGCCGGTGCCAAGGGCGGCGAGCCCATGACCCCGGAAAGCCTCGCGCTGGTAAACCCGATAATCGACCTGACGACCCTCACGATCACCACCGCCTCGGCGACCTACGTCGCCAGGCAGCAGGCGAGCGAGTACAACCAGGTCAAGAACGCGCTCGTCGCGGTCCACCTACTCTACATCGCCCTCGTGACTCTGGAGTTCATCCGGAACTTCTATTCGACGCCCACGTTCATGGACATCTACACCATAGGCAACACCACGTTCGTCCTAGTCGATGTCCTCCTCCTGACGTCGGTGGCGCTGGCGATCTACTACAAGCCGACGGGCGCGGGCTTCACAGGCATAATCGCCGAGCTGGCGAACCACGGCAGGCAGCTCGTCATCTTCCTGACGTTCTGCGCGTACCTCGGTTTCGCCGAAGCGACGCTCCTGATCTTCAGGCCGTTCTCGATAGTCGTCCTGAGAAACCTGGTGGGTGCCGAGGTCAACTCGACCTCGTTCAACAGCGTCTACCTGGACATCCTCCTGGGGGTGCTGCTCGCGTTCATACTGTACCCTTCGTCCCTGCTCTTCCTCGCCAGCAGGAGGACTAGCGACCCGGGAGTCAAGCGGGCGCTGACCGTCCTCCCGGTGGCCTGGATCGGGATAGGGCTGGTCATCCTGATCTTCAACGGCTACTTCATCACGGTCGCCAAGACCGATGACAGCGAGATAGCATACCTCATCGCGGCGAGCGCCTTCAGTGCCTCCGCCCTGGTATTCCGGAGGGCGACGATACTTACCGGGTTCTTCGTACAGGTGAGGCCCCCGCCCATACAGCCACCCCAGGTCCGCGTGCGGCCGTTCAGCAGGGAGCTGGGAAGCCCGCTCGCCGACCTGCTCGGAAGGACCATGCTCATGGAGGTGGACCCGGCGACGGACTACGAGAGGGTCGTCAGGGACCTCATAACGGAATTCAGCGCGGAGGGGAACGCCGCGTTCGTCTTCACACCGAGGGGCAGCGCGCTGTACGCTACGATGTCGGACGAGCCGGCCGTGAGGTTCTTCATACTGACGGACAAGGTCTCGTACGCGCGTCCGGGGACGGTCCAGAACGAGCTTCTCGTGCCACGCAACGAACAATCGGTCCTGCTCAACGTCATCGACAAGACCATCACCTCGAACCAGCAGCTCAGGCTCCTCATCGTCTTCGACAACGTCAGCGACCTCATACTCTCGGTGGGGCTGGAGTCGGCCTACAAGTTCATAAAACAGGCGAACGAGCTCCTGAACGTATCCAAGACACCCGCCCTCTTCCTGATGACGGACTCCGCCCAGGGCACCAAGGAGACGAACGTGGTAAGGGGATTGTTCGCAGAGCACCTGACCTACGGCGCGGACGGGCTGAAGCTGGCCAAACCCGTGTAGAGCCGGCCGGCGGAGAGCGCGGGAATATGAGAGAAAAAGATGCTCCGATGGCGACGTTCTGGAGCGCAGAGGCCTAGAACGCTGGCTGTTCTGCGGCGATGTCCTTGACGGCGCTGACGATCTTCTGGTAGTTCCTCAGAAGCTCCAGCCCGCGTGGAGAGATCTCGTACACCTTCCGGTTCGCGTACTCCACCTCGGTCAGGAATCCTGAGCTGGTCAGGCCCTTAAGGTGGCTCAGTAGAGCGACCCAGGAGAGGTTAGCCTTGTACATGATCTGGGTGGGTTTGTTGGCGCCTTCGGAGGTCACCCGGAGCACGTCCATCTTGACTTCCAGCTCGGACCTCCTGTTCGTCGTCCGTGTCTGTGGGCCCTGCTGAAGCCCCGATTGCGACATTTCTTGGCGTTGCAATCCTTATTCGGACAGCCTGACTCCACGTTATATATATTTCTTATAGATTTTCCCTCCATTGTATGGCGCAGGATTAGGGATGTATGGATGAATTTATTGCAATTATTGTATAGCGACCGTCGGTGGCTTGCCACAAGAGGGGCCGCAGATACGTATTGCAAATTCACATCCGTTATTAATCAAAATCTTCAACGCAGCCCTACCGGAAAATGGCATTCAACTCGGTCAGGGAGAAGGACTTCAGGTCTGTTATCTCCGGGGAGACGAAGGCCGTCCTCAGGGAAATGTTCACCGAGACAGGTATGGAGACGGTGGCCTACTACCTTAGCCTGAACTATGGCGTATCGCTAGATGATTCGTGGCGAAATCCCTCAAGGTTCCAGGATTCCCTCGTGCTTTTTCTTGGAGACTTCGGTGGCAAGATAATCCTGAGAAGGCTGATCGCAAGGATATGCGCGGCCGGCCGACTGGCCCGTCCGCTCCCTGGCGAGATGGTCGACCTTCCGGACTGCGTGACTGCCGTCCTGTCGCTGGACGTGTCGACGGGCGAGTCTGTTGAGCTGACCCGCTGAGCCTCCACCCGACCGCAGCACCGCGGACCACTAGGGGCCCGGCGTACGAGGATTCATGCGGAAGACTATTTAGTTCCCTGCGACCACTTTCACTACCTTGCAGACCATCCTTCCCGATGCTTCCACGACCTTCCTAGCTGCGCTTGTCATACCCCTCGTACTCGGAATCCTGATAGGTATCATCCTCAAGGAGGCGATAAAGGTCGGCCTGGCCCTTGTCATACTCGTGCTCGTGCTCATCGCGGTGGGCATAGTCCAGCCACACCAGGTTATCGAGCCTATCGTCTCATTGTTCAGGAGCGGCCCGGCGTTAGCCTCGAAGGTAGACCAGATAGCGGGCTATCTCCCGTACTCGTCCCTCACGTTCATACTCGGCCTGGCGATCGGGTTCCTGAGAGGGTAGATCCAGGTCAGAGGAGCCATTCCCTGGGGGGGCCCTGGCCGCCCGCACAGTCGACCATGCCTTTCACCCTCCTGATAAACGAGGGGCAGGCAAAACAGACCGGGAAGGCGACCTCGCCCTTCACTATCGGGCAGTCGACGCTCTCCTTCTTCATGCGCGAAATCTGCTTCGCGCTGGCAACGCCCTTCAGCTCTTCAGAGACGGCCTTCGGCACTCTCTTCGGCTTGGGCGACGGGTAAATCTTGACGACGTATTTGGTCTCGGCTGACATGGGAGAGCTTCCCCGCTCTTAGAATAAAAGGCTACGCACCTGCGGGACGTCCCCTCCGGTTGGCCATCTCCTGGCGGACGCTTAGCGCTGGGATAAAGAAAGGCACCAGGACGAGGACCTGCTGCACACCGTACCTCCTCTTCGTCCCTTCCACGGCCAGCTCGGGGCCGAGCTCACCCGATACGTCTCCCTTGCGCGTGATGATGACAGCGTAGGCGAACAGCGGGGTGTAGTCGACCGCCAGGAGGAAAAGGTAGACCCCTATGGCGACCACCGTCTGGGACATACTCCCCAGAAATATCGAGGCAAGCCCGAGACCGCCGAACGC
>JASHPA010000094.1 GCA_030038365.1 Nitrososphaerales archaeon
ACGGTCTTCATCGTTCCCGCAGAGAAACTCGTGTTGGTTCCGACGGTGTAGACGTTGCCGTTCGCCGCGGCATAGATGCGCGGCGTCTCCGTCGGAGTGACAGGCGTCGTCAGGTCGTGGAAGATGAACGGCCCCTGCATGTACATGTGGCCGCTCACGCCGTACTTGCTGGCGAGCTGGCCGTCGATGAAGTAGGAACAGCCCGCCTGTGTGCCTCCGGGTCCGTTGCTGTCCGTAGGGATGAAGGTCGAAGCGATCGCGTTCACCAAAGTCACCTCGCCGGGGGTCAGGACCTGGTATGCGGTCATGTTGTCGACCATGTCCTGCAGGTTCGAGCTCGCGGTGCTGTACGTAGTCACCTGACTTTGCAGAGTCGAAACCTGACCCTTTAGCGAACTCACCTGCGCGCTGGCCGTGGATACTTGACCCTGAAGGCTTGAGATCGTGTTGCCCTGGCTGGAGACAGTGCCCTGAAGCGATGCCACCTGGCTGTTGGCGCTCGAAAGAGAATTCTGCGTGGCAGTCAGCTGCGAGCTCAGGTTGGCATTCTGAGAGTTCGCCGCACTCAGCGAGCTCTGCGCGTTGCCAAGGGCTGTCTGGGTGCTGCCTAACTGGCTGCTCAAAGTCGAAATAGTATTCTGCGCGGAGGCAAGCGAGTCCTGTGTGTCGCTGAGCTGCGCCTGGGTAGTCGAGAGCTCGTCGGATAATGAGCCGACGACGGACGAGCTGCTGCTGTTGTTGGAGCCGATCACGCTGCTCTCGTAGGCAGCGACCCCGGCGCCTGCGACAACCGCACCAACGACTACACCAGCGCCTATCTTGAGAAAGTTCCTTCTAGAATCTGCACTCCCACTAGAGCTATCGGCCATAGCAGGCCGACATTTAATATTCCTATATAACTTCTGTGAATAGGCGGGCCATCTATACAAAAACGATGCCGTAGCGACGGATTTGAACGGCGTCGGCGTACACGGGAGCGCAGAAAAGACACGCCCTCACCGCTTCCGGTATGCGATCGCCCGCTCAGTGTTGGTGATGCTTGCTTCGCACGATTGCGTCGGAGATCAGCTCGACTCTGTCGAGCCACCCGAGACCTATCGCTAACTCGCTCTTGAGCCCCAGAGGGAGGACGGGGACTCTTGTGCCGACCAGATACACATGTTCCATTTCGTAGTCGATGGGGTCTCCCCAGTCCCACTCGCCGACCTTGTACTGGAGGTCTCCATAGATTTGAACCACGACATGGTCTATGTCGAGCTCCGCGTACCGGCTCCTGATGTAGACCGGGAGCATCTGGCCGTTGACATCCGCGTCCCTCTCGAGCTTCCTCTCCACTTCTGAGGGTTGACTGGTCACGTTCGGCGCGAGCGCCTTGCATATCTCGTCCGTGCCCGCCTTCGTCGTTACGATTTCAAGGTGGTCCGTCTTGAGCTTCACTCCTCGCATTATCTCCCCTGCGTCTCCGCCCACCGCCCACTTCAGGTCGAGGTCCTTCAGCGCCTCGCCGATCTTTATCGAGACGCGGAGGACGGCCTGCGGCACCATAACTATCTCGTCCGGCTTCGGTACCGTGTTCGGAAGCATAGCAAGGTCCGGACGGATGATCTTCTCGGAGCGATCGCTGGGCTTCCTTCGCGCCGTCATCTCGGCTCCTGTCCGCGTCCGGGATATTACGTGTTCCGGGTTCAGCCCCATCTGTCTCGAGGTCGCGGTAGCTCCTGAGGCGTCGAAGCCTAAATACCAGCGAACCCTGTTCGAGTAACGTGCGCTGTCCCGCGTGCGAGAGCTACGTTTTCGTGGACTACCCGACCGAGTGCCCATCGTGTCACATCGGGATTCTCGTATGCAAGCCGTGCTTTGGGACGGGCACAATAGAGGCTTGGGGTTCAGGGAACGATCACGGCAGCAGAAGGGAGCTTATTCAGTGCAGCGAGTGCAAGGGACACGGCCTCGTCAGGACCGCGTAGCGTGACGCGCGCCGGAAGCCCCGGTCTGTCGCGCTAGACTGATGCCGTAACCAGCGCGCCGGGACTCGCCAGATACTGCTTGACGCCATCCGCGACTATCAGCGCTGACGCGCCCGCCGGGTGTGTTCCACCGGTGGTCACGTTGTCTCCGTTGGGGAGCGTTATCTCTCCAGCGGCGAAGAGGTTGATCGCGTTCCAGTGCTGCCCCCACGCATTGTAGACGGATGTTGTCGGACTGTCGCCTATCCTCGCCCCGCCCCTCGTGTGTGCGGACCAAGTCGTGAGATGGCTGCTTAGGGGCGTGGCCGCGGCGCCGAGCGTGACGTTCGTAGCGCCCATCTTGTTGAGGATCGCCTCGTAGAGAGAGGCCTGGTCGTTGGAGCAGTTCGTCCCGTTAGCGATGTCGTCCATCGTCTGTCTTACGAGCGGGTCGCCGTAGAGGTCCGTGTAGTGAGGGTCGAGGTCAGCATAGTTGGTTGTCACCGCCGGCCACATCCCTATCGGCGAGAAGCTCAGGGTCTGCTTGGTGACGAGGTACTTGTTCTGCTGCGCCTGCTTGTACTTGCTCCCAATGTTCGCCGCGCTTCCAGACGTTGCGATCGCGAGGTTCCCCGGGCCTGAACCCATGTAGATTCCGACCATCATACGGCTCCCGCCGATGTAGTTCTTCCCCGTATGGTCGAAGTTGTCGTCGGCGAGGTCCAGTATCTGTACAGAACCGCCCTTGCCATTGCCTGCGGGGTACGAATTGCCACCTATCGCCACTGTCCCAGTCGCGCTCCTCGAAGCGCCGCCAGTGGGTTGCGCCGTTCCCCTTCCTAGCGTGCCGGTTACGTTTGACGGGTTGTAGTTCGTGCCGATGTCGGAGAGCGCCTGCAGCCGGATGATGTTGTATCCCCAGAGGGTGTTGACGAAAGCGGTAGCCGGCTGGACGTTGATGTTCCCCATCGCGTCGTAGTACCTGACATCGGTGATCATCCCGTTGGCGTTGGTGTCGAGCCTGAAGACGTAGCTGTTGACGACCAGGTCGAGGTTTCCTGTCGCGAGGGCGGCCGGTATCGTCCTGTATGCTGAGTTGGCCTTGGCACCCACCTCGCATGGATAGTTGCAGCCCTCGCCGCACCACCCGTCGTAGAGGCACTCGTTGACCTGGATGCCGTACTGGTTGACATATGGCTCGGAGGCGAGGGATGTCGGTGCAGGCATCGGGTTGTAGCCGAGAGCCTCGGTCGCAGTCTGGTATGCCATAGCTGTCGGGGTCAACGGAGCAGGAGGCATCGGGAAGTTAGACGACATCGGCGTGAAGGGGTTCTCGTTGGTTCCGGTCACGCCCCATGCCTGCTCCCAGTCTGTGTAGTAGGGTTCAACGTCTGTGTAGCCGTTCGTGTACGGATAGTCGAATATGTCCTGATTGGGAACTGCATCCTCGAGAAACGTCGCGCCGTACTTGCTTATCGTCGAGGAATACATCGTGTAGACCCAGTTGTTGTATCTGCCCATGTCTCCACCGTAGTGCTGGGTGGCTCCGCCTACTCCGTGGCCCCCTGAGTGGGCCTGACCCGAAGTATTGCGCCTCACCGGGAGCGCGAACTGGTTGGTGTTGTTCCTCAGGGTGAAAGTCGAGAGCGTCAGGGGATGGTCGAACTTTCTGTTCCAGGAGATACCCCACTCATCGTACTTGATGGGAGCAAAGTCCGTGGCATACTGCCAGTAGGGTCCCTTGTCGAGACCCACCACCTTGTACCCCGCCGTTGCTAGCTTGACCGTGATGTCACCGCCCATTGCTCCTTGCCCAAGGACGACGACGTCTACGGCCGGATGCGTGATTACCGACGACATCTCTAATCTCCTCCGGCTCCTGCGGTATAACCGGCGGCCGCCTGGAACTGTCCCAGACTTGCAGGCTGGAGCTTGGTAGGAGTACTGGCAACCATCAGCTCCTTGGTGGTTAACCCCTCCCCATAGAAATCGCCGGTGTTCGTGCCGTTGAAGCCCGTGTAGTTCCATCCGATGAGCTGACGATTACCCCCGTACATGGGATCCATCAGGAACCCGCACCAGGTCATGAAGAACAGCTCCAAGAAAAAGTCCGCCGGGTTGATGTCGTAGAACGAGGACGCGGCTGGCTTGCCGTTCGCCAGATCCGTCAGGCAGGCCGCCTGACTCGCGGCCGAGAGTGTCTCGAAGGCACCTCCATATGCGCTGTTCGCGTAGGCCTCAAGCCCAAGGACCGAGAACCTCCAGAACGTCCTGAAGTTCATGGAGTATTGGTAGCCATACCCTGTCGAAAGGTTGCCAGACATCGTGCCAGCCGAATACGTGACGCCGTCGACCGTGATAGGTCCCGTCTGGTTGGGGAGGACGTAGGGGGCCTGCATGTACATGTTGCCCGCCTTGCCATATTCGCCAGCGAGCTGCTTGTCGAGGAAGAAGAGTACGCCAGCCGTCTGTCCTCCGGGCCCAGTAGAGTCTGTCGGGATAATCGTCTGAATCGCTGCCTCCAGGCACGCGGCTTCCTGAGCTCCCAGCGTCGTCAGGGCGTCAGAGACGGACATGAGGTTCGTCGTCTCTGTGGTAAGGGAAGAGACCTGGCTGTTCGCAGTGGTCAGCTGGTTCTTGAGGGTGCTAATCTGTCCGTTCGCCGAGGTAACCTGGTTTTGGAGAGTGGAAATCTGCCCACTAGCGCTCGACAGGGAATTCTGTGTCGAGGTCAGCTGTTGAGTCAGGCTGGAGTTCTGGGCGTTGGCAGTACTGAGCGAGTTCTGAGTGGCAGTGAGCTGCGAACTCAGGTTGGCGTTCTGAGAGTTCGCCGCGCTCAGGGAGCTCTGCGCATTTCCCAGCGCAGCCTGAGTGCTACCTAACTGGCTGCTCAGGGTCGATATCTGGGCGGTCGCGCTGTTCAGCGCGTTCTGCGTATCGCTTAGCTGACCGCTGAGAGATGCGACGGTCGAGGAGGAGCTGCTGTTGTTAGATCCAATAACGCTGCTCTCATAGGCAGCGACACCCGCACCCGCGACCACTGCGCCTACGACAACACCTGCACCTATCTTGAGAAAGTTCCTTCTAGAATCTGCACTCTCCTTAGAGCTATCAGCCATAGCACAACGACATATAATATTCGTATATAACTTCTATTGACGTTTGCTCTACCGGCAGGAATATACGGAGAAAGCGTGGGCAACCACGCTCCCAAAAGCCTCAAAAGACCACGTCGGCTCGAGCGCCCCGATGAGGGTAGTCCTGGCAGGGTTCGGGGTGGTCGGACGCAGCTTCTTCGAGCTGCTGCGGGACAAGACGCCCGAGCTGGCAAGCAGATACGGATTCGTGCCGCGCGTCGTAGCGATAGTGGACAGCACAGGATACGCGTTCGACGAGAAGGGACTCGACCTCGCTCGAATCCTCCGCGCAAAGGCGAAGACGGGAAAGGTAGGTCCTGCCGCGGACCGGCCGGTGAAGGACATCATCTCGCGCACGGAAGCCGACGTCCTCGTCGAAGCGACGCCCACGAACTTCAGGAGCGGGGAACCTGGCCTCTCGCACGTCCGGGCCGCGTTCATCTCGAAGAAACACGTCGTCACCTGCAACAAGGGGCCCCTTGGCATAGCGTTCCAAGCCCTCAACGAACTGGCAAGGCACAACGGAGTGCAGTTCAGGTACAGCGGTGCGGTCGGCGGAGGGACGCCGATACTGGACTTTGGCAAGACATGTTCCACCGGTGACGACGTCACGAAGATCACCGGGATACTCAATGGCACGTGCAACTTCATCCTCACCAGGATGGAGCAGGATCATCTGGATTTTCGCGACGCGCTGGGTCTGGCCCAGAAGGAGGGCTACGCGGAGAAGGACCCGACACTCGACGTCAACGGATACGACAGTGCCGTCAAGATATCCATCATAGCGAACCACCTCAAGATATCCCGAGCTACCGTAGCAGAAGTGAAGACGAAAGGCATCCAGGCGGTCTCGTCTGCAGAGGTGTCCGACGCGCTCGCCAAGGGGAAGGCCGTAAGACTCGTCGCGACAGCAGACAATGAGCTCACAGTGGAACCAGTGGTCATCCCACGCGACGATCCGCTCTGTGTCAGCGGGCCCTACAACGCTGTGAAGTTCCACTGCAGGAGCTCGGGTCCGAAGGTAATAGTAGGGAAGGGCGCAGGAGGACCGGAAACAGCGTCCTCGATGCTAAGAGATTTGATTGAAATACGCGGCTCGATGGATGGGACGACGAAGAAATGAAACTCGTGATGAAGTTCGGAGGTACCTCCGTCGCCGACGGCCGCAGGATAAGGAACGTCGCGGGGCTGGTCAAGAGGTTCGCGTCACAGAACGGCATCGTGGTCGTCTGCTCAGCGCTCGACGGTGTTACCGACGACCTCATCGCGCTAACGATAGACGCGAAGGCCGGAGCCGAGAAGCAAGTCCAGGAGCGCCTCAAGGTCCTCAAGGAGCGCCACGCGAAAGCGCTGGCCGACGCAGTGAAGACACCCGACACGAGGGCCAAAGTGCAGAGCGAACTCGCGGCCACGCTCGGCCAGCTGGAGAAGCTCTCTCTTAGCAGTGCGATCCTCAAGGAGCTGACGCCGAGGTCCAGGGACAGCATACTCTCGGCCGGAGAGAGGCTCTCCAACCCTATCGTCTGGGGCGCACTGCTCGAGAAAGGCATGGACGCGGTCTACATGACCGGAGGGGACGCGGGAATCATGACCGATGACAGGTTCGGCGACGCGGCTCCGCTGATGGAGATGACGGCGTACCAGGTGAAGGGGAAGATAACACCCCTGCTGGAACGCCGGGTTGTACCCGTCGTCACAGGGTACATCGGCGCGACTCAGGAGGGAGAGGTGACGACGTTCGGGAGGGGAGGTTCGGACCTAACTGCCACAGTGATAGGCGCGTCGATCGGTGCAGACGAGGTCTGGATATGGAGCGACGTGGACGGCCTGATGACCGCCGACCCGCGTACCGTAAAGGACGCGCAGGTGCTCTCGGAGGTCTCCTACGCTGAGGCGGGCGAGATGGCCGTCTTCGGCGCCAAGGCCCTTCACCCGAGGACGCTCGAGCCGGTGGCCGTGAAGGGGATACCCGTACGCTTCAAGAACACGTTCAGACCGGACCATCCGGGGACCGTGGTACGGAAGGACCCCAGTGCCTACGAGTCGAAGGTAGTCAAGTCCGTCGCGCTCGTGAAGGATGTGGCGATAATAAC
>JASHPA010000095.1 GCA_030038365.1 Nitrososphaerales archaeon
CGAAGCGTGCGCCATTCCGATAGTAGGCTGCGACCCTACGAAGGTCCGTCCCGTTCAAGCATGATGGCGGCCTCCGGGCACGTTACGATGCACAGCCCGCACGCCCGACAGGCGTCAGCTAAGGGGGTCCTGGCGGTCTTGCGACCATACGATCGACCTGTACTCATCCGGAGTCTAAGGCTCACCGGCCCCACCAATATCAATGGGTTCAAGCAACGACCATCGATCAGTCCGTTCCGAATACTTCCTCGAGTCATTGATGAGGTCAATTGCTGTCAAGGATTCAGTCGTTACCTCGGTATATATCCGCCACTTTGGTCGGAAGGGAGTCGTCTGAATCGCGAGTAGGTGCCATGGCTAGGATTTCAGCGTCTACTCAGGCGCCGAACTTCTGGGAAATCTGGAGGTTCTTGTGACAGCTGGTCAGATGCGCCCGAAAAGGCATTCCAGCGGATTGCAGTAGACGAGTCCTCGAAGCATCAGCCGACACAGGAACGGGTTCGATTCCCGTCGGGCCCGCCTCCGTTCGGGTTCGAGTCCCTTGTACCCCCGCGCGCTTTTGTCGCTAGATCGAAGCATGCCTTTCCTATGTCGGGCCGAATATAAGCACAAATGATCCAAGCAAGACGTATGGGACTAAGAGAGGATAGCGAGTCCAGAGGCAGAATCGGTCGTCGAGTTACGTGCTCTTTCCTGTTCTCGAATTTGTCACGGACTGTAGACGGCTGTCAGCGAAATCGTGGTACTAGCACTAGGCACGTTGACCGTCTCTCTCCCCGTCGCGCCGTCGTTCTGCCAGTGGCTGAAGTGCTCGGAACCATAGCTCGCCGCCTCCACCTGGTACGTCTGGCCGTTGTTTACCGTGAAGGAGCACGTAGAGAAGCAACTATTGACCTGGTTGCCGCCCTGCCAGAGGGTGATGTAGTAGCCGGTAATCGTCGATCCTGAGCCATTGACCGTGGTGACCGTAATCGTCGAGGTTGGGGACGTGCAGTCATAGACCGCCGTGAAGGTGACGGGTGAGCTTGAAGCTGTGAACGCACGCGGGTCGCTTGTCACCCCATCAGACCACTTGGAGAACGTACAGGAGCCGTAGCTCTCTGCGCGCGCCTGGTACGCCGCGCCTGCGGTCACGGTGAATGTGCTCGGGGTGAACCCTTCATCGATGATGCTCCCACTCGAGTTGTACAGGACCGTGCGATAGCCTGTGATGGTCTGGCCATTCTGGTCGACGGAGTTTATCGTCACGCTCGACGTCGTGGGCGACCCGCAGTTGTACACCACAGTGAACGTAATCGGCGAGCTGGTCGCGGTAAAGGTACGCGGGTCACTCGTGACGCCATCGGACCACTTGCTAAAGGTGCAGCTGCCGTAGCTCTCAGCTCTGACTCCGTAGGTCTGGCCGGCGTTGACGGTGAAGGTGCTCGGTGTGAAGCCCTCTGCGACTATGCTGCCTGATGCGCTGTAGAGGACAGTTCTGTAGCCGGTTATCGTTGCTCCGCTTGTGTTGACGCTGTCGACATTGACCTGAGAAGTCGAAGCTATGGCGGTATAATATGCCGTGTGTGTAGCGCTGCCCCAGTTGAAGCAGTAGATGAAACCTGCCGACGTGACGCACGTAAAGGGCTCACCGCCAGGATACTGCGATGTGGAGGTCCACGGGCCTATCCCACCCGAGGGAGAGACTGCGCCATAATAGACGCTGTTCGGGCCGCTGCCGCTTCCACTTCCGAGGCAATAGACGTAGGCGCCGGATGTGACGCACGAATCCGGCGCTTCAGCGCGGCCTGATGCTGACGGATACGTCGTAGTCTTTGTCCATGCTCCTACTCCCGTCGATGAGATTGACGCATAGTAAGAATCGTTGAAGACGGGGGTCGAGCCGCCCTCGTAGCCGGTACCGCCGACGCAGTAGAGGTAGCTGCTCGATGTCAGGCAGTTGGGTTCGTATATATCCTCTGGGTAGGACGTCCCGCTCATCCACGTGCCTATCCCAGAAGAAGAGAGGGGCGCGAAGGCGACCGTGTTGTCCTGCGGTGAGTCTACGCCCGATTGGCCGCCTACACAGTACATATACCCGGCCGAGGAGACAGAGCATCCTGCGCCGTATTCTCTGTTGCTGCTATCATTTGTCGATGCGACCCAGGTGCCGATGCCGGAGGATGATAGCGGGGCGTAGAAGGTGCCTGAAGTGACAGTGCAGGGACAGCCCGTCCAGCCGCCGAAGCAGTAGATGTAACCATCATAGGTGACGCAGCTCTCTCCGGTGAGATTATCCGGATAGCTCGTCGTCTTCATCCAGGTGCCGATGCCGGAGGAGGAAATCGTGGCGTAGTACCCTCCCGCGCAATACACGTAGTCACCGTACGTCACGCAGCTTTCGTAGCTAGCACCAGTAGGGAAGGGTGTAGTGGTCGTCCACGAGCCGACAGACTCAGCGTGCGCTGTGGCAACGAGAGGCAATCCTGCCAGAATGCCGACCCCCAGAAGAAGCAAGACGAGAAACGAACCGGATATTCGAGGGACGTTCATGGATGAATCCGGTTGAGAAGGCAAAGACAAGAACTAGAAGTTCAGTCGACCTATGTAACTTTGGACTGAGTGATACGAAATGCAACTATAGATAAGTGAAAGGATGGATTCCGCTAGTAGCATTGGGAACTTTGTGTTGAACAAGTTCTCGGACCGGCCTATCAGGGTAAGATTGGAGCTTATTCTGAGTTTGTGGCAGTGGGCCGGAAGGGACCTACCCCTTGCAGGGGGTGGGTCCGAGACCCAATCTCACAAGGGTTCAAGCCGCGGCTGGTTTTGAACCTTCTTGTCATGATCTGTTGTTAGTGACTTCGGTATATATCCGCCACGGGCAGCGTGAGAGTTGTTTCGGGAACCATGTGTTCAAATCTCACCGGCCCCACCATCACTTTAGTTCACAACCGTGGCCCTTAAACGTCGTTTCTGGGTATTGGTCCATGAAAGACCTGGGCAGGTCGAAGTACAAGGGGATGCTCGAGGACAAGGACTTCCGAAGGTGGTACGAGAACGTGTCGAGGGGCAGCCTCGTCACCGCTCAGGAGTGGTTCCGCAGGGTGGGGTTCGTCTGCGCGAGGTTCGAGACGACGCCCACCAAGATCGCCAAGATGAGCCAGAAGCAGGCCACGGAGTTCATCCTAGACGTCATCGGCGCCCTTGAGAAGGAGGGCAGGAGCGGGAACTACATCTCGAACATCGTAAAGCCGCTGAAGAGCTGGCTGGCGTGGAACGACGTCCAGATCACTAGGGCCATCAAGATACCCCGGTCTCAGCCGACGAAAGTGGAGAATGAACGACCACCGACGCAGGAGGAGCTAAAGAAGATACTCAATGCGGCGGAGCTGAGGGCCAAGGTTGCCTGCTCGCTGGTCGCATTCGGAGGTTGCAGGATCGAGGTTCTCGGAAACTACACTGGCCAAGACGGCCTTAAGATGAAGGACCTCCCGGAAGTCAAGGTCGAGAACGGGAAGGTAACAATCACCAAGATGCCGACGATGCTCATCGCGAGGAAGACCCTGAGCAAGGCCGGTCATCAATACTTCACGTTCCTCGCTCAGGAGGGTTGCCAGTACCTTCAGGAGTACCTAGAGTGGAGGCTCAGGGAGGGGGAGGAACTACTTCCCGAGTCGCCTGTGATAACCTTCCACGAGAGGAAGGGGAAGTATGTCAGGCTGGAGGACGTTGGACGGAAGCACATCACCTCGATAAACATTGGCGACATAATCAGGAAACCCATCAGGAAGGCCGGGTACGACTGGAGGCCATACGTCCTGCGCAGGTACTTCGATGTCAGGATGATGATGGCCGAGGGAGACGGCCTGATCATTAGGGACTGGAGGGAGTTCTGGATGGGACACAAGGGAGACATCGAGGCGACATACACCGTCAACAAGG
>JASHPA010000096.1 GCA_030038365.1 Nitrososphaerales archaeon
CACGCGCAGACCTGGGGCGCGGGGCTAAGCAACTGGAACACGACAGGTTGAAGAAGTATCCCTACTGCGATGACAGCGACAATCAGACCGTATCTCACTGGTCTCGGAATCCTATCCCGGGTCACGAGGTATGCTCCGCCCAGAGCCAGTCCTGGAACCGCCGGCAGAAAGTACCACTCGAAGACTGCCCTGCCGAAGACCGAGAATATCCCGATGTCTGAGGCGATGTTCCAGATGAATATCGAACCACCGAGGAGGAGGACTTTTCCCTCAGCGGTGACTCTGAGCGCGCGGAACTTCCAGATCCCGAAGGGTATCCAGGCGTAGGCAAGCCAGACCAGTGGGTAGTTCACGGCGGTCACCAGCGACTGAGGGAGCACGACCGGCGGGAAGTAGGTTATCCAGTCGAGCGGGTTTGTCGCCGCCCAGCAGGCGAAGCAGTTGTTGCTGAGGATGGGCGTCAGGGGGAGCCCGGAATACAGGAAGTGGGGAATCAGCGACCTGTTGTCGGGACATAGCCCAACATAGAGGTTGCAGTTCGACGCTTGCGTAAGGTACGCGACCTGACCGGGCCCCGCGGTGGTGTGGAACGAAAGCATCAGGATGATTTGAGAGACGAAGCTGGGGAAGTTTGTGAATATCGCATCATAGATTTCCAGTCCCGCGCAGAAGACCACTGCTGCTGCTACCCCCAGTTCGATGGCGGCGAGGAGCCGATCTCTCGACCCACCCTCTCCCACCAGCGCGAGGTAGCTCATGAAGGCGAGTACGATGAACGCGGCGCTCTCCTTGGAGAGCAGGGAGAGACCGAGGAGCCCTCCTGTCAAATAGTAGACGTTGATCTTCCCGATCCCTCTGCCGTAGGCTAGCGGGACCATCGCCAGTATGGCGAAGAAGACCATCGGCGGGTCGAGGATAGCGGTGGTCGAGAGGGTGAAGTAGAGCGGGTCGACGGCGAGGAAGGCCGCGGAGAAGAATGCCATCTTCCAGTTCCCTGACATCTTGTTCACAGCGAGGTAGATCACCGGAGGGGACATCGACTCCATCGCCATCTGGAAGATGCGCCCGCCGAACTGGTTGGCCCCGACCCCCGCGCCCGACCCGAACGTTGCCACCCTGCCGAAGATGGCGAAGCCCAGCGCCTCGAACATCTTGGTGAGAGGCGGATGCTCGTAGTTGCACCCGTTCCCGACAGCTAAAGGACAGGTGACACGGTCGAGGATGTGAATCGCCGCGTTCAGGTACGTTATGTCGTCGACGTACGCGTAGTAGGGCTGGATCGCGGCCATGTACATATGCGCGCCGAAGAGGACCAAGGACGACGCGAGGATGATGGGGAATGCTCTCTTGGAGAGGTCCATCAAGCTGCGGGCGCGGTCGCTTCGGGAATCTTATTGATTGGCAACCTAAAAGACGTAAGAGGGAAAAGCAGCCATTCGCCGGGGAGAAGCAATCGGAATTTCTTTCCTGTCCGGAATAGTCCGGACTGTTTCGCGATGTTGCGACATGTGGAGATACGGGGTTACATTGTCGCCGTCCAAAAACAACTGCAAGCGGCGCGACAGCAGATAAGAGTCTCGCCGGATTGATGGCGAGGCCATTTACGATTACATTCTTATTCAAGTGCTTACTTTACTTATTTCACTTATCGCAATGGTGATTGAGATGACCAGGTTGGGGAGAAGGCAAGAAGCTCGGCTGTCCACGGAAAAGAAGTGTTGGTCATGAGTCTCTCTGATTCGTCGTGGTCGTCATTGCGACTGGCTACGTTCACGCTGCTGTTGTCGCTTGCCGTAGCGTTCAGCGTCACGGACCTGCTGACAACCGCGAGCGCGCTCAGGGATGGCCTGACTGAAGGAAACTTTCTGATCCTGTGGCTTTCCAGCGCACTCAACGTCCAGCTCCTGTCCGCCCTCGGAATATCCAAACTGGTCTTCATCGCCGGCAGCACATTGACCTCGATTATCGGGGTCAACTCTAGGAACATCCAGGTGAGGAGGCGGATGCTACTGTTGATGGTGTCCCTCGTCGCGCTCCTCTTTCTTGTCTCCGTCAACAACCTCTTCTGGATAACTTCGCAGGTCTAGATTTCAGGTATATTACAGAAATCAGGTTGCGACAGCGGAGAAAAACATCGCGACGGGAATCTGCAATCATTCAACCCTGCTCAGAAATATCTTTGCTCCGCGGCGCTGCTTTCCTCGCGATATGAAAGCTATCGTATTACGGAATCCAAAAACCTTCAAGCACAAACTACATGCAGTCTCCCCTGTAGTCGCGACGCTCATACTGATCGTCGTGGCGATCATCGGAGCAATAGCCGTTGGGCTCATCGTGAGCAATGTGGCCAACACCACCAACAAACAGGTGGCTGGCAACAATGCTGGCGGTGACGCTCAGGGCACCCTAACCATAGGCGGTTCAACGACCATCTACCCGGTGACTTCTTCCGCAGTCGCAGCCTTCGAGGCTGAGTATCCTGGAATCACCGTCCAGGTAGCTCAGGGAGGCAGCGGCGCAGGCATGGAAGGCGTCATCATCGGAGCGGTAGATATCGGAGAAGCATCGTCCTACCCGACAGTCTCGTCCTACTCGGCATCCGCAGCATCTCTGACACCCCCAGTCAACCTCGTGGCGACCAACATCGGCGGCAGCGGAGTGGTTGCGATTGAGCACGGCCCAGCAACAGGGGGCTTCCTCGATGACGGAAGCGCCACAGACATCTGCTACGGGCTGACCTCGGCAGCGGCGGAGGCAATCTGGACCGACGGTGCGTTCTACATCGCAAACGGTGGATGCTCGGATGCCTCTCCCATATACGGAGTGCTCCAGGCAACATACGTCTGCAATGAGAACACTGCGGCTGTCGTGACAGCCACACTCGGGGAAGGCTCAGGCTGCACGGGAGCGGCCACCACTGCCTACTCGGTCAAGTACACTGCAGTCTCCAGATCAGACATCCCATCAGGAACCCAGGAGACCTTCGGCGCGTGGGCTGGCTTCTCCAGCAGCGCTCAGGACACTTCTCAGTTCGGTGGCGCAGGCCTCGGCACGACGGCAACCGGCAACCCAGGAGTTCTCTCTGCAGTTGAGACAACCACAGACACAATCGGATTCGTAGACATCGGCTTCGCCGAGCAGCAGACTCTACTTACCACCCCATCCACTCTCGCAATCCCAGCGATGTACACTAGCACCACACCCTACTCAGGCAGCACACAGGGCGACTCCACCGCACCAGCCACTCTTGGAACCGGCGCAGGACAGGCCACTCCTGTGGCTTGCAGCAGTGCGACGGTACCGGCCACCCCAACTTCAGTGGGCATCTACTGCTATGCAGCAGAAAGCTCCAGCACCAAGAACATTGACACAACCATCAAGAACGCACTCTCCGGGGCAGGCCCAGAGTTCCCTGACAACAACGCGGGAACCAACCAGCTCTCCAGGACCTTCTGGTACGTGACCAACGGGGAACCGACACCAGTAGAGCAGGACTGGATCAACTTCATCATCAACCCGGGCAGCAGCACCTACTTCACCAACCAGGGCTACTACTCCGTCTACCAGTACAAGACTGGTTAGACATATCACCAATCAAGAATCCCCAAAAAGGGATTCTTCCCCCTTTCCTTTTGTTTCCTTCAGAGATCAGCTCTTTGTTAGCTCTTCTTGCGAATTATACTTGCCTGCAATAGACAGTAATCCAATACCGTTGTCGACAACCGCTGAGCTTTCACTTTTTGTCCGACTTTCTGACCGCGCTAGACTGCTGAGGTTGGCCTTCGAGCCCGGTCAAGCTATACCAAAAGTAAGCATTCAGGTCTCCAATGGTTCAAATCCGAAGATTGACGCGTATTGATGGATGAGGTTTCCCTCCTTTGGCTCAAATTCTTCAAAGGAGGACGATGAAAACGCGAATAATGACAATTCCTCTCCTCCGCAAGAGGCTGCCAGCCAGTCATCCGTGCAGGACCAGCAGCCCGTCCGGGCAGACGACAAGAAGGGTGAGAAGAAGGGAGGTCTGTTCTCCCGTAAGCCTAAGCAGTCGAAGTCCGAGGAAAAGAAGACCGAGGAGAACAAGCCGGCCGAGCAGCCCAAGAAATCGCGCTTCGGCCTTAGAAAGAGCAAGCTCCCCGAGGAGCCACTCCCGACCGAGCTTGTGCACGTCGAGGGCGAGAGGGTGCTCGTCCCGAGTTTCGACGAGCTGGACAAGTACAAGAGCATAACCTATCCTGTGATGGAGCCCTACCAGTTCGTCAACCTCAAGTTCGAGGAAGGCGTACTGACCTACAACCTGATAGAACCTGTGCTTACCGCCCGGGAGAAGGCCATCCTGCAGAAGGTGAACGAGGCGTTCGACATGCTCGTCAATGTCAACACGGTCCTCATCACCACCGAGGACAAGCTCCACTTTCTCGAAGACACCTTCAAGGACATACTCAAGATATACAGCTACAAGCTCGACGACATCACCTATCAGAGGCTCCTCTATCACATCGAGCGTGACTACGTCGGCTACGGGAGAATCGACTCGCTCATCCGGGACCGCTTCATAGAGGACATCAGCTGCAACGGTCCGGGACTGAACGTCTTCGTCTACCACAGGTTCTTCGAGTCGATCAGGACGAACGTTATCTTCGAGGAGCTGGAGCTGAACAACTTCCTTCTGAGGCTCGCCCAGCTCTCCGGCAGGCACATCTCGATACTCCAGCCCATCAGGGATGCGGCGCTGCCGGATGGGTCCAGGGTCAACATGACCCTCGGAAAGGAGGTCACCAAGAAAGGTTCCACCTTCACCATCAGGAAGTTCAGGAGCGACCCGATCTCCCCGATAGAGATAATGATCCTCCACACCGCCGACTCGAGGATATTCGCATACCTCTGGATGCTCGTCGAGTATGGACGGTCTTTGCTGATCTCCGGTGGGACGGCAGCGGGAAAAACAACGTTGCTCAATAGTATAAGCATGCTTGTCAAGCCCGAGAGCAAGATCGTCTCCGTCGAGGATACGCCGGAGATCAACATCGCCCACCCTAATTGGATCCAGGCGGTCACCAGGGTAGGTTTCGGCGAATCTGGGGGCGCGATCTCAGGCGTATCCGGGATCTCGGGCGTATCCACCCATGGAAAGGGCGCAGGTGACATCAGCCTTTACGACCTCCTGATATCCGCGCTCAGGCAGCGTCCGGATTTCATCATCGTGGGAGAAGTTAGGGGCGAAGAGGCCTACACGCTATTCCAGGCGATATCGGTCGGTCACGCCACCATGGGCACGATCCACGCGGCTTCAATGTCCGAGCTCCTCGCCAGGACCGAGTCCCAGCCCATGAACGTCCCCAGGGTGCTCTTCGCGAACCTCGACCTGGTGATCTTCGTTGCCGCAGTGAGGAAGGGTGAAGAAAAGGTCAGGAGAGTCAGGGAGATCATCGAGATACTCGGAATCAACCCCGCAACAAAGGAGGTCATCACGAACACGGTCTTCCGCTGGGACCCGGTCCGGGACATCTTCGAGTACACCGGGAGGAGCTTCCAGATGGAGAAGATCAGCAAGTCCACTGGGACTTCCCTTTCGACTCTCGAGACAGAGGTCGCCAACAGGGCCGCACTGTTCGAGCGGATGAGGAGGGAAGGCATCACGAACTACAAGCTCGTCACAGACGTGATCAGGCAGTACTACCTCGACAAGGAGGTGCTCCTCAACTCGAGCCAGCTCACCAAGTTGACCGTCACAAACAACACGAACCACGAGGAATGGGGTGTACTCAAGCAGTGATCGTAAATCGCTACGAGCGCATTGCCTACTCCTTGTTCAAGTGGGTGGACAACAAGCCGAGGCCGGGCATCCTCGACCTCCTCTACAAGGCCGACGTCCAGATGCTTCCGGGGATGTTCGTGGGCACAATCGCGCTCACGGGGGTTTTCGCCGCCATCGGATCTTTCGCCGGTTCATACGTCCTGTTCACGTACTTCTTCAAGACGGGAATCTCCACCCTCCTGATCATCGCCGTGACGGCCGCTATAACAGGCGGAGCAGTCGCGTCTCTGCCCATAATTACGCTCAGCAAGATAACCGGAAAGAAAGTCAAGATCGACGCCAACCTTCCTTTCCTGCTGGCGTACATGGCCACGCTGTCGAGCGCTGGGATGAACCCCGTCCAGACGATAAGAGGCGTCGCGATAAAGGAGTTCGGTCCTATCACCGCCGAGTTCAGAAAGGTCGTCTACAGGTTCGACGTGCTCGGTGAGGACATCATTTCCTCAATCAATCACGTGGCCCTGAGCACACCCTCGCCCACCTTGCACGACATCATGATAGGCATCTCCAACATCATCGTTTCCGGCGGCAGCCTGAAGTCTTACTGCGAGCAAGAGTCGAAGGCTCTCTTCGACATAAAGCGGGCGAAGTTGAAGACCTTCATCGACACACTGGCGATCTATTCGGAAGCCTACATCGGTGGAGTCGTCGTCAGCATCATCATGGGGGTGATTGGGATCATCCTTCTGGGCACTCTGGGGATACACATCCTCTTCTTCAGCACGGAAGACCTTTTCGAGATCTTCATCTTCTTCGTGGTCCCATTCGCGAACATCGTCTTCCTAGGAGCTCTCGAGATGAAGTTCTCGTCGGGAGACGTCTAGCAATGCCGATGAGCAGATGGCGACGACTGGTCATCACCCTGAGAATGAGATACCACATCAAGCGCTACTTCCTGACTCTGGTTATTCCCTCCATACTAGGTGTAGCCTTAATCGTATACACCTACCACATCGGTTTTTGGGTGTTCCCCAACCTTAACCAGGGTAGCGGGACAGCGGTGACTCCAAGTGCGACGTTGGTCAAGCTGGCTGAGTTCTACGCCCTGAGCAATGAAACCGTACCCGCAAGCGTGCTGCAACAGTATGGCGCTAGTACCGGTCCAGATCCCCACAATCTCGACCTCGTGTTCCTCATCGGAGCATGGATTGCACTCGGCCCGTACTCGGTAGACACCACGTTGAGAGATCGAAAGTTCAGGCAATACGAGCAGGATTTCACGGATTTTCTTTTCGAGCTCTCGGAACTCGTCCGAGGCGGCATCGACCCTGTGAAGGCCACCATCACTCTCTCCGAGGGTAACCTCGGCTCGATCACCAACCAGGTGAGGCTCGCTGCGAAACAGATGCAGATAGGCTACACCTTCGAGCAGGCAATGCAGACGCTGGGAGATAACCTCAAGAGCCCGCTGGCGGAGAAGTATACCGACCTGGTCGTCCAAGCCTCCTACAGCGGCGGCTCGGTAGCGAACCTCATACAGCGGGCTTCGGCGGACATGGGCATCTTCCTTGCCATAGACCGAGAGAAGCGCGCGGGACTAAGTCAGTATACGGTCATCCTCTATATGGCCCAGGTGATCCTCATCGTTCTCTGTGCGATCCTCGTCGTGCAATTCCTCCCGAGCCTCGCAGGGATAACGGGCCTTGTTGGTGCGGGGTCGAGCGCGGCGTCTGACGTCGGGGGCCTGCTCTCTGGCTCAGACATCGGGAAGGCAAACTTGGAGCGAGATTTTTACCTGCTCGTAGAGATAAACGGCTTCCTCGGGGGCCTCGTTATCGGCAAGATATCGGAGGGAAAGGTCTCCGCGGGACTGAAGCATGGGCTGATCCTGATGCTTATAGGATTCCTGGCATGGAATCTGTTCGTCGTTCCAAACACGCAGGCCACACAGACCTACACGGTAACGCCGATATCTTACGATCACACAGGCTACGCCTCGCTTCCTCTGCAGGACGATGTTACTGTTCGCGTAACAAACGCCCAAGGTCAACCAGTGAGTGACGTCAGCGTCTCATTCGCCGTCAGTGGGGGAGGTTCCGCGCTCCCGACCGCCGCGGTCACAGATTCCAACGGGACTGCCTCCACGTCCATAACTCTCGGGAGTGTGCCCGGTCAGGACGTGATAACGGCGAGCTGCGGGTCAGGGGTTGCCGTGATGGTGGTGACAGCCGCTTCAGAAGGCGGCGGAGCCTAGTTCGGGGAAGGCTCGGGCATCCTGAAGGCTGTCGGCGAGAGTCTGAACTCGGGGAAAGGTGTGGGAGAGACGATCTGCGCGGGCGCTGGTGCCTGTGGGACGGGAGCGGCGACTGGCTGTTTGGACCTCGAACTCCTGCCCGTTGGCTTTGGCGCCTGGGCTGGAGCCTCCTCGATGTCCTCGATGAACCCTATGGCCTTCCTGAGGTCGTCCTTTTCCTTGGCGTCGGCGGAGATGACCGTGTCGCAATAATCGTTGGCGGACTTGAAGGACTTCTCGTCTATCTCGTTCGTGGCGTGCTGAAGTCTTGCCATGGCCGCAAAGTTCTGGATCGACTCGTCGTTGTCTTCCAGCTCAGATATCCTGGCCGCGAGCCTTTCCTTTAGCTTGTCATGTGCAGACCTCGCATCCCTGAAGCTCCGCTTCAGCTCATCAAGGGCTTTTGGAGCAGAGGTACCGCTAGTCGCCATAAGCTCTAGGGCGTACTCCCTCCGCCGGATGGCGTCTCTTTCTCTTATGAGGGCCTGGACATCCACCTTCCATTCCGGAACAATCATGTAATCCCCATCGCGCGTGGATATCCTCTCCTTCGGATATAGCACCAGCCTCCCGGCGCCCTCGTTCACCCCTACGGATTGTACAGACCCGCTAAGGTCGAGCAGGACCCCCACTGCCCTACCGACCTCCCTTCCGTAGATATCCTTCACGACCTTGTTAACCGCGACCTGTTCGAGCGAAAGCGCCATGATACGTAATCATGAGGCGACGGGATTTTATTCGCTAGGTGTAATCGAATGCTTACTCTGGTTAACTAGATTCGACGACGAGCTCAGCCGACGAACTCTCTCGTGTCTTCCTGCACTCCTGCAGCGTCGACGGTTATCTTGATTAGTCTATCGAGCGGCTCCTCCCCGGCGACCTTCGGGACGTAAATCGTCCTCTCGACGCGCTCGCCGATTATCTGGGTCCTAACGATGATGATGTTGTCGGCTGTCGATCGCAGGAACGCGGTGGCCCTGTCACCGAGTATGCCGGGCTCATAGTTGATGACAAAACTCTTGCCCTGGTCCGCGAGCGCCCTGATCTCGCGGATCATCTTGACTGCGTCTCTCTCTGTCTTGTCCACGAAATAACTTGAGAACGAGTTGATTACAATCATGTTATAGTCCAAGGTCGCTAGCAAGGTCTCGGCGTTAACAGTCCTCCTCCTGCCTTGCGACTCGGAGCTCGTACCGACATCCTCTGACCCGCCGATTCGAGGGCTGATGGTCGCCACCTCCTCCAGAGGGACCACCTCCTCTTCCAGCGTCACAAAGCAGACACGCAGCCCCGCCACCCTGGCCGCCTCGGCGATTTGCCTGGAGAAGATCTTGTTGATCGAGCCCACTTCCTCCTCTACGAGTGTGATTCCCCTAAGAGAGTCCCTTACGATCCTCTCCAGCATCAAGAATCGTAAAGGGAGTCCTCCTTTTAACCTCTTTTCAGCGAATTTGACTCAAAATTACTATAACTAGACCACGGTTTTTAGGTTGTCAACCCCTATACTCTACCAGAAGCGGCAAAGGTAGGGATGAGAAGGCTGCCTCTTTCTAGGCGCAGGAGAGGCGTCTCTGAGGTCATTGGAGCACTTCTCCTCATAGTGGTGGTTGTTGTTGCGGTCGCATCCCTGGCGATATTCCTTTCTGGCGCGCAATCATCGGCTCAGAGTCGAAGCGCGTACACCCAAAGTGTCAAGAACGAGGACTTACAATTTCCCAACATCGTCCTCACTCCCAATCTACCTAACGCGCTTTGGATGCTGACCGAATCCTCGTCCGGTTCCAATGGAACCCAGTATTACGTCGCCGTCAATGGCCCTACTAGTATAACCTTGCTTCAAGTCGGAGATTCCTCGAACGAGTTCACAATCACGGACTTCACAGGCGGCGCGACTACCGCTTACATAAAGGATGGAGCCAATGTGGGAATCTACAAGACTGAATCGGAAATAAACTTCGGGGGAACCGGCTTTGAATTCTCTCCCGCAGTCTGGAGCAACGCTACTCTATCTGTTCAGAACCTGAATACCGCGGATTCTCAGATTACTGAGATTCAGGTAAACGGCAACTGGCTTCCTTACTGGAATATAACCAAGATATCCGGGGGAGTCGTAGTCAACGCGACAGGACCCGTAGCGCCAGGTGGCAACCCCAGAAGCACCGATGCTTACGCCAAGAGCGTAGTGAAGGTGGACCTCAGTCTTTCCTACCTCAACATTCCCAGGGATGTCCCGCTTCAAATCACGGTCGAAACACAACTAGGAAATTACTTTAGGGTTCTCTATTCTCCTCCCGTGCCGATTGTCACCTCGAGCATATCCAACGAGGACTATCAGGTGGCAGAGCGCGATATTCTGACGTTCAATGGCGCGCAGTCGACTTCCAATGGCTCATCAATCGAAAGCTATTCGTGGGAGATATTGACTCCGCTGTCGACAACGTCAGCCGGCTGCAGCGCGTCAGCATTCTCCAGTCCGACGAATCTTGATGTTGCCTACGTGTCAGGCGCCGCCGTACAATACACCCCTGAGAGCCTATTCACCAGCACCATATCGACTGTCTGCGCCACCGGACCAATCGAGGCTTCGCTCACTGTGGTTGACACGAACGGTTTCGTGTCGACTTCCAATCCCGTGATAATTCCAGCCGACCCGAACATCGCTCCTCCCGCCACAATTCTTCTTTATCCGTCGACCGAGACGCTGACTTCGTGCTCGACATCGGCAACATCGGTATATGTAGAGATTGAGAACATACTGGGTCAGCCGGTTAGCGGGGTAGGGGTCACTGCGATACCATCAAGTGGAATCACCGTAACGCCTACAACGAACGCCACGGCAACCTACATGTCACAAAAAGGTGTTGTTGGATTCGATGTGACCTGCTCTGGTACAACTTCGGGCACCATAGAGTTCGAGTCAGGCAATCTCCCTCCGATATTCTTCCAGGTATCGTAGCTCAAACCTCCCTTCCTCGCTGCTGAGGTGAATCGCACCAAAGGCGTGAAAATTGTAATCTTAGTAATTTCAGCGATAAATATCGCATGGATTGCGTCACTTCAGGAGCCGGAATTTATCTGTCGATTAGATTCTATGGTAACGCTCCGTGGTGGAGCGCTCGGCGTCGAGCAATCAGCTCGAGGTATCTCGCAATCGCGGCGGTCATCGTTATCTTGCTGGCTGGTGTGGGTGCGTACGGGTTCGTCGAATCGAGGCACACGACAACCACGACTACACAGTCGACGACCCAGTCGTCCTCAAGTTCAATCGACGACCCCTACATCTTGAGCGGCCCGTCACAGATTACGGTAACGGCAGGTGGGTCTAGCTTCGTAAACCCGATCATGCAGGCTTGGTACCTCGAGTACTCCGACATCACGAACGGCATCTTCCAGCTGAGTTACACGGCGATTGGCAGCGGCGCCGGCATCACCAACATACTCGATAACAATTTCGAGTTCGCAGGAAGCGATGCTCCCGTGCCTGCGTCGGAGCTTGCCACTGTAAAGAACAACACGCTTCTCGAGATTCCGGAGGCTCTTGGAGGAGTAGCGATATTCTACAACGTTCCGGGAATCGACAACGCCAGTCTGGACCTGACGGGTTCGATTCTCGCCGGAATCTGGAACGAGTCGATCACCATGTGGAACGCGCCCCAGATACAGGCCCTCAACCCGAACGTTCCTCTCCCAGACCACGCGATCATCCCGACGCACCGGTCAGACGGCAGCGGAACCACTTTCGCTTTCACGAGCTACCTGAACGAGATAGACCCTGCTTGGAACGCAACAGTCGGAGTCGGGACGATTGTCAACTGGCCTACCAACGAGCCTGCCGCTTCCGGTTCGGGGGGCATCGCCTTGTTGGTCAGCCAGACCCCATATTCCATTGGATACGTCGACACGTACTATGCCTCTAACAACCAGATTCCTATAGCCGCTATCCAAAACTCGGCTGGCGATTTTGTGCTGCCGACTTCTTCAGCGATAGAGAGCGCAGCAACGTCCTTCCTTCCGCAGCTCCAAAGCAACCCGACATTCACAATAGTCAACGCGCAGGGAGCCAGTTCGTACCCAATCTCCACGTTCACCTACTTCCTCGTCTACAAGACCCAGACGAGCCAGATGCAGGGCGAGGCGACGGCGTACTTCCTCTGGTACATCGTGCACTGGGGACAGTCCCTTTCTCCAACTCTCGGGTATGCGCCTCTTCCCTCGAGCATCGTCACAATAGACGAAGGACTGATCCAGCAGATAAGCTACAACGGACAGCCCTACATCGCTCCCACAAGCTGACCCCACTCAGCGTGGATAGTGAGTATCGACCCGAATGAAGTCTGGTGGGAGCGCCGGTGATGGCTCCTTCAGGATTCTGGTGCTCGTTGTCGCGAGCGCCCTTCCCGCACTCTTCCTGGCTTACCTGATAGTTCTCGCGGTCAGATCCTCCTCGAGCGTCATCAAGTTCGGCCTAGAATTTCTGATAGGAACTTCATGGGACCCGCCCAAAGACATCTTCGGGGCTCTTCCGATGATCTACGGGAGCGTCGTCACTTCAGCAATTGCGCTCCTCATTGGTGTCCCGATCAGCATTGGCGTTGCGGTCTTCCTCTCCGAGGTGGCCCCGAGAAGAACCAGGTCCGCGGTCGGGTTCGTGGTCGAGATGCTCGCGGCTGTTCCGAGCGTTGTCTACGGTCTCTGGGGGATCTTCATTCTGACCCCCTTCCTCAGGGTCGAGATCTACCCGTTTCTCCAAGAGTACTTGGGATTCCTGCCCATATTCCAGGGGACGATCTACGGGTTCAGCGTCCTGACCGCCGGCCTGATACTTTCGATAATGATCATTCCCATAGTCTCCTCGATATCTAGGGACGCGCTGCGCGCGGTCCCCGACTCGCAGCGTGAGGCTCTCTACGCCCTTGGAGCCACGCGTGGCGAGGTAATCTGGACGGCCGTGCTTAGCAACGCGAGGGCCGGAGTCGTCGCTGCCATCTTCCTCGGGTTCGGACGGGCCTTCGGCGAGACCATGGCCGTGACGATGCTGATAGGTAACACGGCCCAGATATCCAGCTCGCTCTTCGCGCCCGGATACACGCTGGCCAGTCTCATTGCCAACCAGTACAGCGAGGCCATCGCCCCCGACTACATCTCTGCGATTGTCGAAATCGGGCTCGTTCTTCTCCTTGTCTCCGTCGTAGCCAACCTCCTAGGCAGGCTGATCGTCAGACGATTCGTAGCAACAAAGAGGTTCCAGACGACTTGAGGGCAAGCAGACTATTCTACGACAAGCTCTGGACGGTGCTTCCTGCGATTGCCGTCGGTCTGGCGATCATTCCTCTGATCAGCGTTCTGTACGACGTCGGGGGCAGGGGGATTGAAGCGATGAACCTGGACCTCTTTACCCAGCTGCCGAAGCCTCCGGGGTTCCCGGGGGGCGGGATATCGAACGCCATAGTTGGCTCGCTGATTCTTGTGACTTTAGGCAGTTCCATCGGTATCCCAATCGGAATTCTGTCGGGGGTCTACATCTCCGAATACAGCTCCAACGCCTACGGACCCGCCATCAGGTTCATCGGAGACGTGCTGTCGGGGATTCCGTCGATCGTCACGGGGATTCTGGTTTATAGCGTCATCGTCCTGCAGCTGCACCACTTCTCGGCTCTTGCGGGTGGCCTCGCCCTCGGAATAATAATGATCCCCATCTCCTCGAACGCGACCACTGAGGCCCTGAAGGTGGTCCCGAATACGATACGGGAGGGCTCACTCGCTCTTGGGATACGAAAGTGGAGAACCTCTCTCCTTGTCGTAGCCAACGCTAAAGCGGGCATCACCACGGGCGCTCTCCTCTCCGTCGCAAGAATCACCGGTGAGACGGCCCCGCTTCTACTCACGGCTCTCTACAGTACCCTGCCCTTCGCAGGCCTCAACCAGCCCATCGCGTCGTTGCCGGTGGTCATCTACCAGTATGCGACCTCGCCCTTCAAGGACTGGCAGTCGGAGGCCTGGGGCGGAGCCCTGATTCTCATCCTCATAGTCGTGGGAATCAATGTTTGTGTGAGGTTGGCGACGAGGAGCAAAAGGTAAGAATGGAAACCAGTTCGCCCGAGGCCGCTTACGTCCCCAAGATCGAGACCAAGTCCCTGGTGGCTGGTTACGGAAGCAAGACGGTCCTTCAGGGAATCGACCTAAAGATCAAGCCGAATAAGGTCACGGCAATCATAGGCCCCTCGGGATGCGGCAAGTCCACCTTCATCCGATGCCTCAACCGGATGCACGAGCTGGCCTTCGACGCCACCGCCTCGGGCAAGGTGCTCCTAGACGGGAAGAACGTCTACGCGCCCGGCGTCGATGCCATCTCAGTAAGGAGGAAAATCGGCATGGTCTTCCAGCGGCCGAATCCCTTCCCGAACATGAGCATCCGGGACAATGTTGTAGCAGGGATGAAGCTCGACGGAGCGAGAGACCGGAACAGGCTCGACCTGATAGCCCAAAGAAGCCTCGAGGCGGCTTTCCTCTGGCACGAGGTGAAGGACGAGCTTGAGAAGTCAGGTGCCAGCCTTTCTGGAGGGCAGCAGCAAAGGCTGTGCATCGCGAGGGCAATCGCGGTCGAGCCGGAGGTCCTTCTCATGGACGAGCCATGCTCCTCTCTCGACCCGCTCGCCACGAGCAAGATCGAGGAACTGATCTATTCGCTGAAGGACAGGTTCACGGTGGTTATAGTCACCCACAACCTGCAGCAGGCGGCAAGGGTCGCGGACTATGTCGCCTTCTTCTACCTCGGCAAGCTAATCGAGTTCGGCACGACGTATCAAATCTTCCGTCTGCCCAAGGAAGAGCTGACAGAGCGCTATGTCACGGGAAGTTTCGGATAGCGCCTATAACGTAGGCCCCTCGGAAAAGTCAACTTCGACGATTTTCGGATTGCGCTCCTCGGGATAGTTGTAGCGTTTCAACAGTTCAGCAGCTTCTTCCCGGGTCATCCCTCCAGTGCTGAGCTTCCACGCCACCCTGCACAGAACAGAATGATACTCTCCCTCCTCCACTACGCGCTTCCCTGTCGCAGGGTCTGCCTCATTAGCGAACTTTCGTATCGCCTCTACCGAGTATATGTCGTCGGCTGGATCTCGGGATACGGACTCTGACTCGTACTCGGTCACACTGCGACTTGTGCAGGGGCACGATAAAAACGCGATGAACCCTGAGATAGCTAACTCTCGCTGCCGCGCCCGGTTTGCCCTGCTTGCCTAGTCGACATTCTACCTCGATATCGTCTATGGCGAACGCATGACAGTGCGGGACAGGAAGGAGCCTCAACCACGGCCACAGAGGGTGCTAGTTATGTCACGTCGACCGTAAAATAGACTGTCTGATAGATGCTGCCGTTGTCTACGGTGGCCGCAGCGACATAGGTCCCTGCCTTTATCGAGCTCGAGGCGGCCACGGTCAGCGTGAACGTGCTCACGCCGTTCGTGGTGGTGACCGCACTCTGCCTGAAGGCCAGCATGCTCGGAACGCTCGTGTAGTTCTCGTTGTCCTCGTACTGCAGGGAGAGGTTCGACCCCGACACGTCTCCCGTATAGCGGATGCCTATCTCCGCCGAGCCTCCGGGGGTGACACTGATTGCGGTCGAGTTGGCAGTTATCGAGAAGGGCGGCACGTAGGATGTGTTTACGAATCCCACCAGCCCGGCCGTCGCGGCGGCAAACCACGCCCCGGACGTCGTGAGCCCCATGGTCACCATGTTGTAGTTCTCGAGTATGGTCGTGAGGTTGAAGAGTGGCGGATCGGTCACGCTGTACTCGGTCAGGTACCTTCCATCGTCCGTCAGCTCCCCCATCCTGTTGGTATAGTGCTCGTTGAACCAGACCGCGCTCCCGTTCGTAGCGTCAAAGTACGTGAGGACCGTGGGAACGTAGGGCACGGTCGAGGTCGGATAGACCGTCCACTGGTCAGTCGTCAGGTTCAGGAACGCCATCGATGAGGAAGAATGTTCCGTGGCCCAAATCCCGCCTTCGCCGTAGGTTATGCTGCTGGGGGCGTAAAGCGCCGCGGTCCCGCTCGTGTTTATGCTCGTGAATGTGGGGTCTGAGGAAGCAGGGTCGAAGGAAAGCAGGCTCGCGGTGAAGCTATCGGGGTCCGCCGTGAGCACATAACCCGTGGTGCTGTTGGTGAAGATGATGTATTGGGAGAGGCTGCTAGAGTTATCCGGCAGGCTGTAGTAATCAACAGTGGCGTTTGGAAGCACCCTCCCAATCACTCCAGGAGGGCTGTTCGACGTGAACCACAGGTCGCCGTCCCCCACCGCTAGAGTGTATGGGAATATCCCGCTGGGCAGGCTGATCTCAGATGTGGCACTCGTAGCCGGGTTCACGGAGACGAGCCTCGAGTAGATGTTGTCCGCGCCCCACACCGTCCCGTTCCACAGCGCGACACCCCAGATCTGGGTCTCCTGCCCGCAGACGCTGATGGCCGAGGTGTCAGGGTACGGCCATTTGTACTCGGTCAGAGTCCCATTGGGGAAGAGGTGCGCCACCCCAGGCAGTCCCCACTCGCCAATC
>JASHPA010000097.1 GCA_030038365.1 Nitrososphaerales archaeon
GGCGCTCTGAACCTCTCGTTCCAGGGCAAAGTCGTCGACGTGAACCTGCTTGGGGACTCGGTGACAACGGCCATCTACGGCAGGTCCTCCGGCCTGAACTTCGTGGTGGCTGCCTTCGGCGGAGCGAGTTTCTGGAACACCCCCACCCTTAACTTCAGCGCGCTCAGCGTCCCTCTCAACAACTGGACCAAGAACTACGACTCGGTCTCGAACACCACCACCTTCTCCAAGACGATAAGCGGGAGCTCTTCCCTCTCGAGCACTTACACGAACAACGGGCAGACGTACAGCCTGAAGGTGACCTCTGACCCGTCTGCGCAGATCGTGACCAAGGGATATGCCGAGGTCTCCCCCTCGGGCAATTCGCTCACCATAGCACCGACACCCACGTACCTGGCTCCGGCGACCTGGGTGGAGGCTGGCGTGGTGGGGGTTGTGGGAATCCTGGCAGCAGCGCTTATCGTGAGGTCGCGAAGGAGGGCAGCGGGCATGGACGGAATCTCCGCCTCCGCTGCCGTCAAAGGACAGTAACCGTCAAGAGATCCTTAGGCGCAAGCCGAGCGCTGGGAACGGGGTCACTGTTTCAGGGCTTGGCGGGGGTCCTGCGGGTCTTTTTGCCCTTCTGCGGACGCCAGAACGTCGTGTCAGACATGCACTCGATCGTGTGCTCCTTGCACAGGAACTGCACCGACTTGTCGAGGCCCACAATCCATGCTGCAGAGTCCACGCAGTCCTTCTGCTCGCAGTGGACCTCGGCTATTACCCTGTGGAGCAGCGGGAACGAGAGCGACATCCGTCGGTTCGGGTCCGTTCCTTCTCTATAACGATTGTAAACTTCGGGTATATGTCTGGAATCCATCACGGGCTCTGCTGGTTTCGTTGCACGGATGAGGGGACGAATGTCAGAAAATTGATATCTCTCAAAAACAATCGGATGGACGCGGGTGTTGATGCTGATTTCCACGGTCGACCTGCCCGAAAAGGAGTCGTCATGCGAGAGGGGTTGAGAGGAGGAAATCAAGGGGAGTTTGAGAGCCTAAGTTGAAGACGAAGTATTATGCCCTTGGAGCATTGGTGGGATTCGGATGGACTTGCGTATTCAGCGCGGTCGCAGCCGTAGTTGTATTCGCCTATCCAGGTCTCCAGGTCAGTGATTACCCCGCGGCAGTGATTGTCTACGGCGTCGTGATGCTCGCCGGCGTCTTCATCATCGGTCGAAGGTATACCAAGTGGGCTGAAAGACAATGACCAAGACGTACGGCAAAGCTAACGGGGTCTCCACGAGGGCCAACTGAAGGCGCAGGATGGCCCACCATCATCATCCATGGTACTGGTCTGTAATACATATCTTTCTTCTAGTCAGTTTATAGAAGCGAGACTACGTCCGAGGACCGCCGATGAGCCAAGGTGAGGCGCAGGCCGAGGAAGGAGAGAAGAGGAGGCCATCCGCCGCCATCAAGGGGAACACCCTCCGCGTCTACATGTTCCTTCTCCGGCACGGGCCTTCGGAACTCAGGGAGGTGCAGCGAGGGCTCGGCCTGTCTACCGCTTCGCTCGCTTCATACCACCTGGAGAAGCTCATCGAGGCGAAGTACTGTATCCAGAACGAGCGCGGGCAGTACTGTCCCGTGAGGGAGGCGTCCGGCGAGGTCCTCGAAGGATACTCTAGGATAGGCGCCCACCTGGTCCCCCAGCTGCTGTTCTTCGCCGTCCTCTTCACGCCGGTCATTGGCTACTTCGCCATTATGGCCCTCTACAATGGGGCCTACGTCGTGTTCCTTGCGGTGGCCTCCGTCGCCCTGCTCGGCGTCCTGTGGTTCCAAACCGCCAAGGTCTGGCAAAGGCTTTCGAACCTGTCGTGAGGCCCTCTTTCAAGCCCCTTGAAAGGGGTTCAAAGACGTAGGATTATCCCTCCTGCCTTCCTACCAGGTCTCGCAAAGAAAATGTCCCTCAAAAGAAAGACAGCAGCGTACGCCGGGTCGGCGATGGTCGTGGCGTTAGTGGTGATTCTGGCCGCGACCGCATACGTCGGCTCCGGAACCACTTCCTTCACTTCCACTCAGCCTTCGACACTGGGATCAACCGGTTCCTCTGGCTCATCGCAAGTCGTATCGTCCACAGATTCCGCATCGTCCGGCCAGGCCTCTTCGTCGAGCCAGGGCTCGTCGCAGAGCGGTACGCAGAGTACCGGCCAGAGTACGGCGAACCCGGACAGCGTCGTCATAGTCCAGCTCACAGACCCGCCGTCGGTCCCTGCGGGGACGCGCTCCCTCAACCTGACCTACTCTTCGGTCACTCTACTCGTGGGAGAACCCGCCACCAGCGGTCAGGTCACGACGTCGAACGTGTCGGTAGCTCCGTCCGGGGGCTCCGCGACCGTGGACCTGCTGAAGCTGGAGAACGTGACGCTGACGCTCGCGTCGGCGGACCTGCCGACAGGTTCGACCATCTATTCAGCCACGTTTGCCGTCTCGAGCATAGCGATCAACATCAACGGCACTGTCTATGCGGTCGCTCTCGCGAGCGGCGGCAGCGACTTTGTCGTCACGCTGGCGAACGCGTCAGTCCTCAAGGGCACGAACGCCTTGCTCCTTGACCTCAACCCGACCGTCGTGAACACACCTTCGGGATACGAGATGATACCATCCTCGGTGGGAATAATGAGGTCCCAGTCCGAAGTGACCTCCCAGAGCGGCACGCCCGGCTCGTCGGGCCAGGTGACGAGCCAGGACTGGCTGCAGCTCAGGATGGCCCAGGGAAACATCACGGCCAACCTCCTCGCACTCTCAGCCACGAACGGCACCACGACCTTTACAGTCCAGCTGGGTAACGACGGCAGCGTCCCTGTCGTGATCGGGCAGCTCGGCCTCAGGGGTAACCTGACCGTCCAGTCCGACGGCTGCACGACGACCTCGACGTCTACCACGTCCACCTCTACGACCAGCTCGAGCAAGGGCGGAAGTCACGACAAGCGGGTGACGGGCACCAGCTTTGGCCTTTCTGGCTGTTGGAGTCCAGGAGAATGGGGGCTGACCCAGGTCCTCTTCACCCCGGTGGTCTCCTCGGGATCGACGACCAGCACGTCAACTTCAACCACCAGCACGACCACCTCGACATCAACGACGTCAGCCACGTGCACAGACGGCAAGCTGACCCTCTCGACACTCATAGGTATCTTCACAAGGAACGCCCCCCTGACACTCGCTCCCGGTCAGTGCGTCATCCTCACCTTTAGCGGCGAGATAACCTACGGCCCGGGCCATCTAGTGCTGATCCCCAACACATCCGCCGGTCAGGTCTACCAGATCAACGTGGTAGCCTCCAACTTCGCCCAGGTGGCCCTCAGCTGCACGCTCCCGGTATCAGCCACCAGCTGTACGCCTGTCACTGGCAAATCCGTCTGGTGATGCGACCCTCCGGCAGGAGTGGTCGCGCCCCCCAATTTTCCGCACTCGCCCGACTTGTCCTGACGGACGTTTCCTGAAGCGATTCTCACCGATTGAAGGACATTGATAGCAAGCAAAGGCTGTTTCCGTTGTAAAATCGAACTGCATTTCATATCTCGTGTTCATGACCGACTTGCAAATTCGCAAGCGGGGGATGAGTCAGGATGAGGTCAAGAAGTCCTTCAAGCAGCAGATTGTCGTGCACGTCGCCGGATGCAGCCAGGAGAAGGTCGACAGGATGGATTTATCGAACGCCAAGGACGAGGATGTCTAGCCGATGGCAAGGGAGAAACTTGTCGGGGTAGTGGCGAACAACGGACACAAGCAGAAGGTGATCCCAATGGAAGAGCTGAAAACCCGCATCAGCCAGGGATGAGAGTACATCGCCCAGCCCCGACTCCGAGGTCGTGGTAAATTGCCGTAGCGCCTCAAGAACTCTTAGTTGGTTCTAGAGACCCTTGAGATGGATGGCTCGCGCGGATTCTCGAAGGCTTTCCTTGTTGCGCGTCCTGTATCTCTTTGTCGAGAATCGTCCTAGTCCTCTTCAGGAGATTTCTTGCGCTTTCTACCGTCTCCTTCGCTCCTTCCTCGGAGAAGTTCATGTCATAGTCGGCTTCCTGCCTCAGGTTCATCGCTTCCTCGAAGCCTTTGATCAGTGAGTTGTCCAACTCGTCCGAGAAGAGCTCCTGCAGGGCTTAGAAGGGCATAGTGACTCTTCTCTCTAAACCCACTGTTGTAAAGAAGTGCCCTCGCGCTGTGAAATGCCGAATAGTATCCTTGGATTGTAGTCCATTTGTATTTCTCTCTGCCCAGAGAATCTTCGGCCTCCTTCACAATATCATAGCCGTACGCGTTCTTCCACTTGCCGTGTTTTGGTCTGCCGAGGCTAGCGGGGTCTTCTGCGTTCGCGATATCCCTGATTGTCTCATTCACTCTCTGCTGGTCTTGAGGGCCCAAGTCTTGTGGTCGCTCCGGAAGGTAGGCGCGTATGCGGGTGCCCACGGCAAGATCTCAGTGGCTTTCTAGGTCGTGGATTACCTGTTCGGCGCTCTTGAAGTGCTTTACCCTTCCCTCGCCCATCTCCTTGAGGGCCTCGTTTGTCTTTGCGCGGTACTGCGGAT
>JASHPA010000098.1 GCA_030038365.1 Nitrososphaerales archaeon
GATAGCTCTCGGAAAAAGTGGCTGATGTCCCACATGAACGAACGACCCGAATACCAGTACCCAAACTACGTGGCCTTCGCGCTGTCAGTCCCGTCAGACTACCAGAGCTGTCGAACGTCCGGCAAACCTTAACTCGTGGACTCGGGGTTCGTCGTCGATGAGCAAGCAGCCGTCGATGGTCGGTAAGACGGTCGTCATCACCGGCGCAAACTCGGGGATAGGCAAAGCCACATCCATACAGCTGGCTAAGATGGGGGCCACGGTCGTGATGGCATGCCGGGACAAGGAGAGAGGCTTGGCTGCCAGGACAGAGATTCAGACGCTGAGCAAGAACCCGAACGTTCATCTTTTCATCCTCGACCTTGCCTCCCAGGCTTCCGTAAGGCAGTTCGCCCTGGACTTCGAAAGCCGTTACCGCAGGCTCGATGTGCTCATCAATAACGCGGGCACGGTGCTCACGAAGCGCGACGTGACGGAGGACAAGATAGTCGAGATGTTCGCAGTCAACTATCTCTCGCCTTTCCTCCTTACCAACCTGCTGTTACCCAGGCTGGTCGCGAGCGCCCCCTCGCGCGTCGTGAACCTCACCTCTGCGCTTCACTCCAGCGCGGAGCTAGATTTCAAGGACATACAGGGAAAGAAACACTACAAGGCATCCAGCGCCTATGCGAAGACAAAGCTGGCGGTAGTCATGTTCACGTACGAGCTCGCCAGGAGGTTGAGGGTGACCGGGGTGACCGCCAACTGCGTGAACCCGGGACCGGTCGCCACCAACCTGGGGAGGAGCGACGCCGGACTCTTCGGCGCCGTGATGCTTGTGACCACGCCGTTCCTTCCCTCGTCCGAGGAGGGTGCTGCGGGACCCGTATACCTGGCCTCAGCTCCGGAGCTATCACAGGTCACCGGGAAGTACTACGTGGGAAAGAAGGAGCAGCCCTCTTCACAGGCGTCATACGACGAGGCCGCGGCGAAGAAGCTGTGGGAAGTCAGCGTCCAGCTCACGGCCCCGAAGCCATAGTGAGCGGTCAGAGCTCTAGCTTGCCTTCGAGCTCCCTGATCTCGTATTGGTCGATCTTGAGTGTGCTCTCGGTACTGAACGAGAAACCGTATCTCTCGTAGAACGAGATTGCCTTGACGTTTCCCTTCGCTACGTTGAGCACGAGCCTCTTGGTGCCCGGGAAGCTCTCCCTTGCGTAGTCGGTAAGCATCCTGCCTATGCCCTTACCCTGCTCTGAGGGCAGCACGTAGAGCTGGTATACCCTCAGCGTCTCTGGGTCGGCCATCGCTGCCCGGACCATGCCGAGAACCCTGCCTCCGTCCCTGCAGCCCGCGAAGAGGACGGTCCTGTTCTTCATCTGGCGTCTGAGCGTCTCCACGCTATGCCAGTTCTTCTCAGCGTCGAGGATCACGGACTCGGGAAAGAGGCCTGTGTAGGTGTCCCGCCAGGTCGTCTTGAGCAGTTCGTGGACCTCCGCGGCGGCGCTCTCGTCGAGCCTGACGATTTCGTACACGAGCGCGCGGGCCATCTCATGCTTTAGATATCTTTCGCAGGACCTGTTTCAGTATCGGGCCCGTGATGTCCAGGGCGTCTCTCATCGAAAGCATCCCTATCGGCTTGCCGGCCTTGTCGACCACGGGCAGGTGCCGGACTCCGCCCTTCCTCATGGTCTCGACGGCCGTCGCTATGCTCTGGTTCGGGGTCGCTACGAGCTCGGTCTTGGAGGTTATGCTGGACACGGGTATCCCCTTCCCTGTCAGACCCTTGGTTATCGCGAAGAGCATGTCCCGCTCGGTAACTATCCCCATCATCTCGCCCGAAGCGTCGACGACGATCACGCTGCCGATGTTCTTCTCCCACATCAGGCTTGCGGCCTCGTCAACGGTCGCTCCTTCGCGTATCACGATAGGGGGCACTTCCATCAGATCTTTCGTCTTCGTGCTTAAGGCTCGAGATTTGCGCATCAGGACCATCTCCAGAGGGAAGTCCTTGTAATAGGTCTTATCGCGTCAACCACGTTCAAAGTTTACGTAGGATACCCGGATTCGACAGGACCTCGCCGCAGCATACTAAAAAGCAGGACGACCGGCGGGTGAACGGGCGTGATTCCCAAGAAGTTCTTCCTGACGAAGGGCGTGGGGAAGCACAAGGAACAGCTCCAGTCATTCGAGCTGGCGCTGAGGGACGCCGGGATACAGCATTGCAACCTGGTCCCGGTATCGAGCATAATTCCGCCTGGATGCAAGCTGCTACCCAGGGAGAAGGGAAGGACGATGCTCAAAGCAGGCGAGATAACCTTCGTCGTGCTGGCAAGGAACGCTACGAACGAGCCTCACAGGCTCCTGGTGTCGGCGATAGGCCTGGCGTTCCCGTCGCAGAGGACGCAGCACGGCTACATCTCGGAACACCATACCTTCGGTCAGACGGAAGAGGTCGCGGGGGAATACGTGGAGGACCTTGCCGCGACGATGCTGGCCACCGTGATGGGTGTCGAGTTCAACCCCGAGACGGCCTGGCGGGAGAGGGAGCAGGTCTTCAAGTCGAGCGGGATGATCATCAAGACGACCAACGTCACGCAGTCAGCTACCGGGGATAAGAACGGCCTCTGGACCTCGACGGTCGCGGCGGCCGTATTCATTCCGTAATTTAAGCCAAAGAGCCTGCGTTCCTGCTCCAGAGGGAACATGGATTGCCCTGTTTATTAGGGGCTGCACAAGCTCCTTCTGAGCTTTGGCTTCCTACCACAAACAAGAGGAGAAGGAGGAAGTGAAAGGGCACAACCACGCGGCAAATCAGAAGTGCGGTCCCTACTGTCCCAGAAACGAGCACTACAAAGGACCGAAGAAGAGATACGACATCCTGCACAGGAACAAGTAAGACGCGTTCACTGGAGCAGGAAGTTCGCGATATCCTCGGGGTCTATCGCATCCAACGCCTCGACCGTGTCTTCGAGTTCCTCGAGCCTGATGCCTATCTCCTTGGTCGTCTGCTTACCCGAAACGTCGGTGTAGACGAGAGTCGAGCCCTCGGGATTCGCGGCAGATTCGTTGAGCGACACGAAGGTCAGGCCTTTCGTCCTGAAGGATTTGGCGATGTCTCCTCTGAGCGTCATCTATACTCGATGGGACAATTCGGAAGGACGGTTTATTATGCTATCGCAACAATCAGACCCGTCGCAATCCCTCGGACAGAACCAGCCAAGGTAAGAAGCAGTGATAAAAACTTGGAATACCGACTTGAAACTCCAACAGGATTGATGTCGTGACTCGCCCCGATGGCGGACATAGGTGAGATCACCTAACGTCCAAAGGGTCCACCAGAACAAAACAGGTCGGCGAGGTCCGCGCATCGGGCGAGACCAAGACCGGTAGAGACTCATCCCTGCCAGGCTGGACCGGCTGCCCTGGAGCAGGTCTCGAAGCTGCTCACCGCGTCTGCCAAGGGCAGACCCGCTGACCTATCGAAAAGCTCTGTCGAGTCCTCGCCAAGATATTTAAGATGACGACGGTCCGACAATCGATGACTCCTCTCGTGGCAGCCGGCTATCCTGCGATATACTACGTCCTGGCTCACGAACAGTTCACCGTGCCCCAGTTGATAGAGCAAGGAGTGGCGGCCGAAACTGCCGGGTTCTCAGGCGTGTGGACGAGCGACCACTTTCAGCCCTGGCAGCCGAACGAAGGGCACTCGGGGCTCGCCTGGATGACGCTGGCGGCGCTCACGCAGAGGACATCTCGCATCACGTTCGGCACCGGGGTCACGTGTCCATCATTCAGGTACCGTCCCGCGATAGTCGCGCAGGCGTGGGCGACGCTGAACCGTCTGGCGCCCGGTCGGGTGTTCCTGGGTGTGGGCACCGGAGAGAAGATCAATGAAGGTGCTGCGGGCGGGGGCTGGGGAGGATATCGCGAGCGCAGCGACAGGCTTCTCGAAGCGATAGATATCATGCGGAAACTGTGGACGGGAGAGGAGGTCGACCTTCAGGGGGAGTTCTGGTCGGTCAGAGGGAAGCTGTACGACCCTCCCGTCTCGAAAATCCCCGTCTACATCGCTGCCGGCGGCCCGAAGAGCGCCATGCTCGCGGGGATCTACGGGGATGGGCTCATCACCAGCGCGTCTCAGCTGCTGAACCGGGGAGACCTGCGGGACGCGTGGAACAAGGGTCTGCTCGAGGGCGGACGAGAGATCGGCTCCAAGCCCATCATGGTCGAGCACTGGGCCGTCGTGGGAGGGGACGAAGAAGCTAGGACGGCAGCGAGGAAGTGGCGATTCATACCCAGGGCCTGGGAATCGGGCTACTACGACAACATGGACCCGAGCAGCATCCAGGCCAACGCGGAGCGCGAGGTACCCCTCGAGTCTGCGTACAAGGAGTGGGTGGTCAGCGAGAGCCCGGAGGATCACATCCGTGCGTTCAGAAAGCTCTCAGACGCGGGAGCTACGGTAGTGGTCGTCCATGTCGCCATGGAGGACCAGGCCCGTGTCATCGATTTCTTCGGCGACAGGGTGCTGCCTGCCACGAAGAGTTAGACCCTCTCATCTTCTGAGTCCGAGCACGCGGATGGTCTTCTCTCCGATGACTATCCTGTCGGTCACTATACCTTCGCTCCGCTCGGTGAGCAGCAGTTCGGCCCTCGGGATCCCTGAGGCGGACTTTTTGACCGCGAACATCTCCATCCTCCTTATGGTAACGGTAAGCTCCGCCAGTCTGTCCATACGTGGAATACGGGTCGGTGCATTAAGGCGCGAGTGAACCATCGACCGAAACAATCCTAGCTGAGAATCGGGAGAAGGGAACCTCGTGTGACTAGGAGGAACCTGGAACTACCAGGTGGTGGCGGGCGGGTTCTCTGTCACGGCGGTAGGCGGCCTCCTCGAGAGATATCCCAGCGCGAGACCGACGACGAGGACTATCCCCATGAGAAGGTATGCCCATATCGGGAGTCCCGCGAAGGAACTGGCGGTCAGGAACTGCGTCGCTGTGGCCGTGGAAGTGGTGGTGTCGGTGACGGTCTGCGTCGACAGCGGAGATGTCGAGTTCCCTGTGTCCGTGACCGTGGAGGGCTGTGTGGCCGTTGTAGTCACGGTCGTGGTGCTGGGCGTGGTCACGGTGGAAGTGGCGGTCGAGGTGTCCGTGATGGTCGTGGACACTACGGTGGTAGTGGTCACCGTCTCTGTGGCCGTCGTGCCGGCGCCTACGGTCGACGTCGACGTGACCGTGCTGGTCACGGTGTCGGTGCTCGTGACCGTGTCGGTGCTAGTGACGGTGGACGTCGAATTGCTTGTCGTCGAGCTTGACTGCGACAACGCTCCTGTCACAAACGCGCCTGCGCTGCTGTACTCGGTGATACCGCTGTACGAGAACTCCTGCAGCTGCGTAGGGTCGGACGCGTAGGAGCTGATAGCTGTGGAGTTAGACGCGAAGACCAGCTGCCCGTTGCCAGCGTTGAACTCGTCCATCCACATCCAGCCTGAGGCGATGGGAGCGACCGTCGTGTAGAGCACCCTGGCCTCGTTGTCGTAGTAGGGTTCGCCATGGTACCACTCGGTCATTAGGCCCGTAAAGAAGCCCACGCTGTTGGCGTCGCTGCTCGGCTGGCCCACAAAGAGACCGCTTCCCTCGGCCGAATACGCCTCTTGGGCGGAAGCGCCTGTGCTCGTGTCCTTCGCGGCCATGATGACCGACCCGGAGCTGAAGTAGAGACTGATTGTCACGTTATCTCCTGGGTTTATCGGTCCGGAGAAGTATGCGAGACCGCCTCCCCCGTTTACAGGGAAGACTGACTGGCCTGCGGGGTTGAAGACCTCGTAACTCATGGCGAAGCCGGAGCCTGGACTCCAGTTCCACGACAGACCCACCTGGTACCAGTAGCTGGTGTTGGTGAGCCCGCTGAGCAGGTACCCCGGCCCGGTCCCGAGCGTGGGGTCGGTCTGTTCCACGGCTGTGACGTTGTAGGATATCGAGGTGAAGTTCTGGGTGAACGTGAGGCCGACCTGCTCGTCGAAGCCAGAACTGATTGGCGGGTGCCCCCTGAACTGCGGAGAGTACGGAGAGACGGAGGCACCCGAGACGGCCATCATAGCCGCTGTAGCGCCTGTCGTGATGAGAGACATCACGAACAGGGTCAGGGCCAGCCGGACCAAAGGGTGGCCGGGAAGCCTCATTTTGTGGTCTGACCTCCTATCTCAGCAGATGTATCAGGCAGGTTCGGCATTTCGCATCCTGGTCGGCTGCCGTACGACATGGTTGACGAGCGCTCCCCGGAGATATTTACGGCATTTCCGAGATGGTTCCATAATCCATACCAAATTCGACGGTCGCCGGTGGATGCCGGCGCTGCGCTTCCGCTAGAAATCGCAATCCCCCGCAAAGGGGCGGACCCTTGTACGTGCCACAACAGCAGGCCCGCGCAGCGTCCCTGCCCGACATTGAAAGAAGGACACTACTCTTTCTTCAGTTCATTTCTTCGATATCGACGCTACACGGACGCCCACGAGCCTGACGGGCTCTCCCCTTTCCTCGAACTCCCTCAAAAGAGCCTCAGCCGTCTCCTGCAGTGACGCTTCGCTGTCCGTGTAGCCAGGGAGGGTCCTTTCCCTCGTGTGCGTCTCGAAGCCCTGGAACCTGATTTTTATGCCTGCGACTCTGAAAGTGAAGCCGCCCCGGCGGAGCCTCTCGGAAAGCTCCCGGGCTGCGTCGCGTGCCTCGGTATAGACTGCGGCGAAGTCCTCGGCATCGTTCCTGAACGTGCGCTCGACGCTGAGCGACTTGGGCATCTCCCTTGGGCTCACCGGGATCCGTTCCTGCGCGTGGGCGACACCCCACAACCATACTCCCGTCTTGCCGAACCACTCCAGCAGCTGCTTGCCCGGGACAGCCTGGAGCTGTCCGATGGTCTCGACGCCACGGTCGTTCAGGAACGCCCGAGTCTTGCTGCCCACCCCCGATATCACGGAGACGGGGAGCGGAGCGAGGAACTGCGCTGCACGACCCGGAGGCACCACGGTGAGTCCATCAGGCTTCTGCAGGTCGGAGGCGATCTTCGCGGTCGACTTGTTCGGTCCTACGCCTATCGAGCAGGTCAGGTCATGCACGTCCTTTACCGTCCTCTTTATGACCAGGGCGAGCTCCCTGGGCTCGCCGATATCGTCCACGCGCGAGCCGACATCGAGGAAGGCCTCGTCTATCCCGGTCTGCTCAAACGCGTCGGCGAAGTCACGGAGCGTCTCCATGACCTCCCTTGAGACTCGCTCGTAGAGCTTGAAGTTCGGACGCAGGTAGACTGCGGTCGGGCAAGTCCTCCAGGCCCTCGAGATCGGCATACCCGACCGGAGCCCGAACTTCCTTGCCTCGTAGGAGCAGGTGACGACGACGCCTCTGCCCTTCCCCTGCTCTGGGTCGGCCCCCACGACGACCGGGAGGCCGCGGAGCTTAGGGTCCTCCCTGACCTCGACCGAGACATAGAACGCGTCGAGGTCCACGTGGAAGATGGTCCGGGGGCTCTCGTCCTGCATCTCATTGGAAACCTGTTAGCGTACCCTGCTGCGGTTGGGAGTCCCTCTTCTCCTCCCAGTTCGCCTCCATCATGCCAAGGAGGCGCCTGAACTCGTTCACCGACTCGGGGCCGAAGCCGGCGAAGTGGTTGTTGAAGAAGACATAGCCGTTCTCGAACTCCCCGCTCTTCTCCTCGAGGTTGTGGGCCCACCTGGCCATCTCTTCCTTCCGCTCCTTCTGGATTGAGCCGAAGTTCGTTATCTCGGCATGCTCACCGACCATCCGTACGTACGTGAAGTCGGCCGTGACCTCGGCAGGGGACTCGAGGTAGTCGTTGAGTGACCAGACCATCGCGACGTTGCGGTCCCGCAGCAGCTTGTATATCTCCGGCTTGAACCACGACTTGTGCCTGAACTCGATGGCATGCTTGTATCTGGGGTTGAGCGCGCCCACGAACTCCTGCATCGCGCCCATCTGCTTCTCGACCTTGACTGAGGGAGGAAGCTGCGCGACGATGGGGCCGAGCTTGGGGCCCAGCTTCGAGACGACGGAGTAGAAGTAGGTAAGCGTGCTCTCAAAGTCGACGAGCTTGTTCTCGTGGGTGATGCGACGGGGGAGCTTCGGGGAGAAGACGAACCCGTCGGGGGTGACCGTCTTCCAGCGCTGGACCATCGAGGCGTTCGGTATACGGTAGAAGCTGGAGTCGATCTCTACGCAGTCGAACACCTTCGAGTAGAAGCCGAGGTACTCACCGGCGGGAAGCTCCCTGGCGTAGAAGGGACCGGCCCAGTCCTTGTACGACCAGCCACTGCACCCGAGCCTCACTCTGCCAGCGAGCGACAACTCTGGAAGAAGCGGAGCGGCCCACGTAATAAACGGCTAGGCAGCCAGATTCTGTCAACTTGGTTGTACCGGCGAGAAGTGCTCCACCGTAGGGAACGGGTCATAAAAGTGATGAAGAAGCCGTTTCCATTCCTGGTACTCTGCAGACTTTCGAAAGCCTTCGGTATGATCCTCCAATCGCTCCCAGCGCACCAGGAGGACATATCGGCAAGGATTCTCTATCCCACGTTCAAGGTCGTGAGATACGTACCCTGCCGTCGAACTGATGATCTTCTCTGCCTTTTTGAAGGCTCTCTCAAACTCAGCGCACTCACCCGGTTTCACATCGAGCAATGCCACTTCAAGAATCATGCAATCTGCTTCCGCAAACACGCCCAAGGATGAAAGGTGGTCACAATCCTCTCCATGGCGTGGTTCACTTATGTCTCTTGTGTCAGTCAGGCTTTTTCCTCTTCTGCGCCCTCGCAGGCCCTGCAACGAAGCTAGCAGAATCCAGCGGGGCGAATATTTATATAGGTATACTACTACTGATGGTATACCAAACGTGATACACATGGCAGAAAAGAACAACAGGAAAACCCGTGAAACGAAGGGGCAGAACTCAACGACACTGGCTCTAACGAGCTTGGGTTTCCCGAGCTACTTCCAGGAACTCATGGCGCCGTTCGAGGAACTGATGGGGTCGCTCTTCCGCGGAACCGACGGTTCCTTCTTCAATGACCTCGCCAAGCAGCCCGCGACGGAGATCCAGGACCGCGGCGACCACTTCTCACTGACGGCAGAACTGCCTGGTCTTGAGAAGAAGGACGTCGAGGTGAACGTGACCTCCAACGCTGTCGAGCTGAAGGCCCAGAAGAGGTCTGAGGAGAAGAATGCAAACGGCTCGCAGAGCACCTACACCTACTTCCACAGATACCTGACACTCCCTGAGCGAGTCCTTTCCGGAAAGGTAGACGGGACAATGAAGAATGGCGTCCTCGAGCTTAAGCTCCGCAAGGCGGAGCCGAAGTCGAAGGATGCAGCAAGGAGGGTGCACCTCAACTAGGTGCCCCATTTTTTGTTTAGTGAATAGAGATGGACCACAAAGAGCTCGATGCGCTCCTGCAGGTGATGGAGAATCCGGTCAGGAGGAGGATAATCAAACGGCTCGCCCAAGAGCCCGGCTACGCGCTGCAGATCTCCAAGGAGCTGGGCCTGGGTCAGCCCCTGGTCGCGAAGCATCTTGCCATCATGGAACAGGCGGGACTGATAGCCTCCGCGACGGAGGAAAGCCCCAGCGGTCCGCGACGAAGGAAATACTCGCTTTCGAAGAGCATCTCGATCACCATGGACGTCGGTCCGAACATGTTCATCGAAAAGGGCATGGACATCGATGCGCAGGGGGTCGGGAGTTCACGGCAGACCGCCGGTCATCTGCTGAGCCGCGTCGACGAAACGGTGAGCAGGGGTAAGGACAGCGAGAAGCTCTCGCGCCTCGCGGAGATCCTCGAGGAAGTGGACTCGAGGATGAGACAGATGGAGGATGAGAGGATAGGCCTGCTCGCTGTGAGGAACCGTGCCATGCACGAAGCGGCTATGATAGCCATGAAGCTCGAGCTCGACAAGAGGAGGGTGCTCTTCCACATCCTGGACGAGCATGACAGGACGGCCGACAGCATCTCCGAGTCTCTCAACCTGAGAGAGCTTACCGTCAGGAAGATACTCGAAGAGCTGCAGGACGAGTTCTTCGGCTAGACGCGTGTCTCGTGTCCGCTCTTATACCCGGCGGGATTATCAACCGATGTGCTACACGTCCCGCCCCTGACGATACCCAACATCCTATCATGGTTTCTTGTTACAGGGGCGGTCGCCTTCGCGGTGATGGGTGTCGACAAGGCGATAGCGAGGTTCGAGTGGGGTAGCAGGGTCAGCGAGAAGACGCTC
>JASHPA010000099.1 GCA_030038365.1 Nitrososphaerales archaeon
ATCGAGAGCCACAAAACGCCGATGGTGTAGATGATGGCCAGCGCCACAGCGCTTGCCAACGACACACGCAGCAGCTCTGACTTCCTCGAAGCTCCCTTGCCACGGGCAAGATACCCTCCGATGAACGCGGCGAAGGGAAAAGAAATCAGATATCCTCCTGAAGGTCCGATTATCTGACCTATACCGGCATCTCCACCCGAAAAGACCGGCAGGCCCACAGCCCCCAGGAACAGATAGAGGAGGCACGTGTAAGCCCCGTATCTCGGACCGAGCAGGGAGAGCACAAGATATATTGCGAATACCTGCAGAGTAATCGGAACTGGGCTTATGGGCGCTATCGGAATGCTAATCAGCGCGCAGACTATCAAGATCGAAGTGAACACGGCGACCAGCGCCAGGCCCTTCGACTTGGGGTAGGTCGCACCAGCCACGATAGACGAACCCGGTAGCTTCGAATAATAAGTTTCTACGACAGTAGACGAACCTGTTCTAACGAAGTCTTAAGAGCGCGGCGCGAGTTTTAGGTTTGTGGCTAACGTCATCTCCTGGATATTCACACATGTGGACAAGGTCGACTCCACACAGCGAGTCGCCGACGAGATGGCCAGATCAGGAGCACCTCAGGGACAGGTCGTCCTGGCCACGGAACAGGTCATGGGCCGGGGCAGGTTCGACAGGGCATGGTATTCGCCGGCAGGAGGTCTCTACATGTCACTGGTCCTCAGACCCACGAGGAAAGACAAACTGGGACTGCTGCCGCTGCTAGGCGCATTTTCGGTCGTCGATGGGATAACCAAGACTACTGGTATCAGGTCTCTCGTAAGATGGCCGAATGACGTGACAATCGCAGACAAGAAGGTCGCTGGAGTAATCGCAGAGTCAAGGTACAGTGGGGCAAACCTATCCCATGTCATATTGGGGATCGGGATCAACTGTAATTTCAGGTCGACGGCACTCGGCGCCCTGGCGGAGAGCACCACGACACTGAACGACCAGACGGGAACCCCGGTAGACATTGACGGGGTGAGAGATGCCGTCCTCGAACCGCTCGAATCAATGTACCGCGACTGGGAGGATGGCCTCGCGGCAAAGGTCTTCGCCGACAGGAAGGACCGGTTCTCAACAGTCGGTAAGAAAGTAGAGATAGACCTTCTGGACAGAAGGGGCAAGGTGGTCTGCAGTGCTCGGGAGGTCAGGAGCGACGGGGCGCTGGTGACGGTGCGAGAGAACGGGACCGAGTTAGTGGTCCGCGGCGAAGAGATACAGAGGTTGAGAGAGCTCTAGAAGGGCAACCTTCGCTGGAAAGTCTAAAGCTCAGGAGGACAGGAACACCGGTCGTGCGACAGGTTGCCATAGTCGGGACAGGTCTGACCAAGTTCGGCAAGCACGAGAAGAACATCGTGCAGATCCTGGCCGACGCCTCCCTAGCAGCTTTACGGGACTCCAAGACGGAGCGAGAGAAGTTTGACGGCGTCTTCGTCGCCAATTTCGCCAGCGGTGAATTCGAGGGAAAGACCGGCATCGCCAACGCTCTGACCAGCGACATGGCGCTGGAACCCGCCTTCGCCAGCAGGATAGACAACACCAGTGGAAGTGGAGGAGCGGCCCTTTACCTCGGTTGGATGTCCGTCGCATCCGGTCAGAGTGACATGGTTCTCGTGGCTGGCGGGGAGAAGATGACCTCGGTCCCCACGGACGTGGCAACCGACGTGATAGCGAGCCTGACGCATGAAGAAGAATACAAGCAGGGTGTCAGCCTGCTCTCATTCGCAGGCCTCATGGCCAGACATTACTTGGAGAGATACGACGCGCCTCGTGAAGTCCTGGCGAAGGTGGCCGTTAAGAACCACGAAAATGCTTCGCTGAATCCCAACGCCCAGTTTCAAAAGATTATCACTGTAGAGCAAGCTCTGGCTTCCCCGATCATCGCAGACCCGCTAAGGCTCTATGATTTCTGTCCCATCACGGACGGCGCGGCAGCGGTAGTGATGGTCCCGGCGGAGCGCGCCAGGAGCTTCACGGAGAGACCGGTCCTGATTTCGGGAATGGGGGGCGCGACGGACACTCACGTCGTGAGCGAACGGGAGGACCTGACCGTCCTCAATGCAGTAAGAAGGGCGTCGGAGAAGGCCTACGCGGCGAGCGGAAGGACACCAAATGACATCCAGGTCGCCGAACTGCACGACATGTTCACTCTCATGGAGATAGCGCAGTCGGAAGACCTTGGCTTCTTCAGAAAGGGCGAGGGCTGGAAAGCCGTCGAGGCCGGTATCACTCGCAGAGACGGCAGGTTGCCGATAAACACCAGCGGGGGCCTGAAGGCCAAGGGCCACCCGATAGGTGCCACGGGTGTGGCACAGGTGGCGGAGATAACGTCCCAGTTACAGGGTAGATGCGGCGCGCGGCAGGTGGATGCCAGTGTCGGCCTCACCTGCAACGTCGCGGGCTTCGGAAACAACGCGGTCGTCAGCATACTGGAGAGGATGGCTTGAGCCAGAACAGCATTGTTTCGTTCCAGTGTTCCAATTGCGCCCTTACGATGTTCCCACGGCACACTCGCTGCCGCGCCTGCGGGGGCACCGAGTTTGTCGAGATTCCTCTCCACGAAGGGACAGTGCTGACCCACACCAGGCTGACTGCGACGAGACCGGGGTTCGCCAAGGAACTGCGACTCGCCGTGGTCGAGCTAGGCAACGGAGTGCGTGTCGTGGGACAGATACATGGAGACCAAGAGGTCAGGAGCGGATCAAGGGTCGTCGTGTCGTGGGGAAGCCTGAGTGAGAAGGAAGGGAAGGTCTCCTCCGGGTTCAGGTTCCTCATCGTATAGGCGTTGGATTTTCGCCATTCACAGGTTGACGAACTAATGCAGCCACAGATTATTGCTTATAATTAGATGTTTTTCCGCCCGGAACGAGCCTTGCCTGTACATGACAAGACGAAAGAGCTTGATGGCGTCAACCGGCGCGCCGACCTAGGTGGCGGCAAGGAGAAGATAGCACAGCAGCACGCCAAAGGGAAGCTGATGGCCAGGGAGCGCATAGAGAAACTCATGGATACCGGGACGTTCCAGGAAATCGGGAAGTTCGTGACACATGATGCCTCAGGGTTCGAGCCAGAGGGCAGCGAGCCGCTCGGTGACGGCGTCGTCACCGGGTATGGCAGGATAAACGGCAGGCTCACCTACGTGTTCGCACACGACTTCACGGTCTTCGGGGGGTCCATGGGGGAAGCCACCAGTAGGAAGGTGGTGAAGATAATGGACCTGGCACTGAAGAACGGAGCTCCGCTCGTGGCGCTGAACGACTCGGGTGGTGCCAGGATACAGGAGGGCGTGTTGAGCTTGGCCGGTGTCAGCGATGTCTTCTTCAGGAACACGCTCCTTTCGGGCGTGGTCCCACAGATCAGCGCCATTCTAGGTCCCTGCGCAGGTGCGGCCGTGTACTCTCCTGCGCTCTCGGACTTCATAATGATGGTCAAGCAAACCAGCAACATGTTCGTCACTGGTCCTGACGTGGTCAAGACGGTCATAGGAGAGAGCATAACCTTCGAGGAACTCGGGGGTGCTGACGTCCATGCGGCGGAGACGGGAGTCTCCCACTTCCTGCTGGAGAATGAAGAAGACTGTATGTCGCTGATACGCAGGCTCCTCAGCTATCTACCTCAGAACAACTCCGAATTCCCGCCTCGGGTGACCTCAGAGGACGTCGCGAGCCAGGAGTCACCTTCCGGTGTCGTCCCTGAAGATCCCAATAAGACATACGATATGCTGGAGGTGATCAGGAGGCTCGTCGACAACGGCGAGTACTTGGAGGTGCATGCAGGATGGGCGCAGAGCGTTACCGTTGGGTTCGCGAGGCTGGACGGGGAGAGCGTGGGCATAGTGGCCAACCAGCCACTCTCGCTCTCGGGTTCCCTCGACGTTGACAGCTCAATCAAGGCTGCCCGGTTCGTGAGGTTCTGCGATTCGTTCAACATACCCATCGTCACCCTCGTCGACGCGCCCGGCTACATGCCCGGGAGCGACCAGGAGCATCGCGGGCTGATAAAGCATGGCAGCAAGCTTCTCTTCGCGTACTGCGAGGCGACTGTCCCGAAAGTAACTGTAATCGTCAGGAAGGCGTACGGAGGCGCTTACTGCGCGATGGGTTCGAAGTATAGCAAAGCCGACATCAATTACGCATGGCCTGGTTCCGAGATAGCCGTGATGGGACCTGAGGGCGCCATCAACATAATATTCAGGAAGGAAATCGAGTCGAGCGACAACAAGAGCGAGGCTGCGGCACGCCTCACCGGAGAATACCGCGCCAAGTTTGCCAACCCGTACGTCGCGGCGAGTGGAGGAATTATCGATGAGGTGATAGACCCCGCGACAACGCGGGCGAAGGTGATCAGCGCGCTCGCGTCACTACGGAACAAGAAAGAGTTCCGGCCGCCAAAGAAGCACGGGAACATCCAGCTCTAGGTGGGCGAATGTTCGGAAAGATACTCATAGCAAACAGAGGAGAGGTCGCGGTACGAATAATCAGGACCTGTCAGCGGCTCGGCGTCGGGACCGTCGCCATCTACTCGGATGCCGATAAAAACGCGCTCCACGCGAAGCTCGCCGACGAGGCAATCCGCGTGGGCTCGGCATCGCCCACAGATAGCTATCTGAACGTCGAGAGGATAATCGAGATCGCGGTTAGGAGCAGAGTAGAAGCCATCCACCCCGGCTACGGGTTCCGTTCGGAGCACTGGGACTTCGCGGCCGCATGCGAGAGTATCGGCGTCGAGTTCATCGGGCCAAGCTCCAGAACGCTGTCAATGACGGGCAACAAAGTGGACTGCAAGAAAATCGTCGGCCGGGCCGGCGTCCCCACCATCCCGGGGACCGAACACACGATAGACGATGTGGAGGAGGGGGCGCGGGCCGCCAGAGAGATAGGCTATCCCGTCATGCTGAAGTCAGCCTTTGGAGGTGGAGGGAGGGGAATCAGGGAGGCCAAGAGCGAGGAGGAGCTGAGAGATGGTTTCAGGAAGGCGGAAATGGAGGCCAAGGGAGCGTTCGGTAAGGCCGGTGTCTACATCGAGAAGGTTATCAGACCTGCCAGACACATAGAGTTCCAAGTCCTGTCGGACCGGAAGGGGCAGATTGTCCATCTCGGAGAGAGGGAATGCAGCATCCAGAGGAAGCATCAGAAGCTGATAGAGCTGACGCCGAGTCCGGTGGTCGACGACGAAACTAGGAAGAGGGTCGAGGGTTACGCCACGACCGTAGCGAAGACGGTGGAGTACAGGAACATCGGGACGGTCGAGTTTCTAAGGAATGATGCCGGCGACTTTTACTTCATTGAGATGAACGCGAGGCTCCAGGTCGAGCATCCGGTCACCGAGATGGTAACGGGCATAGACCTCGTGGAGGAGCAGCTCAGGATAGCGTCGGGGGAAAGCATCGGGTTTTCCCAGCAGATGGCTCAGCCTCAGGGTGCCGCGATACAGTGCAGGATAAACGCCGAGGATCCGGCGCTCGACTTCGTCCCTTCGGTCGGGCTGATTGACAGCGTCTCGTTCCCTGAGGATCCAGACGTAAGAGTTGACAGTGCGCTTTTTCGTGGATCCGAAGTCTCACAGTTCTACGATTCCTTGCTCGCCAAGGTGATAGCGCGGGGAAGGAATCTGGAAGAAGCGAGGAGAAAGGTCCTGTCAGCTCTCTCGGAGTTCCGTGTCGGCGGTGTTAGGACGAATGTCGCGTTCCAGAGGTACATCCTAGAGCACAAGAGATTTACAGATTGGGAACTGGCGACGGACTTGCTTGCTAGGGAACGAATGATAGAAGCCTTCGCAGAGACGTCCAGGCACCAGAGAATCATCGCCCTTGAGGAGAGCGCCGCCGTGGCAGCAGCGATGCTGGCGAAGGGACTCCACAAGACGGTCACGTTCAAGGATGGCACGACAAGCAATGGTCCCCATCCAGACGATACCTCGGGAGGCGCGAGATTCTACGACGCGGTATGAGCTGCAATCCCCGGAAAGGACATTCACGCTCGACACCGTGATTGGCGACGGCTACATACTAGTCAGGCTGGGTGACAGGGAGTACAAGGTGGTGCTGAAGAATGTCGCACCTAGCACGTTCGAGGGAAGAATCAATGACAAGCCGATAACCGTGAGGATTGAGAGGGAGACGGAATCATCAATCGCGATAACGATCGATGGCGAGACGACCTCCTTCGAGAGGCCGACCTCCAGACCCGGGAAGGGAGGTGACCCAAGGGCGCCGGCGGCTCCGAGGGCGAGCGACTCTCTGCTGTCACCCATGCCTGGCCGGATAGTGTCCCTCAAGGTGACGACCGGGCAGAAGGTCGGGCCTGGCGACCCACTCATGACCATCGAGTCGATGAAGATGGAGACGCTCCTCACGTGTGACAGGGAGGCGACGGTCACGGAGATTCTGGTTGAAGAGGGCGAAGTGATCCGGCGGGGCCAGCGCCTTATCGTGTACTCGAAGTGAGACGGGTAGACTTAATAATAACGGCCTTATATTGCATTCCGATGCCGCTCATAAATCCCTACGAGATCATCTCCAAGAGCGCTCTTCCGGCGTTCAGGGCGATGGTCTCGAGGAGGCTGACCGAAGACCACGGTCTGACGCAGCAGGAGGTCGCCATGAGGCTAGGAATCACCCAGGCCTCGGTCAGCAACTACGCCAGGAAGGCGCGCGGCACGATGCTCAACTTGGAGGCGGACCCTAACCTAGTGAAGGCAGCCGACCAGGTCGCGCAAGTTCTTGCTTCGGACAAGCCGGATCAGATGGAGGCGCTCCGGATGATGACAGAGGTGTGCGACTACATCAGGTTCAATCACGTGATGTGTAAGCTCCACGAGAACCTTGACCCCGAGTTCAAGACAGAAGGGTGTTACGCATGCGTGGGCGGGCTCTCGATGGATAGCGCCCAGATAAAGACAAGAATAGCGGCCTGAGAAAGGGTTCGTCGTGGAAAGGAAGCCTGAGTGGCTGACGGTCGTCCCGAGCGAGGGCGAGAACTACCTCAGGCTCAAGGAGCTTTTCAAGGGACTCAACCTGCACACGGTCTGTGAGGAGGCCCACTGTCCGAACGTAGGAGAATGCTGGGGAGGAGGGACGGCGACCCTTATGCTCATGGGCGATATGTGCTCGCGGGCGTGCAGGTTCTGCATGGTCACGCCGGGAAAACCGACCAGACCCCTCGACGAGCTTGAGCCGGACAACGTCGCTTTCGCCCTCTCGCAGATGGACCTGAATTATGTCGTCATCACCTCCGTGGATAGAGACGATGTCCCTGATGGGGGGGCCTCGCACTTTGCACGGACCGTGACCAAGATTAGAGAGAGCAGCCCCGGTATGATGGTCGAGGTGCTCATACCCGACTTCCAGAACGACATCGACTCGATAAGGAAGATAGTGGCAGCCCGTCCCGATGTCATAGCGCACAACATCGAGACGACGATGTTCCTTACGGAGCGGGTCAGGGATCCACGGGCAACATACTGGCAATCGCTCTCTGTCCTCAGGACGGTCAAGAAGCTCGACCACAGGATGTTCACAAAGTCGTCCATCATGCTCGGACTGGGGGAGAAGGAGGAAGAAGTTAGGCTGGCGATGCTCCACCTAAGGCGTGTGGGGGTCGACTTTCTTACGCTCGGCCAGTACCTGAGGCCTTCCGCGAGACATCTGCCTGTGAAGGAGTACGTGCGTCCAGAGACCTTCGATGCGTACAAGGCTATGGGAGAGGAGCTCGGCTTCAAGTACGTAGCTTCCGGCCCTCTCGTCAGGAGCAGCTACAGAGCCGGAGAGTTCTTCATCAGGTCGATCGTCAAGGGACAAGGGGCAATCGACGAAGCTCCGGTATAATTTTGGAAAGTCTTATAGCAAGAAAACAGGTCGCGACTCTGGTCAAGTAACCCCTATGGAGATACTCCAGGTCATCAGACCAGACGGAGAATACGACTCCAAGCTGGAGCCCAACCTCCGCGTCGAAGACCTGAGGAGAATGTACAGGTTCATGCTCCTCGTTCGGAGATTCGATGAGCGGATGATGCTACTACAGCGGCAAGGCAGGATAGGGTTCTTCATCGATTCGACGGGACAGGAGGCCGCGCAGATAGGAACGGCTTCCGCGTTCACCAGCAACGACTGGGTGTACGTGTCCTACCGAGATGCAGGAGTCTGCCTCGTCAAGGGAGTCCCGCTAAAGGGTCTGGTGGATCAGCTGATGGCGAACGCGGACGACCCCAACAAGGGAAGGCAGATGGGCACGCACTGGGGCTACAGGGATCAGAACGTGGTGAGCATTTCGAGCCCGGTGGCAAGTCGTTTGCCCCAGGCGGTCGGGACGGCTTATGCTGCCAAGTTCAAGAAGGATAACGTTGTCACCCTCACGAGCTTCGGAGACGGAGCTACATCCCAGGGAGAGTTCCATGCCGCGATGAACTTCGCCGGTGTCTACAAGCTGCCGGTCGTCTTCCTCTGTGAGAACAACCAATATGCAATCTCGACGCCCGTGAGGCGTCAGACGGCGAGCGCCAACATCGCGATGAAAGCCGAGGCATATGGGTTCGAGGGAGTACTGGTGGATGGCAACGACGTACTCGCATGCTACAAGGCAGCCAAGGCCGCGATCGACAAGGCAAGGTCGGGGGGAGGGCCCACCCTGGTCGAGGCCGTCACCTACAGGATGTCGGGTCACTCCTCGTCCGACGATCCGAACAAGTATCGTAGCCCCGAGGAGGTGGAGCTGTGGAAGACGCGCGACCCGATAACCAGGTTCAGGGCATACCTCATCAAAAAGGGCCTGCTGACCGAGCAGGAAGATACGAGCCTGAGGCAGGACGTGGAAGATGAGCTCGTGAGCACAATCAAGGCCAGCGAAAAGGTCCCCAAGCCCACGCCGAATTCCATGTTCACGGGCGTTTACGCCGAGATGCCCTGGCACATCAAGGAGGAGGCGGATGAGCTAATGCGGGAGAAGAGCTAGATGGCGGTAATGAACATCGTCCAGACGGTCAACCGTACGCTCAGGGACGAGATGAGGAGGAACGGGAACGTCATGGTATTGGGAGAGGACGTCGGAAGGGATGGGGGCGTCTTCAGGGCTACCGAAGGCCTGCTCAATGAATTCGGCTCCGAGCGCGTGATAGACACCCCGCTCGCGGAGGACGGTATCATAGGCATGGCAATCGGGATGGCGGTCTACGGGCTCCTGCCGGTCGCCGAGATCCAGTTCCTTGACTTCATTTATCCGGCCTTCGACCAAATTGTCAGCGAGCTCGCAAAGTTCCGCTACAGATCGGGTGGACAGTACCCGGCGCACGTAGTCATCCGTTCACCCTACGGCGGAGGCGTGAAGGGAGGGCTCTATCACTCTCAGAGCACCGAGGCCTACTTCGTGCACACGCCCGGATTAGTTGTTGTCACTCCTTCGACCCCTTACGATACGAAGGGGCTGCTGCTTTCGGCAATAAGGTCCCCTGACCCGGTGATATTCCTCGAGCCCAAGCGTATCTACAGGAGTGTAAAGGAGGAGGTGCCCGAGGAGGAATATCTGATACCCATCGGCAAGGCTAGGGTAGTCCAAGAGGGGACGGGTGTGACGCTGATTAGCTGGGGGCCGACAGCACAGACCTGCAGGGAGACGCTTCCGCTTGCTGCGAAGGAGAACATCAGTGTCGAGCTCATCGACCTTCGTTCGCTCATGCCGTTCGACATAGAGACGGTAGTTACCTCGGTCAAGAAGACCGGCAGGGCCGTAATCGTCCACGAGGCGACGAAGATATCGGGTTTCGGGGCGGAGATCTCAGCCCAGATAGCGGAGCGGGCGATAGACTACCTCAGGTCCCCCATCATCAGGGTGGCTGGCTACGATACTCCCTTCCCTTATGGCCTCGAAAGTGCATACCTGCCCTCACCAGAAAGGATACTTAGGGCATTGAGGAAGGCTTCTAGTTACTGAGCCGTCTTGGCACAATACGAATTCAAGCTTCCCGACATCGGGGAAGGGGTCGCGGAGGGAGAGATACTCAAATGGCTCGTCAAGGAAGGAGATGCGGTGACTGAAGACCAGTCGCTCGTGGAGGTCATGACGGACAAGGTCAACGTGCAGATACCTTCCCCTAGAAACGGCACCGTTTCCAAGACGCTCGTGAAAGAGGGCGACATAGTAAAGGTTGGCGAGCCCATAGTCGTCATAGAGGTCGCTTCCGAGGCGCCAGTCTCGTCGGCTCCTGCCCCTCCTCCCAAGGAACAGGTAGTCCATAGCGCGTCGCCCGCGATGGCGACGAAACTTGAGAGTCCAGCTGCTGACAGGGTTCTAGCAACACCAGCGACGCGCCATCTGGCGAGGGAGCTCGGCGTCGACATAACGAAGGTCCGGGGGACAGGTCTTAACGCCAGAGTGACAGAGGAGGACGTGAGGGAAGCAGGGAAATCTGTTCATCATGAGCAGGTCACGGCCAACGAGGAGCGCGTACCGCTCAGGGGCGTAAGGAAGACGATCGCGGAGAGGATGGCGAACTCGTTACACACCATCGCCCAGGTCACTCACGTCGACGAAGCCGATGTGACAGAGCTCGTGCTTCTCAGGGAAGCGTTCAAGGGTAGTGCCGAGAAAAGGGGCGTGAAGCTGACCTTCCTCCCTCTCATCATAAAGGCGGTCATCCCGGCACTGAAGGAGTTCCCTTACATGAACTCGAGCCTTGACGAGAAGACCGGAGAGATAGTGCTGAAGAAGGACTACAATCTGGGCTTCGCGACGGATACCGAACAGGGCCTGCTGGTCCCGGTGGTCAAGGATGCCGACAGGAAGGACATCTTCGAGCTCTCGAACGAGATAGAGAGACTCGCGACGAAGGCGAGGTCGGGCGCGCTGGGGCTCGAAGAAGTGCGTGGGTCGACATTCACTATTAGCAACGTGGGTTCCATCGGAGGGCTCTTCGCTACGCCGATAGTGAACTATCCCGAGGTCGCGATACTCGGTGTCCATAGGATATCCAAACAGCCTGTAGTCCGGGAGGGGAAGGTCGAGATCAGGGACATGATGTATTTCTCGCTGAGCTTCGACCACAGGGTGGTCGACGGAGCCTACGCCGCGAGGTTCATGAACAAGGTAATCGGGACAATCGAGGATCCGAAGAAGCTCCTGTCTGAGATCCTCTAGGCCTCGACCAGAGTCTCTGTGCTGCGGACTCCCTGAATCGAGTTGATCTCACCCGTGAGCTTCCTTATCTCGGGATAGGCGTCTGCCTCCACGAACGCGACCATGTCGTACCTACCGTAGGCGATGAAGGCCTTCCGCACGCCCTTCAGCGACTTGACCTTGCGAAGGACCGCGCCGGTCTGCAGCGGTACGGTCTTAAGAAGGATGCACGCCTCGAGAGACAATCTGTCTAATCCTCCACTTCCGGAAGCGTCTCGGTGAAGACCACGCCAGACAGCCTGTTCGCCTTTAATATCGCGTGTGCCAACCGCTTGCTATCAGGAGCCTCGACATCGACCACGATGTCGTAGCGACCAAGCACCGAGAAAGCCTTCCTGACCTCTGGAATCTGCTTAAGGTTGTTTGCGACCTCATCGAACTTGCCCCTCTCCGCCCGAATCAGGACGCATGCGGAAGTCATTTCGGTGAGTCTAGAGGTCGCGCGTTTAATAAGCGATTCCTTGCTTTCGTGCTAGGTTATCTGTTCACCGGGCCACATCATGTTCCTGAGCTTCTTGCCTACCCGCTCTATCTGGTGCTTGTCTAGCTCAGACATGTACTTCCCGAAGGCCTTCTCGCCTTCCTTGTCATACGCGCCGACCCACTCCTTGGCGAACGTCCCGTCCTGAATCTCCTTGAGGACCTTCCTCATCTGGTTCTTGGAGTGCTCGTCGATGGCGCGCTTGCCGCGAGTAAGACCTCCGTAGCGGGCAGTCTCGCTGACCCTCCTATACATGCCGGCTATCCCATACCGCTGGATGAGGTCGACGATGAGCTTCAGCTCGTGCAGGCACTCGAAGTACGCGCCCTCGGGGCTGTACCCTGCCTCGACAAGCACTTCAAACGCGTTCTTGATCATCATCTCTGAGCCTCCGCAAAGGTCTACTTGCTCACCGAACCAGTCTGTCTCGACTTCTTCCCTGAAGGTCGTCTCGAGGATCCCGGCCCTCGAGCACCCCGTGGCCTTGGCCATGCCCAAGACGCGGTCCCAGGCCTTCTTGGAATAGTCCTTCTCGACGGCAACAAGCGCTGGCGTGCCGAAGTTCTGCAGATAGAGCTCTCGGACCCTCTGACCGGGCGCCTTGGGAGCGAGCATAATGACATCGACAGTCCTGGGTGCGACTATCCACTTCCAGTGAATCGCGGCCCCATGGGAGAAGGACAGCGCCGCCCCCTTCTGGAGATTGGGCGCTATCTCCGTCTTGAAGACGTTCGCCTGCTGCATGTCGGGCACGAGTATGTGGACGATGTCAGCGGCCTTCACGGCCTCTCCTACGGGCATGACCTTGTGTCCCTCCTTCTTGGCACGCTCCCAGCTCTTCCCTCCTTCACGCAGACCGACAACGGTCTTGATACCCGAGTCCCTCATATTGCTCGATTGAGCCGCACCCTGTATCCCGTAACCGAGTACAGCGACTGTCTGACCTTTCAGAGGAGCGAGAGTGAGCTGTTCGTCGTGCCAGATTCGGACCATTACTAGTTCGAGTCGGCGCGCGACGGCGCCGACGATATAAGCTTAGACGACAAAACGGCCACGGCTTCGCTTATAAAGACGGGATTATGCGAACCAGTAGATTCGAATGTCCGGAAACGTACGAAACAAGCTCACCGCAGGAGTTGAAAGGGCGCCTCAGCGCGCGATGTTGAGGGCCATAGGGCTTACTGACGATGACCTAGAACGTCCGATAATCGGGATCGCCAACACCTGGGTCGAGGCGCAGCCTTGCAACTACCACCTCCGCGAGGTAGCACAGAGGGTGAAGGAGGGAGTCCGCGATGCCGGAGGCACGCCACTCGAGTTCAACACGATCGCAGTTAACGACGCCATGGCGATGGGTCACGAGGGGATGAAAGCCTCGCTCATCAGCCGGGAGGTGATCGCCGACTCGATAGAGCTCGGGGTCGTCGGTTACCAGTTCGACGCGCTCGTCACGATAGGTGGCTGCGACAAGACGCAACCCGCCTCGGTGATGGCTATGGCGCGCACGAACCTGCCCAGCATCTACCTCTACGGGGGTAGCATCCCTCCGGGTGAGTGGAACGGCAAGAAAGTGACCATCCAAGATGTGTTCGAGGCGGCTGGAGCTGTCTCGAGGGGGACTATGACGGTCCAGCAGCTCCACGAGCTGGAGTGCGTCGCCTGCCCGACGTTCGGAGCGTGCGGTGGCATGTTCACGGCGAACACGATGTCTTCCGCGATAGAGGCACTCGGTCTTACCGTGCCGAACTGCGCTGCACCCGTCGCGCCGAGCGGGCTGAGGATGCAGCTCGCTTACGACACGGGCAGGGCCGTGATGAAGATCCTTCACTCTAACATCAGACCGAGAGACATCATGACTAGGGACGCGTTCGAGAACGCCATCTCTGTGGTTGCCGCAATGGGAGGCTCCACAAACGCAGTATTGCATCTGCTCGCCTTCGCCTACGAGGCGGGCATCAACCTGACGCTCGACGACATCGAGAGGGTCGGTTCGCGTGTCCCTGAGCTCGCTGACCTCAAGCCGGTGGGCAAGTACGTGATGGCGGACGTGGCGCAGGTTGGAGGAGTACCAGTGGTGCTGAAGTTGCTCAAGGAAGCCCAGCTGCTACACGCGGATGTCCCGACCGTCACAGGGGAGGCACTGGGAGACAGGCTCGAGAACGTCACTTTCCCTACGGGACAGGACGTCGTCCATGACCTCGCCAACCCGGTGAGAAAGACAGGGGGCTTCGCGATACTTCGCGGGAGCTTGGCGCCCGATGGGGCAGTACTGAAGACGACCGGAGCTTCAAGGTCTGTCCATAAGGGTCCGGCGAGGGTCTTCGACAGGGAAGAGGACGCTTATTCCGCCATCGTGGCGAAGAAGATCGTGCCGGGCGACGTGGTCATTGTGCGTTACGAGGGACCGAAAGGGGGTCCGGGGATGCGCGAGATGCTCGCGGTTACAGCCGCGATCGTCGGACAGGGCCTCAAGGAGTCTGTGGCGCTCATCACAGATGGCAGGTTCTCGGGAGCGTCTCACGGCCTCATGATAGGGCACACCTCGCCCGAGGCCCAGGTCGGAGGGCCGCTCGCCTTGGTGAAGGAGGGCGACATCATCAACATCGAAATCGAGAAGAGGACCATCACACTCGAGGTTCCTGTCGAGGAGCTCGACCTGAGGAGGAGGGCCTGGAGGGCCCCCGCTCCGAAGTACAAGCACGGTGTATTCGCCAAGTATGCGAAGCTCGTCACCTCCGCGTCGAAGGGGGCCGTCTGCACTGTAGACGGAGCAGCCTAAAACGCGCCGCCAACATTATCTTGTTGTAGGCGCAGAGAATAGTTCGAGTGTTTCCTAGTTGACCGAGGCTAGTGTCTTCGAGCTATTTTCGCCGCCCCTCACCAAGGCGCTCGAAGAGAAGGGTTTCATCTCGCCCACTGACCCACAGATGAAGCTCTCTCCCATAGTCATGACCGGGAAGAACGCGCTGCTCATGGCGCCGACGGGCACAGGGAAGACCGAAGCCGCGTTCCTTCCCATCCTTGACAACATCATCAGGAACGAGCTGGCAAGGACGAGGGGCATCAAGCTCCTGTATGTCACGCCACTCAGGGCCCTCAACCGGGACATGCTGGAGAGGATGAAATGGTGGTGCAAGAGGTTCGATGTACGGCTCGGTGTGAGGCACGGCGATACCACAAGCTCGGAAAGAGCAGGACAGAGCATGGCACCCCCGGATATACTAATCACTACTCCCGAAACGCTCCAGGCGATGCTCACGGGCAGGAGGATAAGGGAGAGCCTGACCGCTCTAAGGTGGCTCGTTGTTGACGAGGTGCACGAACTGGCCGAGGACAAGCGTGGGAGCCAGCTCTCGCTCGCGCTCGAACGGCTGAAGAGGATAGTCGGGAGAAACTTCCAGATCATAGGTCTCTCAGCGACGGTGGGCTCGCCCGAGATCGTGGCGAAGTTCCTGGTGGGACAGAGCGCCGACTGCGAGGTCGTGAGGGTCCCGGTCGAGAAGAGCCTCGAGCTCAAGGTGACCCGGCCGGAGGCCACTACCGACGACAAGGTCTTCGCCGAGACGATCTTCACATACCCGGATGTAGCGGCGAGGCTCAGGCTCATACGCGACATCGTCGAAAAGTACAGGTCGGTCCTCATCTTCACCAACACCCGTAGCGAGGCTGAGGCCCTAGCTAACAGGTTCAGGGTCTGGGACCAGAAGCTACCCATAGGGATCCACCACAGCTCCCTCTCCAGAGCCACGAGAGAAGCGATCGAAAGGAATCTGAGAGAAGGGAAGCTCTCGGGCGTGATCGCGACGAGCAGTCTGGAGCTGGGGATCGACATCGGCTTTCTCGACTATGTCATACAGTACAACTCCCCGAGGCAGGTGTCGAGACTGATACAGAGGGTTGGAAGGAGCGGGCACAAAATCGGAAAGACATCAAAGGGGCTGATAATCACCCAGGACTCAGACGATACCCTCGAGGCGGTGGTCTTGTGCAGGAGGTCTCTCTTCGGTGAGCTCGAGCCGTTGGTCCCCTTCAAGAACGCGAGCGACGCCGCGATACACCAGATAGCGGGACTCCTCGTCGAGACGAACTCCTGGAAGCTGGATGACCTTTACGCTCTGATGAGGAACGCGTACCCTTACTCGACGATGAGCATGGAGACGTTGAAGACGCTCCTGAATTACATGAGCGAGAGATACCCGAGGCTCCTCCATTTCGTGGAGAGCGAGAACCTCGTGAAGAGATCAAGGGATTTCAAGCCGCTCTTCGACTATTACTTCGAGAACCTGTCGATGATACCCGACGAGAAGCAGTATCTCGTCATCGGCGAAGGCGACAGACCAGTAGGTGTCCTGGACGAAGCATTCGTATCTGAGTACGGCCAGGTAGGGGTCAAGTTCGTCGAGGCCGGGAGATGCTGGAGGATACTGGAGATCTACGAGAACAGGGTGTACGTGACGCCCGAGGAGGACCCCACAGGCGCCGTACCCAGCTGGGTGGGAGACGAGATTCCAGTCCCCCTGCCCGTGGCGATGGAGGTCGGGGCGATACGCCGCGAGTACGCCGAGAGCCTCGAGAAATCATCATCGAGCGCCTTCATCGAAGAGCTCTGTCGGAAGTATCCGATAGACATGATGGCGGCCAAGGAGTCGCTGAAAGAGGTCCTGGAGCAGCATGCTCAGGGCCTGCCCGTCCCGTCTGACAATCTGATAACTATCGAGCGCTGGGACAAGTACGCCATCATCCAGTCGTCCTTCGGACACAAGGTCAACAGGGTGCTTGCTCGCGTCGTCGCCTATCTCATCTCCGAGCGGCTCGGACAGTCCGTGGCGGTCCACCAGGACCCCTACAGGATCATACTGGAGGTCGACGCTTCGCCCGAACTGGTAAGGACGACCCTGGAAGGGTTGGCCGACAAGGACCTTGGCGTCCTCGCGAGGACGGCTGTCGAGAGGTCCGGCATCTTCAAGCGGCGGCTCATCCACGTAGGGAAGAAGTGCGGGGCGATAGCGAAGACGGCCGATTACGCGAGTATATCCATCTCAGGGCTCCAGGAGGCACTGAGGGGCACTCCGGTCTACGAGGAGGCAATCGGCGTCATCTTCCATGACGACTTCGATGTCGAGGCTGCGCGGAACGTCATGACGAGGATGAAGCAGGGAGACCTGCGCGTGGAGGTGATAGAGGCGGAGAGCATCAGCCCCCTTGCGAGGATAGGCGTCGAGGAAGTGAGCAAGCGCGGCGAGATAGTCTCACCTGAGAGGCTGCGGGCGATCATCAGGCAGTCTACCGAAGCGAGGGTCGCCGACAGCTTCCTGGTGACGTGCTGCACGGCCTGCTGGGACTACATCGAGCTGAAGAGGGTCGGAAACATTCAGCCTGGCGCATGCCCACGCTGCGGCAAGGACGCGGTCGGATACTCTACCGAGTCCTACGAGACGATATTCGGTCTCGCGCTGAAGGCGAGGAGCCGTTCCGAGCTCCAGGGCAAGTACATGAAGCTGATAGACACACTGCGCAGGTCGTCGCAGCTCGTGAAGGAGTATGGGACCGACGCGCTCTATCTTATGGCCGGGAGAGGAATCAGGCTCGGGGAGGCTGGCAGCCTCCTGGCCAGGAAGATGGAGGAGGGCGGGGACATCGTCGACCTGGTCATCGAGGGCGAGAGGGAGGCCCTGAAGCGGCGCTACTTCGCACCGTGAAAGTTTCAGCGCGCGGTGTGCGTCCGTAGCCTGGACATCGCGTCTTCCGCCTCGAGCTCATACTGCATCGAGTTGACCAGGAAATCCACACCTCTCTTCGAGGAGATGGAGCGTATCAGGTCCCTTTCGGTGACGAGCGCTATCCGGTTCTGCGGGAGGCCGCTGACGACCAGGCCCCCGACACCGAAGGTGGTCATCAGGTTCGCTGCTGACCTGACGTCGTCTTCGCCATCGATGGTGATCAGGTCCGCGGTCATCATCTCGGCCACCTTGCGTTCGAAACCCGAAGGGTTCGTTCCTGCACCGACTATCCGGACGGTGTGCCTGAGCACGTCCTTGTTGGTCAGCACGCCCTGCAACGAGTCTCCACCAGACACGACGGGGAGCCTCCTGACCCTTCGTTCGGACATGAGCCGCACCGCGTCAGCCAGGGACGAGCCCGCGTCTATCGTAGCGACGTTCGTGCTCATTATCTCCGAGACCGGCACGTTGAGAGGGGAAGAGCTCGTACCCATCAGGCTCACGAGGTCGCGGAGCGTGATTATCCCTTCGACGACCCCCGTCAGGTTGACGACCGGGAGCGCACCCACGTTGTAGACGGACAGCTTGTTGATGACCTCCTTCAGCCCGTCCCAGGGCTCCACGGCCACCGGCTGACCTGTCATTATCCTCTCGACAGGGATCTCGAGAGAGCGTCTGACGTCGTCTGCGGACGTCGAAGCCTGGAGCGTGAGGTTCAGCGAGTCGACGA
>JASHPA010000100.1 GCA_030038365.1 Nitrososphaerales archaeon
GGTTGCAAACGGGCAGTAATCAGGCTCCAAACGTGCTAGAAACTCCGATTCGAACCTGATTATAACAATGCGGGGGGTGGGATTCGAACCCACGAACCCCTAAGGGACGGGGTCCTAAGCCCCGCGCCGTTGGCCAGGCTGGGCGACCCCCGCGTTGTCCTTCGCCCGTTGCCGGTTTCACTATATGCTTTTGGAAACCTGCCGGGCCGGAGCATTCCTAACGTAGCATCATAACATAAGTTATAAAGGAGTGATTTCAAAGGTGCCCATCCGGCCTTTCGGGGAAAGAGGATGAAGGTCGATGAGGGCGATGCTTCTGGGCCTTAGAGCGCGAGACGTAAAGACTCGTGTCGATAATCAGCCATAACGCGCCCAAGGAGAGACCCTACTCCCCCAGAATTCGCGCCGGCTCTTGACCCAACGGCCCACATATGAGCCTTGCTGAAACGGCTAGTCCTCGCGCCACTTGAAGAATCTAACGGCCAGGACGAAGATCACGACGGAGAGCACGACCAGCACGGCGAGGTCGGTGAGGGCCGCAGTGTCGTTCGCGTAGATCATCACGTTGTTGAGGCCCTGTATGACGTAGTAGAGGGGCAGCACGCGCGCCACGCCCTGCAGATACGTCGGCATCGTACTGACCGGGAAGAATGTTCCCGACAGGAACATCATAGGGAAGGTGATGAGGTTGCCCACGACGGCAGCCGACTCTACGCTTCTGGACACCGTTCCCACGAGCATTCCCAGGGACACGAACATGAATGGTCCGAGGATCAGGAACGGGATTATCCAAGGAGTGAAAGTGATATGCGCCCCGAACGCCGCGACTCCGAAAGCTGACATCAGGAGGAACGATACGCAAGTCATCATGATGTAGAATCCGATCTTGGCGAGCAGCCAGTCCGTCTTCGTCAGCGGCGTCAGCGAGAGCTGCTTGAATATCTTGTCTCGCTTGTACTGCGCACTCACGTTGACGAGCGCGAACATGGGGCTGACCAGTATCGCGAACCCTATCATGCCAGGAATGAGGAAGTCGATGTACGTGTATGATGCGGAGACGATCGTCTGATGCTTTACCTGCACGACTGGTGTCGCTCCGTGCAGGTTGAACGCGTTGACGACTTCACTCACCACGACAGAGACCTCTTGGCTCGTCGTGGTCGACGGGTTCCAGTACTCCGTGATGTTCAGAGGCTTGCCGGCCCCGTAGCTGGCGCTGAAGTTGGAGGGGATGACCAGCCCGTCAGAGGTCGAATGCGCGAGCAGGTACTTCGAGAAGTTCTGCGAATTCGGCACGATGGTGACCTGGAGCACCCCTGTCTGGTTCAGCGCGCCGAGGAACTGCCCTCCGATGGGGCCGTTGTCCTGGTTCTGGGCGTAGACGTGCAGGGGCCCCGAGCTTCCGCCTGAGAAGATCGCCCCAAAAAGCAGTATCAGTATCACCGGGAACGCGAGCCCAAAGAACAGCCCGACCCTGCTGCGCGTGTAGCTTCGCGCGTAATTGAGGAGGTCCGCCCGGATCCTCTTCCCTGCGCCCATCTAGCTCGCCACCACCGTCTGACCCTCGTCCGTGATCTTCGAACCCACGAGGCGCACGAAGACGTCCTCGAGGCTGTCGTTGCGCACCGTGAGGTCGCTCCACTCCTCCCCGGACCGGCCGATGGCCTCGAGCACCGAGAGCACGTCCTCCTTCTTCTTCAGCGTCACGGTGATCACGCCGTCCTCGCTCTTTGCGTCCAGCCCGGTGCCGTTCTTGATGCAGTCCGCGAGTCTGTCCCCGCCCCTGACGCGAATCTTCTCGCCCGACCCGTGCTCGGCGATTATCTGCGCCGGTGTCCCCGTCGTGATGATCTCGCCCTTGTTCATTATGGCTACCCTGTCGGCGAGCTCCTCCGCCTCCTCAAGATAGTGCGTCGTTAGCATCACGCTTATGCCTCCGCGCTTGAGGTTGCGTATCACGTCCCACACCGCCCTCCGGGCCTGAGGGTCGAGGCCCGTCGTCGGCTCGTCGAGGAACACAAGCTGCGGCCTGTTGACAAGGGCGAGGGCAAGCCCGACCTTCTGCTTTTGCCCTCCCGACAGCTTCTCGAAGTGCGTGGAAGCAGAGTCCTTGAGGATGACTTTCTCGAGTATCTCGTCGGCATCGGCCTTCACATCGAACAGCGCTGCGTAGTAGTCGATGGCCTCCTTCGGCGTGATGTAAGGGAGGAATGTAAAGCCCTGAGGTATGACGCCTATCTTCTTGTGCAGGGAATCTCCGTCCTTCCATGGGTCCATCCCAAGCACCCTGACGTCGCCTCCGTCCCTCTCTCTTAGTCCCTCAAGGATCTCTATCGTCGTCGTCTTGCCTGCCCCGTTGGGCCCAAGAAGCGAAAATATCTCCCCGCCCTCGACCTTGAATGATATCGAGTTGACGGCCTGCAGATCGCCGTAAGACTTCTTGAGGGAGGAGACTTCGATGGCAGACAACACGCTAGCCGCGCGCCCGGCCGGCGCTTTATAAGCCGTCCGTGACTCGTTCCGTAACTTTCTCGCGTCGTCAGAGTTCCTGTTTCGCGCCGCAGCTCGGGCAGAAGGTCGCCGTCGCCGCGAGTTGCGTTCCGCAACTCGGGCAATACTTGGTGGCTGCAGGGACCGGCCAGCCGGTGGAACCCATGGGGGTCTGCTGCGGGGGTGCTGTCCTGGCCAGGTTGGAGAAGTAGTAGACTGTGAGGCCGATGATGCCTATCGGAAAGAAGAACGCCGACAGCACGTCCCCGGCGAAGGAGCCGGCGAGCCCCCCGAAATGGGCGACTTCATCAATGACCAGGACCGGGATCCCTGTGATGAGCAGAAGGAGGATGCCGTAGACGAATGTCTTTCCCCACCGGTGGCTGACGAGCGTTCTTGCCCTGCTCATGCTGCCGAATATCCCCGCCTTCTCGAGGACGACGACCGGGGTCACCAGCGAGAACATTATGGCCAGGATTATACCGGGGACGATCAGGAGAATCAATCCGATCCCGATGGCTATCCCGACGATGATTGCGACGATCCAGAAGGGAATGAGCTTCCCGACCATGTAGCGGAGCGACCCCGTCAGGTCTGTCTGCCCCTTCTCGATGTCGTCGGAAGTCATCTTGATCGCCGCGCCGACCTCGAAGGGGTAGAGGATGAGCCCGATGACAAGGGTCGCGGCGACGAGCGCGAAAACCTCCCCGAGGAGGGCGCCCGTGTTGACGGCCGTCCCGGTTGAACCCACAACATCTGATGAGACGCTGACCGAGCGCTCAATCAGCAGGGTGGCGGCTCCCGCCACCGCCTCGATGATGATGAAGACTATGACGAATTTCACAAAACTTCGCCGGTAGATCTCAAAGGTCCTCGAGATCATCTCACCGATGCTAAGTTCCCGTGTGATGGGGTGACCCTGGCTGCTTCCCGGGAGAACGCCATCGGACACGATTTCGACGCGGAGGCCCCTTTACATATCTGTTTAGGGAATTTTGCCCCGTCAACGCTTTGAAGCGTCGAACTCTTAATAGACATCCAGATGGAATCGGTCCGGCGCATGGATAGGCGCGTGGCAGCGGATGACGTCCTAGGCATCATCGGCAATACCCCGCTGGTCGCGCTCAACCACGTAGCCGCAGGCTTGGGTCCTCAGATAATCGCCAAGCTCGAGTTCATGAACCCCGGCGGCTCCGTCAAGGACCGCATAGCACAGTACCTGGTCAGGGACGCAGAACAAAAGGGATTGCTGAAACCAGGCGGGATTATAGTGGAGCCGACCTCAGGAAACACGGGCGTCGCCCTCGCGATGCTCGCCGCGGTCAGGGGATATCAGACGATCTTCACCATGCCGGACAAGGTCAGCGAGGAGAAGCGGTCGATACTGCGTGCCTTCGGCGCGAGGGTGGTTATCGCCCCCACCGACCTCCCTCCCGACTCGCCCGATCATTACGTGAACGTCGCGCGCAAGCTCGCCAGCGAAATCGAAGGGGCATACATGCCGAACCAGTACGCGAACGCCGGCAACCCGCTCGCGCACTACTCTACGACCGGCCCAGAGGTGTGGAGACAGACCGGAGGAGACATCGACGCCTTCGTTGCGTGCGTTGGGACGGGCGGAACGGTCTCCGGGACGGGAAAGTTCCTCAAGGAGAGGAAGCCGGGTGTCCTGGTCGTCGGAATAGAGCCCGAGGGTTCGATATACCACAACAAGAAGTACGGCTCCGAGTTTCCGCTCCACACGTACCTCGTCGAGGGGATAGGGGAGGACTTTGTACCGTCGACCTACGACCAGGCCGTGGTCGATGAGATCATACAGGTGTCGGACACGGACACGTTCGAGATGGCACTTCGGCTACCGAAGGAAGAGGGATTGCTCGCGGGAGGGTCGTCGGGGGCAGCCGTAGCGGGCGCACTCGCGTTCGCGAGGAAGAATCCCTCACTGAGACGTATTGTGGTGGTCCTCCCTGACACAGGGAGGAGCTACCTCAGCAAGCTCTATGATGAGCGCTGGCGAAAGTCGAAGGGTTTGAAGTGAAACGCCACTCTTTAAAGCCCGGAGCGAGCCTAGCACGCGCGTGCGCTTCGCGACCAAGGCCGTGCACAGCGGCGGCGAACCCGACAAAGCGACGGGAGCGGTCTCGCCCCCGATAGTTACTGCCTCGACCTTCGCCCAGGATGGGATAGGAAAGCCGCGCGGCTACGAGTACTCGCGCAGCGGCAATCCGACCAGGGAGAGGCTCGAACGAGCCGTGGCGCAGCTCGAAGGAGGGAAGCACGGGCTGGCCTTCTCGTCGGGTCTTGGCGCGATAACGACCGTGGCGTCCCTTTTGAACAAGGGCGACCATGTGATCATGTGCAACGATGTGTACGGCGGGACCTTCCGGTTGTTCGACCGGGTCTTCTCGAACTTCGGCATACGCTTGACGCGGATAGACGCGCGCGATCCGGACGCCATCGCCAGGGCCGCGAAGAAGAGCACCAGGATGGTCTGGCTCGAGTCGCCCACCAACCCCCTGATGCTGGTGCTCGACATCCGCGCCATCTCCACGGTCGCCAAGAAGCTCGGCCTGCTCGTGGTCGTCGACAACACGTTCGCGTCGCCCTACCTCCAGAACCCGCTAAAGCTCGGAGCCGCGGTAAGCCTCCATAGCACGACCAAATACGTGTCTGGCCACAGCGACATGATAGGTGGCGCCCTGGCGGTCTCCGATGAGGAGGTCTACGAGCGCCTGAAGTTCCTCCAGAACGCGATGGGCGCGGTGCCCAGTCCGTTCGACTGCTTCCTTGCCCTGAGGGGGCTGCGCACCCTGCACCTGAGGATGGATCAGCACTCGAAGAATGCCCTGGCCGTGGCAGAGAACCTGCAGGCCAGCCGGCGGGTCGCCGAGGTATACTACCCGTTCCTCCCCTCGTCGCCCTACCATCGCCTGGCGAAGAAACAGATGTCCCAGGGAGGTGGGATGGTCTCCTTCCGAATCAAGGGAGGTTACGCCGCCGCATCGAGGTTCCTGGACTCGCTGGAGCTCTTCTCCCTGGCCGAAAGCCTAGGTGGTGTCGAGTCGCTGGCCGAGCATCCAGCGAGGATGACTCACTCGTCGCTCCCGGAAAAGGAGAGGCGGAAGATGGGGATAGGCGACGACCTGATACGTCTCTCGGTCGGAGTCGAGGACACGGTAGACCTAGTCGAGGACGTGAAGCAGGCACTGGACTCGGTATAGGGCTCTACTGCTTCTTCTGCTGCGTGATGGCCCTGACCTTCTCCTCGTATTCCTTCATCTTCTTCCGCTTTATTTCGGCCTTCTTCGCATCATACTGTCCCAGGGGCGCGTCGCTCTCCACGTAGCCGTGCGCTATCTTGATGACGTTCTTCACCAGCTCCCTGCCTTTGGCGTCGTTCTGATTGAGAACGACCTGTAGGTTGCGGCGGTCAAGGACCTTGAAGTCTGGTACCTTCTCGAGCTTCTTGAGCCCTTCTATCGCGCTCTCCATCGCAAATTCGTTACCGAAGAGCCCGCGGACTTCCCAGTTCCCTGGCATGCAGCCCAGTGCCGTCTGAGAGGATAAAAACGTTAGAGGCCCCAATTTGTCTTTCGTCTTTTGTCATGGCCTGGTAGGGGAGTCAGTAGAAGCTCTATGGGCAGCCCATGAAGTCGTAATACCCGACCCCTGTCAGCCACCGAGAAAGCGATTCCTGATGGCCACAATAACAACCGAATTGGCCCTGAGAGGTGTTGGGTTGACACGCGGGTGAACCGACCGGCTTTCCAAAGACGAAGGCTTGTCCGTCATCGTTGTAAGATACCGCGGGCATCACGAAAAAGCCATAGAAGCCTATTGATGCGACAGCTATCGCAACGAAAGCGATGCGCTTCTTCGACATATGATGCGTCACGAACAGACAGGACGTGAGACTCGACTAATACAGCTTCTCTAGCATTGTCCGCATACCGAACAAGCCAAAACATCCCCCTACCCACTCTACAATCATGGGAAAAGACCAAACAGAATCGAAGCCCCACCAACGCTATATACCGCCGCGGGCGGCGCGGGCTGCGCGGGCTAGCTATGGCAGGGTCGAGCAGGTTTGATTCCATCCGGACGCAAATCGATTCACCCAAGGGGCCCGCAGATCTCTACAGCCTGAAGAAGCTCTCAGAGCAGGGGCACGACGTCTCAATCCTGCCCTACTCAATACGGATACTGCTCGAGAACGCCATCGGGACCTCCTCGCTCAGGGGAGATGATGAGGCGACCAAACTACTCGAATGGCCGAGGAGCATCGGCTCGGGCTTTGCGTTCATGCCGTACCGGGTCCTGCTCCAGGA
>JASHPA010000101.1 GCA_030038365.1 Nitrososphaerales archaeon
GTGAGCGTTGCTCCGTAAGCCGATGTGAGCTCAATGGCTACCTTGGCTGCCCTCTTGGCGTGTTCAGAGCCATCGACAGGAACGACTATTGACGCGACATTGGGCCCCGCGCCCTGAACAGACTCCAACCTGTCCGGGTGACCGAAGAGCCCTTAAAAAAGGGATGGAGGTTTCGACGGTGCTAATCATTTCGCCAAGGTCTCGGTCTTCGCCTCGATCAGCTTGACGGCTTCCAGGATATGCCTCTTTCTCGTGTCAGGTCTCCTGGCGCAATTTATCCAGAGGATGTATCGCCTTTGGTGGGACGCCGGGAAGGCCTCGAAGTTCCTGCGTGCGGCACCTCTGGTCTTCAGAGCCTCCTCAAAATCGGACGGGACCTCCGTTCGGCCGGCGGGTGCGTCCGTACCGGCCTTCTCGGTGCTCCTGTTCAGGTAGACTGCCATTCCGAGTTCGGAGACCTTACCACTTTCAACGAGCTTCTCCATCCTGGTGAGGTTGGAGGCGGACCATCTGCTCGCGGCCTTCCGGGGTGTGAATCGCTGAGTGTATGACTCGTCATCCACGCGCCGGATCGTGCTGTCTATCCAGCCATAGCATAGAGCTTCCTCCACCGCCTCGTCGTAGGACACAGAGACCTTGCGGGTATGCTTCTTGTAGAACAGGAGCCATACACCTTGGCTGGTCCGATGGTTCTTCGCTAGCCACCGCCGCCACGCGTTCCTGTCCTTGACCTTCAGCGAATCCATCGGCCGTATTTCTGAGCGGAGCTATTTCAATGTGGGAATGCCTCTCGGTCACCGATGCGGCTATTAACCGAGCATCGCATCAATCTGAGAAATGAGTTTCTCCGGGAAGGTCGTGATGGTCACGGGCGGAGGCGGCGGAATAGGTGGAGGAATCGCGAAGGCATTTTCGCAGGAGGGTGCGGCAGTTTACGTAACCGACGTGAACGAGACGAAAATGAAGCAGGTCGAGAGGGAACTCCGAGGGACCGGCGGCACATGTGTGGCCGAAAGGGTCGACGTCCGCTCGCGGGCAGAGGTCTTCTCGAGCGTCGAGCATTGCGTGAAGACACTGGGCGGCCTAGACATCCTCGTCAGCTGCGCTGGCATCCTCAAACTGCAGGAGTTCGGCGACGTCACACAGGAGGACTGGGACAACACCATGAACGTGAACGCCCGGGGCACCTTGTTCGTCGATCAGGCAGCCGCAGCCGAGATGCTGAGGATGGGAAAAGGGGGCAAGATAGTCAACATATCTTCGGTAGCGGGAAAGGTGGGCGGAGTCTACTATACGGCTTACACGGCCTCGAAGTTCGCAGTCATCGGGATAACGAAGTGCTTGGCGCTCGCCCTCGCTGGCCACAAGATAAACGTGAACGCCGTTTGCCCTGGCGACATCGACACCGAGATGAGCGACTATGAGTTCGACGCACTGGCGAAGATCGGAGGGACCTCGGTCGAGGAGGTCAGGAGACAGGCGGCGAAGAAAGCCCCTCTGGGGAGGCTTGGGCTGCCCTCGGACGTGGCCAACGTGGTCCTCTTCCTGGCGTCCGATAAGTCGAACTACATGACCGGTCAGTCGCTCAATGTCACCGGCGGGACGATGACCTTCTAACTCCACCGCTGCCGAAGCCTGCACCGTGGACCGGTGGACCGGATTTGTTCAGGAACAGGGAAGACGCCGGAAGGAGGCTGGCAGACGGGCTCGGGTTCCTGAAAGGCAGGGATGACGTTGTGGTCCTGGCAGTCCCGCGTGGCGGGGTCGTCGTCGCTAGCGAGGTGGCTGACGCTATCGGGGCGCCGCTCGACGTTGTGATAACGCGCAAGGTCGGGGCGCCGGGCAATCCAGAGCTGGCGGTAGGGGCGGTGACGCAGGAAGGCGAGTTCATGCCCGACTCGGACCTCGTCGACAGGCTCCGGGTCCCCGAGGCATACCTGAAGTCTGAGGTCTCGAGGGAGGCCCGGGAAATCAGCAGGAGGATGGAGAGGTACAGGGGAGACCGCCCCTACCCAAGCCTGGAGGGAAAAACGGTAGTGATAGTAGACGACGGCGTTGCGACGGGTTCGACCGTTGGGGCGGCGATCAAGTCGGTCAGGTTGAGAAAACCTGCGTCCGTGATACTGGGAGTGCCCGTCGGCGCTCGGGAGTCGATGGAGGCGCTAGCGAGCGTGGCGGACCAGGTGGTCTGCCTTAGCATGCCCGAGCCTTTCTATGCTATAGGCACCTTCTACGAGGACTTCGAACAGGTCGACGACCGGACGGTCAGGAGTCTGATCGGAAGGACCAGGGGTCCAAGAGCTCAGTGAATAAATAGCAGGGCGCGACGTTTTCAGTCAGGCGACCGCTACGAGCGAAGACGATGAGGCCATAGAGCAGGAGAGGGAGGAGGAGGCGTCCCCGGACATCGGGACGGTCGAGGACACGGAGGACGATGAACTCGAGCAAGAGGTCGAGGAAGAGAACGAGGACCGCGAGTCGGAGGAGATAGAGGACAGAGAGGACGAGATGGCCAGCGAGCGGTCCTCTTCGAAGAAACGTTCCGCCAGGAAGAGGAGAGAGAAAACGACCAAGGCTACGTCCAGGAAGACAGGGGTGGCTACGCGGACGACGGCGAAGGCCGGTTTGCAACAGCGCGCACGACCAGCACGAAAATGATGAAGAGAGGTATCAGGAGCAGGTCGTTCAACTCCGTGATAGCCTCTCCGAACCAGAAGACCGAGAAGGAGAGGAGCAGCGAGGAGACCACAATCTTTGTGTCCGCCGCCTTTACTTTTCGGACCTGGCTCTTCAGCACGTAGGTCGCGCCTATGACGAACAGCACTCCTATGCCCATCCCGGTCACAGTCGACTGGAAGTTGTTCGGGAGCAGCGCGACGAGGACTATGGCGGCCTCGAAGGCCTCGACGGCTCCGACGGAGAACCCGGTCGAGAGCACACCCTTATCGAAGTGCTCCTTGAACATCCCGCCCGCGCGGGCGCGGAGCACGGACTTGCGGGCGCTCCTCACGAGCCTGAGACCGAAATACAGGAGGAGCGTGCCGCCCACGAGCTTCACGATTATATCCGGAAGAAGCGTGATGAGGGCACCGAGCACGAACATAGGGATAAAGACCGCCAGGACGCCCAAGGCAACGAACAGGAAGGCCGAGGGGCGCCTTGAGTCCGCATAGAGGGCCAGCCCGACGGCAGAGGCTTCGACGAGCTCAAGCGTCGTTATGCCTAGAGCCGCCAAGAAGATGCCCGGGTCGAACGACAAGGCGGATGCGCTCGAAAGTCAGGAATCCTAAAAACGCTTACCGGTTACCCGTCCAAAACTCGCGCGGGCCGCTACTTCACTATCAGGACGTCACACTTGGAGTGGCTTACCACGGAAGACGAGACCCCGCCCATCACGAACCTTTCAATCGCGGAGACGCCTCTCCTGCCGAGGATGATGAGGTCTGCAGCTCCGCTCTCAGCAAGCCGAAGAATTACGTCGGAGGCGTGACCCTCCTCGACGGATCCGATGACACTGGTTGTAACGCGCCTCGCGATTTTCACGGCCTGCGCCAGAGACCTGTGTGCGTCCTTCTCGATCTGTTCGACGTAGTCGTTGGGAAAGACTGAGATCGGACCGTAGGCCGGTATCACAGGATTCACGACCGTCACGATTCTGAGCTGGGCTCCTGTAGCGGCCGCGATGGCGGCAGCTCGCTTGAGTGCTCGCTTTGCGTTCGTGGACCCGTCGTAGCCGAGGAGTATCTTCTCGTATCCTGTCGAGGTCTTGTCGTTGCCCTTCTGACCCTCACTCTTGGGCATTCTCGCTCGTCACCATCGCGCCGCTAAGCAGCGGATGCCCATGAAGGTTCCGGCGCAAGATCATTCCCGAGTTTTCATCCACTGCGTACGACGAAGCCTGGAGGGATGGGAACCGAAGCCGGGACTGGACAGCGTTCTCGCCGGCCCCTTCCGGAAGTCAAGCAGGACCTGGCCTGGTCTCCCCGGGCTGCTGAATAGGTTCCTGAGGTAGTCAGTCTCTTTCTTGCCGAAGGTTTTTGGATGGTGGACCAGCGCGCCGGGTCGAAGAAAGGCATCCTGCTCTTGCAGAGAATCAAGTCCGATAGCAACCGCTGGCTGTGATGTCTTGAAGGAATACCCTGCGCTCGGCCTGAAGATCCTTGCGTGACAGGCATAGACACCGAAGAAGGGTTCCATATTGTTACAGTAGGGAACCCTTATGAAAAATCAGGATGGCTGAAGCGGTATGCAGACGAGAGCGAAGAAAGACCCTGACGCGAAGGCCGTT
>JASHPA010000102.1 GCA_030038365.1 Nitrososphaerales archaeon
GAGCTTCCCGGTGGATATGACCTCGAAGCCGTCGGGTGCCGTGATGATCGTCTCCGTCGTGCTCTTGTCGTCCGGCTGGTCGTTGCAGGGAAACCAGAACCGGGCTGCCTCGGACTCGCTCTGGGTCCAGACCTGGACGGGCTTCTTCGGATAGGCGTTGTCGGGATGGATGAAGTACACCCCGTGCCTGGGCTTGGCGGTGTAGTCGACCACGACCTCGTGGGCCCCCGGTTCGCCGCCGGCCATCTTCACATTGAGGACAGCCCCGTCATGTTCGAACCGCGAGTCCGTGCCATCGAGACGGACACGGCTGATGCTCATCTCGCTGGCGTCGAACCTGATCGACTGCAGGTCGCGCCTCAGCGTCTCTATCTTGAGAGAGCAGCTGCCGGCGATGGTCTTCGCTTCCGGGTCCACCTTCAGGTCCACCCTGATGTGGCGCGTCCGGTACTCTTTGTCTGGCAGATAGTGCCTCGATGAACCAGGGATGTGAAACGGCTTGTGCTGCTTCAAGGACGGAAGCATCGGGCCGGCCTGTTGAAAACCATTCTTCGCCGACTCATTTCCAGCCGTTTTCCAGCCCGTGAGCGTACGCGGCCCAGTAGGGATCGTGCTTGGGCGGGACGTATTCTCCAGTCGCGCCCCTTGAGCTTACCAGGAGCCTCGCTCGGGCGCGCTGCCCTGCCCTTCCGACGACTGCTGCCGCTATCCCCTTCACAGAAAGCCTGCGCACGACTTCCGGAGATGCCTGGGGCCTGCACGTGATGATCAGCGTCCCCTCGCTTATGGTGAGCATCGGGTCCAGACCGAACATGCCGCAAACGCGCTCGCTCACATCGGATAGCAGCATCCTCTCCCGGTCGACCTTCAGCGTCCTTCTGCTCGACTGGGCCAGCTCGTACAGCGCCCCGTACACACCTCCTTCCGTCGCGTCGTGCATCGACGTGACAGCGGACCTCAGACCCACCGAAGCAGCGACGGTCGCGTCCTCGACCGTCGAGCACAGACGGAAGTAGCCGCGCGCAGCCCTTGCCACTCTCTTTCCCAGCTCCTTCTCGACCTTCTGGGGGAATGCCCGCGACAGGACGGCGGTAGCCTCTATGGCGGAGCCCTTGGTCATCACAATGTCATCGCCCGTGCGGACCATGCCTGGGGTGACGTACTCAGAACTGCCGGCTATACCCATCATCATCCCGCCTCCGACAACAGAGAAGTCCGCCCCCGGGTACTTCCCCGTGTGGCCGCCGACAATGGCCACGCCGAGCGCCGCGCACTCCTTGCCGAGTGCTTTGACATACCTCTCGAACTCGTCCATCTCCAGCGAGGGAGGGAGGTTGTAGTCGAGGACCGCGAACTGCGGTTTCACGCCGCTCGTCAGCAGGTCAGACGCGATCTCGTGCACCGTCAACCACGCAGAGTCCTCCATCCCGACCGAGGGAATGATGGAGACAGGGTCCGCCGTCACGACCATGACGCGGCCATGGCCGATAGAGATGATGGCGTTGTCCAGTCCCATGCCGGGCCCGACGATGACGTCTTTGTTGCTCGCACCAAGGTTCCTGACGAGGACGCGTCTCAGGAAATCCCTGTCGACCTTGCCCAATCCTTCCTCCATTCGAGTTTCCTGACCGGACCTCCCTTCTGACCTTTTATAGATGCGCGCGCGGGAAGCGACCGTTGCCTTCCCTGTTCGTGGCCCACTATGGCGAAATCGGCACCAAGGGCGCGAACAGGCCTGTCTTCGAGCATTCTCTCGAGCGAAACATCAGAGACTCCCTTCGCGGTCTGCCCGGTCTCCACGTGAGGCGCGCACACCAGAGGTTCCTGGTGACCGTCGATGACGACGCCGCGGCGGAGGCGCGCGGGCGTCTGGCCAAGGTCTTCGGACTCGTCTGGTTCGCACAAGTCGATTCCGTACCTCTTGCTTATCCTCAGATACTCGAGACGGCGGTCGAGAAGCTGAGCGATGTCGAGAAGGGCTCCACATTCAGGGTTAGCGCCAGACGATCCGACAAGTCGTTCGCGATGAGCTCACAGGAGCTAGCGCGGAAACTCGGTGAAGACGTCATCGCGGCGCTCGGGCTCGGCGTGGACCTTTCGGAGCCGGACGCGACGCTGTTCGTGGATATCCTGAGGGACCAGGTCCTTCTCTATCGGTGCCGCACCAGAGGACTGGGTGGCCTCCCCGTCGGTGTGAGCGGCCGCGTGCTGCACCTCCTCTCCGGTGGCATAGACTCGCCGGTCGCGGGCTGGTTGCTCATGAAACGGGGGTGCAGGCCGACGTACCTCCACTTCTACCTGGCCCCGGGGCCGCAGAACGTGCTTCAGAGCAAGGTCGTCGAGCTCGTCCGGCACCTGGGGACATACGGGGGAGACTCGGAGCTCATACTCGTACCGTTCGCCCCCTACCAGCTCGCTACCTCCGACCTTCCACAGGAGTTCGAACCAGTGGTCTTCCGGAGGTTCGTCCGAATGGTCGCAGAGGCGTTGTCTTCCGACCTGGGGTATCCGGCCATCTCCACCGGCGATAACCTCGCCCAGGTCGCGTCGCAGACCCTGCAGAACATAGTCTCCATCGACAGCGGCTCGTCTCTTCCCACGTTCAGGCCGCTTCTGGCGTTCGACAAAGAGGAGATAGTCGACCTCGCCAAGCGGATCGGCAGCTACGAGACGTCCCTCAAGGAGTACAAGGACTGCTGCTCGATAATCTCGAGGCATCCGCGCACCCGTATGAAGGTCAGAGACGTCGACGATGCCGTCCGTCATTTCGGGTTCAAGGAACTGGCGAGGAGGTGCATCGCAGACGGCAGCGTAGTGAAGGTGGCCCCAGGACAGGCGACGATCAGACCACTGCAGGATGTGCTCGAGGAATACGCGGGAGAAGCCTCGGAGCGGGTCACGAACTGACGGACGTCACGCTGAAGGACGACACATAGACCACCCAGTAGTTCGTCTTTGGCGAGAACTGCGAGACCAGCACCGCGCCCCCGCTATCCTGCACGGGACTGTTGATGTACTGATGGCCGTCTATCGAGACCTGGACTGTCCCGCCATCGACGGTGATCTGGTAGTCCTGACTGGCGAAAGGCGAGAGCCCCGTCTGGACGTACGCAAGGTCGGATTGTGTTGTCCCGTTGACGTACCTGGAAAGCTCCAGATCGCCATTCGTGTGGAGCAGAACGTAATAGTAGTTCTCCGGGTTCTGGTAGTCGAAGACGATCCACTGCCCGTCCCAGGTGTGAGGTCCCGTCGCGATCAACTGCATCGTGACGTTCACGCGGTAGTTGGCGCCCGGGGTATTCTGGCTGATGTCGACCCTCGCCCCTAGCGGCAACCCGAGTATGACGAGCCCTACCAATGCAAGGACGAGGACCTCCCTCCTCCTGACCGACAGCGGAGCGGCCGTGCTTTTGCGGTGCGACACGGGACGTACGATGAATGCCGCTACGCAGATGCCAACCAGCAAGGGCACCGGTATCCCGAATCCCCCGACCATCAGGGGGAAGTCGATGACGCTCGAAAAGATCAGCGATCCCAGGACTATCAGCAGGAACGCAGCTACGTTGACGAGACGGACGGTCCTTGCCGTTCCCAGTCTCGAAGCCGTCGTCTTCCAGTTGGTCCTTGTGCGAAGGCCGACGAGAAGCTCGCCCGACACGCCGAACAGGAAGACCAGTGACGCGCCGATGAGAGCCACAGGCGCTACCTGGCCCGAGTAGCCCATCCAGAACAGGATGGAGTAGCGCCCCCCGTGGAACAACACGTCGAGAGGCGACTTTTCCCTCGCCCTCAGCGCGCGGGGGTAGTTCCAGTACAGAAGCATCACTACACCTCCGAGTAGCCAGTCGAGCGGAGGGAGGAACGCCAGGATCACGAGCGAGACGACGGCGAGAGGAATCGCGGCCCACCGCACGTGCGCGAAGAACCTCTCGTTCTCGCCGGCGAAGAGGGCGAAGCTCTTCGAGGCTATCGCGAAGAGGATGATGAGCGGGCCCGGGTACTCGAACCGCGGCAGGTTGAGGAACATCCCGAACACGACGGTCACTGCAACGTGGGCCAGAGAGGTCAGGACGAAGTAGACGTCCTCCCGCGCGTCAGGCTTGCTCTGCAAGGAGCGGGACGCCGACTTCAATATCGCTTAAAAGTTTGCACGCCGGCTTCTTGCTATTCAGCTCCGGCCCGCCATGTCAAGGAGGGCGTTCACCGTTCTCCAGTTCCTCGTCGTAGCGGTGACTCCGAGAGCCGCTTCCAGGAAGCCATTCGAGAGCTTCGTCGTGCCGTAACCGTAGGGGCAGTATAGGTAGACCTCCCTGCCCCGTAAGACGTACTCCTCCTCGCCGCTCCTTGCGGTCTCCAGCCTCTCCGTGGAAGGGGGCTTCGGAGGCCTCGAGAGAAACGTGACATGCATCTTGTCACGATCCTTTCCTTTCAGGGGAAGCCCGTCCACGAGAGCACCAAGCTCTTCGCCAGACCTTATCATCACCGTAACCTTGTGGCCGAACCTCCGTTCTATCATCTCTGCGAGCATCGCCTCCAGCTTCCCGGCGTCGTCCGCGTGGTCGAAGACTATGTTCCCGCTCTGGAGATATGTGCGCACGTCGCGCAGGCCCATCGAGGCGCAGGCTTCCCGTAGCGCATCCATCTTCACGGGTTTCTTCCCCCCGACGTTGATCCCGCGTATCATCGCGGCGTAGCGTCCCACGAACGAGTATTCCGTTCAAGGCATAAATATGCTCAGGGGCATTTCCTGTCTCGATATGAGAGTAAAGGTGACCCTGCAGCCGGATGACCTCCCGAAGAGTTGGTACAACATCCTGCACGACCTGCCGGAGCCGTTGCCACCTCCGCTGGACCCCGGCACCATGAAGCCGATGTCCCCTGAGCCGCTCCTCAGGCTCTTCGCCAAGGAGTGCGTGATGCAGGAGGTCTCGACCGAGGAGTACATCCCGATTCCGGAGGAAGTCAGGGAGGCCTATCTCCGGATGGGCCGTCCGAGTCCGCTGTATCGCGCCGCTAGGCTCGAAGCGGCGCTCAAGACCCCTGCTAAGATATACTACAAGCGGGAGGACCTGAACCCCGCAGGCAGCCATAAGCCGAACACCGCCATCGCGCAGGCCTACTACCATTCCAAGGAGGGGACGAAGAGGCTGACCACCGAGACCGGGGCCGGCCAGTGGGGCAGTGCCCTCTCGATGTCGTGCGCGCTCTTTGGAATCGACTGCACCGTCTACATGACCCGCAGCGCGTACCTGCAGAAACCCTACAGACGGACACTCATGGAGGTATACGGCGCCAACGTCTACGCTTCCCCTAGCGACAAGACCAAGGTGGGGCAGAAGTTCCTCGCGCAGGACCAGGACCACCCGGGGAGCCTCGGCATCGCGATCAGCGAAGCTATCGAGGACTGCGTCAGCCACGACGGTACCAAGTACTCGCTGGGCAGCGTCCTCAATCACGTACTGCTGCACCAGACCGTGGTGGGGCAGGAGGCTGTGGAACAGATGAAGATATTCGACGAGGAGCCTGACTACATCGTGGGCTGCATAGGTGGGGGCAGCAACTACGCCGGGCTCGCATATCCGTTCATGCGAGAGAAGCTGAGGAAGAGGAGCGACGCGGAGTTCGTCGCTGTCGAACCGAAGGCCGTTCCATCGACGACCCGTGGGGAGTACCGTTACGACTTTGCGGACACCGGTGAGATGACCCCGCTCCTGAAGATGTACACCGTCGGCCACACGTACCAGTGCCCGCCGATTCACGGAGGGGGGCTGCGCTACCACGGGAAAGCCCCGTCGATGTGCATGCTGATAGACAAGGGCTACATGAGGAGTGTCGCCTACGACCAGAACGAGGCTCTCGACGCCGCGATAATGTTCGCCCGCACCGAGGGGCTGGTCGTCGCGCCGGAGACGAGCCATGCGGTCAAGGGCGCCATCGACATCGCGCTCCAGTGCAAGCAGAAGAACGAGGAGAAGGTGATCCTCTTCAACCTCAGCGGCCACGGCCTGCTCGACCTCAAGGCGTACGAGGACAAGCTGGGTGGAAAGCTCGTGGATTATACGCCGGATGAAGCGACCCTGAAACGCGCTCTAGCCGCAGTCCCGGTGGTCGCCTGAGCAGAGGCCGCTCCGCCCGCGTCTCTCAAATAGAGGCCGAGACGCGGCGAGGAGGCACGCGCTTGAGGAGCCTCCTCCTTACCTCGGATTTGTCCGCTGCGGACATGGACGCCATCCTAGCGAAGGCAGGTGACCTCAAGAAGAGACTGAAGAGCGGACAGGAGGTCTCGTCCCTCAAGGGAAAAGTGGTGGGGCTGGTCTTTGAGAAGCCATCGACGAGAACCCGGACCGGTTTCGAGGTCGCCTCGCTGCGACTGGGAGGACACTCGCTCTATCTCTCAACGAACGAGCTGCAGCTGAGCCGCGGCGAGCCCATCAAGGACACGGCGAGGGTCCTCGGGAGCTACCTTGACATCATCGTCGCGCGCGTCAACGCGCAAGCCACCGTGGACCAGCTGGCTGGTTTCTCCGGGGTGCCGGTCGTCAACGCGCTGAGCGAGCTTGAGCATCCGACGCAGATAATCGCCGACTTTTTCACGATACTCGAGGCGAAGGGACGCCTCAAAGGCCTGAAGATAGCTTACGTCGGGGACGGTGACAACGTCTGCAACTCGCTCGTGATGGGGTCAGCAATCGAAGGGATCAATATCGCCGTGGCGTGCCCCCGGAATTACCACCCAAGCGAGTCAATCTTGGAGCAGGCCCAAACGATGTCCAAGAAGACCGGCTGCATCGTCGAGGTGGTGGAGGACCCCGCCAAGGCTGTGAGAGACGCAGACATCGTCTACACCGACGTGTGGGTGAGCATGGGCGAGGAATCAGAGAAGGACAGAAGACTGAGGGCGTTCAAGGGGTACCAGGTCAATGCCAAGCTTCTCGAGGGAGCCGAACCCGACGCGAGCGTGATGCATTGCCTTCCTGCGCACCGGGGGCTAGAGATCACCGACGACGTCCTCGAGGGAGCACAATCGATAGTCTGGAAGCAGGCCGAGAACAAGCTGTACGGGGCTGCGGCCGTCCTCGAGTGGCTGGCAGAACAGTGACTCAGGCTTAAATCGGACGCAGCGGAGCGCGCGACCATGCGTACGGGCCCTCCGGAACGGCTGAGAGGGGTCAAGACGGAAGAAGACTTCCTGGAAAAGATAGGCTTCGAGTCGATAGCGGAAGATATTTCGCGGTCGGGCAAGAAACCCGTAAAGGTCTACGGCGCAGACGTCCTAGACTGGGGCCACAAGAGCGAAGAGATAACGGACGTCCTGGCCAAGGCAGTGAAGGAAGGGTGGGGCGGCCACTACATGGGCCACACCAGCCTCCTGCCGGAACTCAAGAAGGCGTTCGCAGGGTTCGAGCGGGAGCAGAGGGGCGTCGACTGCGACGAGGATGACATCATACCGGTCTCCGGAATCGGTCCCGGATGGAGCCTCCTGCACTACTCCCTGCTGGAACCAGGCGACGAGATGGTCTGCCTGCAGCCGGCCCATTATTTCTGGAACCCGGCGACCCAGCTCAGGCAGTACGGTGCGAAGGCGGTCGGCGCGGACACCATCGAGGATGGGGACTGGCGTCCCGACATTGAAGACCTGAGGCGCAAGATCACCAGGAGGACGAAGGCCGTGGTAATGGTCCATCCCAACAACCCCACCGGGACGGTCTACCCCGAAAAGTCGGTGAAGGCTGTCCTGGACGTCGCGGGCGAGAACGACCTCGCCGTGATCTCCGACGAGATATACGACCTGATCACATACGACGGGGTCCGCACGAAATCGGCCGCGGCTATCTCTTCCGACGTCCCCGTGATAACCACCTACAGCACCTCGAAATTCTTCATGAACCCTGGATGGCGCATAGGCTACCTGCACGTCCACGACCCCTCGGACCGGATGAAGGCTTACACGATGACCCTGAAGCAGGTCGCCAGGGCCTACGGAGGAGCTCAGAGCACGATACCGACGTTCCTCGCGGCCGCGGCGACCCGCGTCTTCATGGGACCCTTCAGTTTCAAGAAACCCTTCCTCGCCAAGCTCCAGAAGAGCAGAGACTCGACCTACAGATGGCTCAACCAGATAGAGGGCATCCGCTGCACCAGGCCGCAGGGCAGCATCTACGCGTTCCCCCGCGTCGAAGGAGTTGGCAGGAGGTGGCCCAACATCCAGAAGTTCCTCACCGAGTTCGCGAAGAAAGAGGGAGTGGCGTTCGTCCCGGGCTCGTACTTCGGACCTCAGGGTGAGGGCCACTTCAGGACCCTGCTCCTTCCAGACATACGCGTCCTAGACGACGTCTACGGCAGGCTCGAACGGTTCATGAAAGCGAACGGCGGGACGAAGTCTCGCTAGGGCCGGCTACAACTTGTAGACGCGTCTCACGTTGCCCGAGAGGATCAGCTTCGCCGCATCGTGCGCCTGGTCCTCGTTCATGACCTTCGTCTTGACGAACTCTGCCAGGGTCAGCTGCAGGACCTCCCTTCCGATCTTCGCCCCTGCCCAGTGAATCTCCGGAATGTTCGAGCCATCGGAGCCGAAGACGACCCTTGAGGTGGGCGCCATGTCCAGGATCTGCATCGTCCTCTCCACGGCTCCCGGGATGCTCGCGTGGGGCAGCATCTCTGAGAGGTCGATGTAGACGTTCTTGAGCGAGTTGGCGAAGAACGCACCCTCCTGAGAGAAGGGATATCCGCTGTGGATGAGGAATATCTTCGTGCTCCTCGTCTCGGTGTCGTGCAGGAGGTCGTAGAGCTTCCCCGGGTTGCAGTCCTTGAACACGATGTCGATGTCCCCCACGCCCGCGTGGATGTGGAACATCACGCCGAGCTCCGCACACCGCCTTACGACGCGGTGGATGTACCAGTCTCTGATCGCTTTGACTTCCCTCGACCTTGTCGCCTTTGACCAGACATAGTCTCTCCTCACATCCGCCTCGAGTGGCTTCTGGATGTTCAGCCCGGACCTGTAGGCTATGATCGACTTGAAGGCCACGGCTCCTCCTTTTACAGCCTCGTCGATGGAAGCGTCGAACCTCTGAACGAAGTCCTCGAAGCCCGTCGACGCGTCGATGGCATCCTGGAACCTCGGCTCGATGCGCGCGACGTGCTTCGTCCAGATGGGGCAGGCCTTCTCGAAGTCCTCGTACGACCTCCTCCTCAGGACACGCGTCACGCCCACCTCGGAGTAGCCGTCGTCGACGAAGAGCCCCTCCATGTTAGCGTCCTCCATCAGGTCCTTCGTGTACTGGAAGTAGTCCCTTCTCGACCTAGCGTTCCTCTGCTCCAGCACCTCGGCAAGTGTCGCGTTACAGCCGAAGTATTTGGCGAGCCTGTGGACGATCTGGTAGGCCATCGTCGTGTTCTGGGCGTGGATGATGTTCTCGGGGTCCTTTGCCTCCTCCGCCGTCAGACCTCCGTAGTTGAACCTCGCAACGAATTGCTCCATGCTAAGGTCCTTCAGGTCGTCGAGCCACGGATGCGCGTGGTGGTCTATCGCAGGATATTCAGAGAAATCGAGCTCCAATGTATCCAAAACGCCCGTTCTCAATTATTTATGGAAATCGAGACCGTTCAGAAGATATCGAGGAAGTTGTCTATCTCCCACTTCGTGATCTTATCTGCAGCCTCTGCTACCTCGGACTCCTTGGCGATCACGTACTCACTGAACAGCTCCTCGCCGAAGACCTGCTTCATCAGCGGGTCCTTCCGGAACTCATCCAGCGACTCCCTAAGGGTCCTCGGCATCAGGGTCAGACCACTTGCGACGATCTCGCGATCCTTCATCCCGTGCGTCTCGACCGTGACAGGGTCCCCGGGGTCTATCTCCTGCTCAATCCCTTCGAGGCCCGCGGCGAGAATGCAAGCCATCGTCAGGTAGGGGTTGCAGCTGT
>JASHPA010000007.1 GCA_030038365.1 Nitrososphaerales archaeon
CAGGGTTGTATGCCTGGAGCATCGATATAGAGCAGCCGGAGTCGCCCGCTAGTGGGAGCCAGATGAGGTTGGCATTGTTCTGCTGGACTTGCGCCAAGACCTTCTTGATGTCTGCGGAATAGGCAGCGATGACGAAGCCAGCGCCGAACACGCCCGCCAGCTTCAAGAAGTTCCGTCTCGTTACTTCCATTGTGGCACCACAGCCAGAGAGACAAACATGATATCCATCACAATTGTGGCTCTCGCGTATTTATCGGCCGCTACGATTCTCAAAGCTGAGAATAAGCCACGTCGGAGCGATGCTTATCCTTCGGGAGGTCAGCGACCTTCCGAGCCAGAAGTTCGAACGCAGAAGACACATCCTTGTCGCCCAGAACTGATTCCAACAAACCCTTAGAATTCACCGTCTGACTCAGCGGGAACTCAACCAAGAGTTCGGAACCCAGCAATCGTCGTACCGACGCGGCGCCTAGCCTCCCGAAGGGATGGATCTTTCCTTTTTCTGTTCGCATGAAGGACATGTTGAGGGCGACACCCACGACAGGAATCCCTTCGCTGAGAGTGAGGCGCCGAAGGCGCGAGACCACGTTGACCGCCCCCCTGGACGGCGTGGTCACCAGTAAGAGCGACGCCCTTCCAGAGAACAACCTCAGGGCAGAGAGCAGCTCATCTCCGGTACTAGGCGGAAGGTCGACCAGGAGATAATCAAGGGTACCCCAGTTGGTTAGCGCGAAAAACTCGGTAATCGTGTCATCCTTCTTCTCGCCTCGCATCGGAACGGGATTGGAGCCGGTGAGAAGGCTCACCGACATCACCTTCGTACCTCGGACCGTCTTCGGTTCGAGCCCATGGTCCGACGACCTGAGTGGAGGCTTCAACCCCAGGTAGTTCGGGACGCTCGCACCGTGAATGTCGATGTCAAAGATTCCCGTGCGAAAGCCTTGAGCCGACAACGAGAGAGCGAGGCCGCACGCCACGAAGCTCTTCCCCACGCCTCCCTTGCCGCTTCCGACGAGGAGGACACGCGTTATGCGCTCAAGCTTCCTGCGCGCCTCCAACCTGTAGAAGCCCCCGGGTGAAGTGGCGACGCTCACGCCAGAGCCAGCCTCCTGATGCGGATGTCCTCCCCGGACAATGCCGAGATGTCGGAACTACCACATCGAGGGCAGTGGATGAAGGCAGAGTAGAGGCCAGGAAGGAAGTGAAGAGGCAGCTCCTGGCTGTCGGGCTCGCGCACCTTCAAATCGTCAGGGACTCTTTCCAACTCTTTCCGGATCTCGGGCATCCCCCACTCGCAGGAGCACTTCCTGCAGGCAAACGAGGCATCGGCCACGACGACCCTTGCCCTGCAACCCTCGAGGACCGTGCCCGTCATGAAGAGGGCCAGCGCGTCGGAAAGGACCTTGGGGTCTACCTGGGTAAGCTCTCCGACCTCGACGTCAATCTCTTCAACTTTGCTGGAGTTGTTCCTTGCAGCCTCCGATAGTGCATACTCGACTACGTTGTGGGCGACGCTGAGTTCGTGCATCCCTATTGTCACGCAGACTCCGAGGTCGAGTCTCGGGATGGACGACCTGCGCAGACACGCTTTAATGGAGCATAGGAAGAGTATGGGCGAGAACGTGGTGGTTGGTCGTCGCTGAAGGACAGGACCAGGCTCCCGAGAGTTGGGAGACCTCTTTCGATGGAAAAGTAGTCGTGATAGGGCTGGGGAACCCCTACATGAGAGACGACGGCATAGGCTTGAAGGCGGTCGCACGCCTCAGGACAATGGGACTCGGCGCAGGTGTGTTCTTCTACGAGACCCAGAACCTTGACCTTCCGCTCCTCTGGCAGTTTGGGAGGGCAAGAAAGATCGTAGTCCTGGACGCTTTGAGGTCTGAGCAGCCTCCCGGGACGATCACTGTGTACACTATAGCTCCAAGCAAGAACAGTACTGTCTCGCAACTTCCTACCCTTCATGCGGTCCAGCTCCATGACCTGTTCGACATGGCGGCAGATGGCGGTCTCCTGTCGTGTCCGGTCGTGATAGTGGGCGCTGAACCCAAGGACTGTAGCGTTGGGGAGGACCTGACGGAGGAGCTGGAGGCGGCCATCCAGCCGATGATTATGGAGGCCCTCCGGCAGATCAACATGGACGTCATTTCAGAATCTGCTGCACCCTAGGCTCCCGAAGGAAGAAGGCGACGACGAATGCGAGCGTGATTGGCACCATCGCGTCCAAGGCCAGTGCTCTGCCCACGCCGATGGTGAAGAGTGAGGCGGAGATTATGGGCGAGAAAATCGTCGCGACGGATTGCGATGAGGTACTGAGGCCCAGCGCGCTGCCTGTCGTCCCTCCCGCGCTATCGGTCATGAGCGACTGCATTATGGGAAATATGGAAGAGCTGAAAAATCCCATTGAAAGAGCTCCGGCAAGGTCGAGTGGGAAGCTGATAGAAGCAAAGAAGAGTGCGTAAGACAGAAGGCTTGCGAATGTAACGATGACGAGCAGCCTGTTTCTCTTCACTGTATCGGATAGGCCGCCTAGTATCACCTTTCCGAACCCACCCGCGATTGTAACGAGAAGGGAGAGAAGCGCCGAGGAAAGTATAGTGAAGTTCATCACCTTGAAGAAGTAGTAGGGAAGGAAGACGACCTGCCAGACCGACGCCCACGTGGCAAGAAGGGCGAACGCCATGACCACTATTACGTTCCGCTTTCTCAACAGCTGCAGAGCGTCTCTCCCGAGCCTCAAGGAACCAGCGCCCTGGCCCGCTCCCGCTAGCCTCCGTCGCAACAGAAGAATGCCCACTATCACGAAAAATCCCAGAAGTGGTGCTATGAAGAAGGCAGGTCTCCAGCTCGAGTAGACTAAGTATGCGATTCCGCCAATCGATAATCCCGCAGCGCTCCCCACATCAAACCCGACATAGAAGATGCCGAGGGCCAGTCCCTTCCGTCCTCGGAAGTAATTCGCCACGCTAGCCATCGCGACGGGCCAGAACGCACCCTCTCCGAGCCCGCTGATGAGTCGATATGTGAATGCCTCCGTGAAACTCGTGGATGTTCCGATTAGCAGGGTGAATGCAGTGAATGTCGTCAGACCAGCGATGATGACGGGCCAGCGGCCGAATCTGTCCGAGAGATAGCCCGCCGCGAATACGATGCATGTCACACCGATGTATTGAGCCGCGCTTAGCCACCCAATCTCAGAGTTGGTCAGAGCCAGCGAGGGTTCCATCGCGGCCAGGACCGATGAGAGGACGGTCCGGTCTACTGCGTAGACCGCATACCCCATCGTCATGAGAAAGAGGAATGCGGAGGATCCAAGGTAGGTCGAGATAGTCCGAGAGCCCGTCCGTGGAATGCTCGATGCAGTCTGCGCAAGCCTGACGCGCGCTCTGGATAGGGCAGGAGTGACTCGGATTGAAGGCATTTACTTCGAACCTGAAGTTGATGAAACGAGAATGTTCGTCGCCTGGATATCTAGGGCCGTGTACTTCCTCAAGTTCCTGAGCTGGTACGACGTAAGCTTCTCGCTTGCGAAATTCCAGTGTACGGACACCCAGTCTCCCTTGCGTACGGTCCCGAACGAGGG
>JASHPA010000103.1 GCA_030038365.1 Nitrososphaerales archaeon
TCGACTACCTTCCGCTGGCTGTCACTCTCGGACTTTTGTGAACGGAAGATGCTCCTGTACCTCCTGGAGAGCCTCGAGACGGTCTCCGCCTCGGCTTTCATCGCCGCCACGGCAGCTATCTTCTTCACGCGGTCCTTGCTCAGCGTCTTGCTCTCGCCGTCCAGCGTCAACAGGGTCTGCTTCCTCTTCTCGATCGCTCCCCTCAGCGCGGTGACTGCGGACTCGACGTCGCCGAGGTCCTCGATGTCCTCCAGACCTTGGAGGATATTCGAGACAACGTCGTGCAGACCATATGCGAAGGCCCTGCCGCCGAGCTCGAAGACCTCGCCGGTCGGCGTGACAGTCCTGAAACCTTCGGAGGCCACCGCATAGGCATAGCCTTCGGTCTCAACCAGCACGGTATCCCCGCCGATGAAGTTGAGCAGGCCTCGGTACTGCCTCTCTGCCTTCAGAACGGACGATATGGGCCCGATGACGCCCGGGGACTTTTCTACCGTGGTCGCTGGCGTGTCCGCGATCATCGAGTAGGGGATGACGGCGAAGGACTTTATGTTGAGCTGCTTACCTGCCTTGATCAGAGCGGTCATGGACCTCGCATCCTTGACGAGGAAGGCGTTCATCCACCGGTCCAGCACCGTAGAGCAGGCCTTCGAATACTGCGCCGGGTACGTGATTATCTGGTTGAGCACGCCGATATAGCCCTGCACGCCTCCCTCCTCGCAGAGCTTCCTGAGCCGCCCGTGCCCGATGCGGTCTCCGGAGACCTCGTCGGTGACCTCCTTCTTCACGCTGGTGATGGCCACCTCGGAGGACGCCTTCTCGAGCACTTTGCCCGCGGCGTCGATGCTCTGGCCTAACAGGTCGCGCCGCCTCTCTATCTCAGAGAGGCTCTCATCGATGCTCCCGAGCTCCTGAGCTGCCTGGGTCTGCAGCTCAAACATCTGGGTCGTGCTCGCCTCGAGTGTCTCGAGGAGCTTGCCGAAGTTCTGGACCTTCGTGTCGAGCTCGTCCAGGCGTTTCTTCTCGATGCCCACGTTCGAGACGACCACGCTCAGTTCGATCTCGAGCGGATGCAGCTCCTGGTTGAGCTGACCGAGCTTCTCCTTCAGCCTGTCGCCCTGCTTCCGCCTCCTCTCGATCGTCACCGTCAGGGTCTCCTGGGCATCCCTCACGTCCTTGAGCTGCGCGTCTATCTCCTTCCTGCGCCCCTCGAGCTTCTCCTCTGTGGAGCTTAGCGCCTCCACGGTCGAGGTGAGCGCTGTGATCGTCTTGCTCTTCTCCATGAGGAGGTTGCGAAGCGTGGGTATGGAATCAGTCTCCAGGCGCTTCATGCTCTCCTCACGCTTCTGCGTCTCGGCGGCCAGCTGGTCCAGCCTGATCTTCGTGGACTCTCTCTCGTCCCTGAGCCTGGTGGGGCCCTCACCGCCTCCCTGCACGACATCCGAGATGAACTTCTCTCGTTCGGTGGTCACCGAGGCTATCCTCGATTCGAACTCTTCTCTCCTCCTGCGCAGCTCCTCGAGCTTGAGCGTCATTTCCTCCTCCTGTTTCTTCGTCGAGTGCAGCTTGTCGCGGAGCTCCCCGACCTTCCTCGAATACTGGACGGCGGTCAGCCAAGCGACCTGGCCCTCGAGCTGCGAATACTTCACAAGGTCGTTCCTCTGTTCCTCGAGGCGCTCGAGCTGCGCTTTCATCTCACCCGTCCTCGCGAGCTCTATCTGCAGCTTGGTGTCAGCCTGCGATAGCTGCTTCTGCGCTTCCGCCTTCTTGTCGTCGAAACGCGCTATGCCGACGACCTCCTCTATCATCTTCCTCTTCTCATCGGGTGTCTGGTCCGCGACCCTCGTCGCTGCCCCTTGAGGGATGATGTTCAGGCCGCTGGGGGAGAGACCCGAGACTTCGAGAAGGTCGGATATCTCGGTCTTGGTCGTCTTCCTGCCGTTAAGGTAGTAACTGTTCTCTCCGTTGTTGCGGAGCTCCCTCGAGACTGTGACGAGGTCGGTGTCGACCGGAATCTTCCTGTCGGTGTTGTCGAACTGTATCGTCGCCCTGCAACCCGTAGGACGCTCCTCGGCGTACGCCCCGTCGTCGCCCTCCTTCTTCGGGTCATAGATGAGACCGGAGAGTCTGCCTTGGGCAGCCCTCAGGATCCTGGGGGAGTTCTCGCCGAGGGCGAAGAGAATCGCGTCTGCGATGTTGGACTTGCCGCTGCCATTCGGGCCTGTGACGACGTTTAGGCCCTGCTCGAAGGTGATGGTCAGAGTCTTCGGGCCGAACGACTTGAAACCCTTGACTTCCAGTCTTCGAATATACCCCATTCCCTACGCTCCGACGGTACTTTGGACGGATTCCAAGCGATATAAGCGCATCGAAGCTCGCCTCTAAGACAACACCGGCTTGCGACGTACGGATCCGGGCTGGAGGACGGTCCTCAGACCGGGGTTCCGCACTTGGTGCAGAACTTCGCCCCTGCCCTGAGCTGCGCCCCGCAATTCCTGCAGACAGACGGTCCGACGGCCGCCTGCGCGGGTGCTGCCGGCAGGGGTATCGCCGACCCCGGCCTAGGAGGAGGGATTGGCGAGGCAGGCGCGGAACCCGGGGCAGCCACAGGCGCGGGCGCACCCGTCTGTTCACGCCTCACGACGATGTACTCCGCCACGCCTGCAATCCTGTCCATGCCTATCTGGATTTCAGAGCCGTCGTCTGCCGCCACGATTAGCGCAATGCTGCCGTCCAGCCCGAAGGCGATGTCCTTCGCCTTTCCCAAGGATCTGCCTGATGACTCGACCACAATCTTGCCGGCTAACTCATCCTTGCGGAACATCTTGGGGGCGGACAACGCACAAATTTCTTGGAGTACGTTATTTATTGCTATCGGGCCCTTACTGACCAGCCATCGCCTGTTAGCTAGCGGAACGGTTCGTCTGTGGAAGCGGGGAAGGGGCGCGTGGAGGAGGATGACGAGGCCCAGCCCAAAGATGCTGACGACGATGTCTACACCCAGCTGACTCGGCGAAGGCGAGCTCGCCAGACGGCTGCGTGCGAACAGCCTGTCAGTCCTCTTGCGAGCAGGCCACGTCCTGCCAGGAAGGTTGCCAGCCCGCGTGGTAGACCCCTCCGTAGAAGTTTTTCTAATGCCTGAGACTGGGTAGCGCGCGACGATGAGCCAGACGCAGAGCAAGGGAAAGTCGACGGCCCCCGCCCAGTCCACAGGGATGTTCTGGGAGTTCGCAGACCTTGGTTTCGACACAGGTAAGAAGCTGTGGTTCGTCCAGTTCTACGACGAGACTAACAAGAGCGTCGGCTCATACTTCGCGAGGACCATCACGATCAACAAGGGTTCCGCGGCCCAGTACCAATGGAAGGACACGCAGGGGAGGCCCTTTTGGCACGTGAGAGAGAGGTTCTTCGCCGACGACGTGGAAGGGTTCTCGGTGGACCCGTCGGGGAACGTAGCCGTCACGTTCAAGGACGCTCCGCAGAGAGAGGCTGGCGCGGTCCCGGAGGACTTCGCCTACCTGACATACGCCTATCACCTGTCGAACAAGGAGGACAACCAGAGGGCACCCATGGGCTTCGTGGAGTTCTACAGTTCTGGTGGCGACCTGTTGGGGAGAATCAACAACCGTTGGATAATCGTCGAGGACGTGGGGAGGAAGACGACGGGGGAGTATCCGAAGATCCGGCTAAGGATGGAGAGGAAGGACGTCAAGAACATCGTCGTGACAAAGACCGCGATCATCCTACAAGGCGGCCAGCCTCGATAGAAAGAGTACGACGAAACGCCTTAATCACGTAGTTATTCGGTGGACGGCGGTTGCCCAGGGACAAAAGGCGGGCTGCGGCTCTCGAATTGTCTGGAGGTCTGGTCACGGCTTTCTAGGATACAGAAAGCGCTGGGTGTCCCGTGGGTGCTCCGATCCATCGCGGCAGACGTGTTCTGCCCGTCGTGCGGCGCCAACCTGCAGGCCGATGAACTTCCCCCTGCGCCACCCGGACTCCCACCGGCATAGACTCGCGGTCATCAATATAAGACGAGGTTGAGTGGACGAGGCCCATGGATTTCTTCGCACGCCGGCGCGAGCGCGTGCTCTCGCAGGCCTCGGGCTACGATACGGTGGTCGTTACCGACCCGAAGAACCTCTTCTACCTTACCGACTTCTGGGGAAGCGGAGTGGGGATAGTGGGGAGGGACAGCACGACTATCGTGACCTCCGTGATGGAGCAGCAGAGGGCCACCGAGGCAGCGAAGGACGCAGAGATCGTTCCCGAGAGAGGGCTGGCGTCCATCTACGAGTCGGTAAAGAAACGTGTCAAGGGCACGGTGCTGCTCGACGGTTACGACTCGAGGCTCAAGGGGACCATCAACGAGTCGCTCTTCCTTGAGGTGAGGAGGAAGAAGGACGCGGAGGAGCTCCGAAGGATAGCAGAGGCGAGCGAGCTCCTCGAGGAGCTCTACCGTCTCCTTGAGCATGCGATTCGTCCGGGACGGACCGAGCTCGAGGTTGCCGGCGAAGTGCTCGGCCTAGCGACCTCACAGGGGCTGTCTCCCCTTCCTGCGGAGGGGTCCCTGAGTCCCGTCATAATCGGCTCAGGACCGAACGGAGCCCTGCCGCACGCTGAGCTGACGGAAAGGAAGGTGAAGAAGGGCGACATGGTGGTCGCGGACATATTCTTCAGGTACAAAGGATACTGTACAGACTGCACCAGGACCTATGCGGTCGGGAGCGTACCCGACGGGTGGCGGAAGGGGTATCAGTCAGTGCTCGACGCCCAGCTAGAGGGTGTGAGGCTCGCCAGGGTAGGCGCGAGCGCGAAAGAGGTACACGAGGGCGTGAGCGCTGTCCTGAAGGAGAGCAGGCTCGAGAAGTACTTCACGCATGGGACCGGTCACGGCGTCGGTATAGACATCCACGAGCGGCCCTCGATAGGCGCAAGCAGCGCTGACGTGCTTGCCGAGGGAGACGTCGTCACAATCGAACCCGGTATCTATATCCCCGGGAAGTACGGCGTTCGCATAGAGGACACGCTGTCGATGGGCAGAGTCACGAAGAACTTCTACAGTTACACCAAAGAGCTCCTCGTCCTTTAAGGGACTGAGAGGCAGACTACGGGTCGCTCATCCCCAGAACATCTATAGACATATAGAGAATCTAGAGGTTATATTAATTAGTCGATGGCGACTTCCCGAAACAACTTGAAGTCAGCCGCGCTTTGCCCCACGCACATAACCGGGTTCTTTGAGATCAGAGACTCGGCCCCGGACCTGCTCAGGAGAGGGTCCAGGGGAGCGGGCGTCAACCTCACGAAAGAGGTCGAGACCGAGGTGGAGACGGTAGCCGAGTCAGGTGTACTCACGCTGATCAACGGCATCGGGGCCGACGCTAGGGTGTCCAGGAGAGTGGCAGAGAGACTGCTCGCGCTCGCAGGAGGTTCACAAGGCCTGGTGATCCGCCACGCCATCCCGGTGCCGGTCGGCAGCGGATTCGGCACTAGCGGCGCCGGGGCGATAGGCGTGGCCATTGCCGGGTCTGCAGCCCTCGGTCTGGGGCTTACGAGGCTTGAGGCTTATCAGCTGGCTCACTCAGCTGAGGTAGAGCTCAGGACGGGGTTGGGGACAGTCCTGGGGCAGTTCTGCGGTGGTCTCGAGGTCAGAGAGAAGGAGGGCGCGCCCGGAATAGGCAATGTCTTTCAGATACCGCTCTCTGGAAAGCATGCGGTCGTGGCCCTCCATAACGGCCCGATGCTGACGAGCGAGTTCCTCTCCGACCCAGGGTACAGGAAGAAGATTAACGAGATAGGCGGCGCGTACTCCGATGAGATATGCAGGAAGAGGGACCTGAGCACGTTCCTGAGCCTTGCCCACGACTTTAGCATGCGCCTCGGCTTGAGTGAACAGTACCTCCGGGTCATGAACAACGCAAGGTCGTACGGCTACCTGCTCGGAATGGCGATGTTCGGACACACGCTCTTCACCATCGTCCGGGAGAACGAGACCACCGAGCTGGCCCAGAGGATGAGGAAAGAATGGAAGGACGGCCAGGTCATCGTGTCTTCTGTGGAGACAGAGAGCGCAAGGCTGGCCGCATAAGGGATGCGCCTCGAAATACCTCCGGACCATCCGAGAGCCGAGTCTCTGCGCACGAGGGAGGAGCTCGTCCACTATTGGAAGCTAGGGGTCGTAGCCGACGCAGGCCTGATCGCCCATGGGAGAGGAGAAGCCTTCGACTATCTGCTGGGCGAAGAGACGACGGCTCCGGCGCGGGAGGCGACGTGGGCCGCAGCCGCGCATCTTCTTCTTGCCAAGCGACCGGTGATATCTGTCAACGGTAACGCCGCTGCGCTGGTGCCTAGTGAACTGGTAAGGCTCTCGAGGGTCGTCGGGGCCGCGCTGGAGGTGAACCTCTTCTACAGGTCGAGGAAACGGCTGAAGGCTGTCGCCGCGGTCCTGGAAGGAGCGGGCGCCAAGCACGTCCTGGGCGTCGGAGGCAGAGGGCGAGGCGGCGCAGCCATACCCGAGCTGAGCAGCATGAGGCGCATGGTCGACGTGGAGGGAATATTCGCGGCAGATGTCGTGGTCGTTCCGCTGGAGGACGGAGACAGGGTGGAAGCGCTCAAGAGAATGGGCAAGCTGACAATAGCCGTGGACCTTAACCCGCTATCCAGGACGTCGCAGGAGGCGACCGTAACGATCGTGGACAACGTGGTCAGAGCCATACCGAATCTCACCTCCACGGCGGATGAGCTGAAGGGTGCTCCCGCGTCGAAGCTACGCGCCCTGGTCGGCGCGTACGACAACAAGAGGGTGCTGGGGGCCTCGATAGGCCTGATTGCGAAGAGGCTCGCAGTCCTATCGAAGACCAGCGCGACGACCGAGCAGGTCCCTGTGGTCAAGAGGGCAAGAAGATGACGGAGCGCAAGGTCACCATAACGGACATCAGAGGGCGCAAGCCCTCAAGGAACCCGGAGGCGAAGAGGTTAGTCTCCATCACGGCCTACGATTATCCGATGGCTATTCTGGCAGAAAGGGCAGGAGTGGATATCATCCTGGTGGGCGACTCAGGAGGGATGGTCACGCTCGGCTATCGCGACACCAAGCCCGTGACGATGGACGAGATGGTCTACATGTCCTCGGCCGTCTCGAGAGGGGTGAGGAGACCGCTCCTCGTGGGGGACATGCCATTCATGTCGTACCAGGAGAGCGTCGAGAAGGCTACGCGCAACGCAGGACGGCTGGTGAAAGATGGCGGGATGGACGCTGTCAAGATTGAAGGAGGGGCCGACTTCGCCCCGACGGTCCGAGCCCTGACCAGGGCAGGGATCCCGGTGATGGGCCACATAGGATTCACCCCACAGACAACCCCGACGGCAGAGGGCTACAAGGTGCAGGGCAAGACGGCTGCAGCCGCGGTCTCGTTGATAGAGGACGCGAGGCTGCTCGAGGAGGCGGGCGCGTTCAGCATAGTGCTAGAGATGACAGCGTCAGAGACAGCGAAGGCGATTACGGACTCTGTGGGCGTCCCGACGATAGGGATAGGGGCGGGTCCAGGTTGCGACGGCCAGGTGCTGGTCCTCCACGACGTACTCGGGCTGTTCGACAAGTTCACACCAAGATTCGCCAAGAGATACCTGGACCTGTCATCTGAGATACAGGGTGCGATCGAGTCGTACGCTCAGGAGGTAACCTCCGGCGCATTCCCCGGCGAAGAGCACACGTTCCACATGGACCCCGAAGAAGCCCAGAGGCTCCCAAGCGCGCGAAGGCCAAAGTGACGGAGCCTGCTCCAGGTAGCCACGCCATGATGCCTCATGAGTGCCGGGCAGGACTTCGATCAGACCTTGATTGTGCGGTTTCTTTTCCTGCCAATCTCGGCGGCGACCTCGTCGATTAGCCTCGCGGCCAGCCTAACCTTCAAATCCCTCGCGAAGTGGACTGTCCTCCGTCTGGTCACGACCAGCAGTTCGTTGTAATCCGAGCCGAACGCCGCCCCGCCTGACACGTCGTTGGCGACCACCATGTCCGCCTTCGATTCCGCGAGGTACGCCTTTGCGACAGCCTCGAGCTCTTTCAGGGAACCCGTCGTATCGGCCTTGAAGGCAACCACGAAGAGATGCGGAAAAGCGCTCCTCACCTCCCGGATTATTTTGCGCGTCGGCTTCAATTCGAGCGATATGTTGCCGAGCTTGGTCGGAATCTTCGTTCCCGCGCTCTTCACAGGCGCAAAGTCCGCGGGAGCGGCGGAGGAGATGAAGACATCGAATCGTCCGGAGTTCAACTCGCTCAGGACGGTCTCGGACATCTCCCCCGTTGTGACTATCCTGTGGGACTTGATGAAAGGCGGAGGGGCGAGGCTCCCGCCATAGACGTACGAGACCGACGCACCTCTCCTCCATGCCTCTGTGGCGATGTCGAGTCCCGTCTTCCCCGAGCTCAGGTTAGTTATCACCCTCACGGGGTCGATGAACTCCACGCTGGGCCCTCCCGTGATGAGGAAATTCCTTCCCTCCAGGTCCTTCTTTGCGAGCATCCTCAGGACAGCCAGGACTATCGTCTGCCTGTCGGCGATCTTCGCCTTCCCTTCTTCGATCCTTGGCTCAACGACCTCGACTCCCATCTCCTTCAGCCGCTTGATGTTCTCCAGCACGGCGGGGTTTCGGTACATGGGCTCGTGTGCCGCCGGGCAGACGAGTACTGGCACGCTGTTCCCTATCGCCATCGAGGCGAAGGTCGTCACCGGAGTATCGTCCATCCCCAAGGCTATCTTGGAGATGGTATTGGCCGTGCAGGGTGCCACCAGCAGCAGGTCGGCCTGCTCAGGAGACTCGCCGAGTGACCTCACGTGTTCGGTCCTGCCGGTCAGCTCACGTACTACTGAATTCCCCGTGGCCCATTCCAGGAGGTCGGCGCGGATTAGCTTCTCGGCCGCAGGCGTCATCACAGCCGTGACGTCGGCCCCGTGCCTGATCAGCTCGCGCGCTAGCTGTGGAACTTCGGCCGAAGCGACACTTCCGGTCACTCCCAGCACGATCCTTTTGCCGTCCAGCTCGTTACCTCGCGTGGATTGTATCTCCTTGAGCAGGTCCCGTTTGGTCATCTTTCTTTCTCCCCGATTAACCATGGTCTACGATGTTCGCAGCAGGCCTCTGTCTAGCCGGGCCTTAGAGTCCATATCAGGATAACCTATAAATAATATAGAGAACTCTATATTTCCATGGATACGAGGAAGGTCCTTGAGATGGGCGGAGGAACTGTACTAATCTCGCTGCCCAAGAAATGGGCGCAGAGGAACAAAGTCGCCAGAGGTGCGTCTGTGCTCGTCGAAGAGGTGTCTCCGAGCAGGCTCATAGTCAGTCCCGTCGGCACGGAAGGGCAGTCGCCCAAGACCACCGCGATAGAATATCCGCGTGAGAATATCTCCCACGTCATCAATGACCTTACCGGAGCCTACCTGATCGGGAGCAACGTCATTAAGGTCGAAGGTTCGCAGGTCATCGCGAGGGAGGACAGGGAGAGGATCAAGGGCATGATACGCAGGCTGGTCGGGCTCGAGATAATCGACGAGGACGCCAAGAGCCTCACCCTCCAGTTCCTTCCCGAACCCTCGACCCTCGACCCCGAGAAAATCGTGAGAAGGATGGGGAGCCTGACCAGGGGGATGCTGAGGGACGCGAAGGAGGCGGTTAGGGCCGAGGACGCGAAGCTGCTCTCGCTCGTCGCGGAGAGAGACGACGAGGTCGACAGGCTCTACTTCCTTCTCGTGCGGGCCATAAGGACGGCTACCATCGACCAAGAGCTGGCGGGAAGGTATGGGTTGACGCCGGTAGAGTGCCTCGACTACAGGGTTCTGGCGAGTTTCCTTGAAGGCCTGGGGGATTCAATCGCCGAGTTCTCCAGCAAAGGAGCCACCGAGGTACCCCGGGGTGACTCCGCTAGAGGAATCACCGAGGTGCTCGGGATACTCGAGGAGATGGAGGAGGTCTCCGTCAGGACCTTCATCGAGAGGAAGCAGGGACGCGGGAGGTCGGGTTACCTCGAAGTCGCCGCTATGGAGAGGCGGGTGGAGGAGTCGCTCAGGAGAATAGCGCAGTCGAAAGGCGTACCCACTCACCTCATCGTGGACCTCATCGGTCTCCTGGAGAGGATATCGAAGACCTTCGGGGACATCTGTGACCTCTCTCTACCTACGTATCAGTTCGGAGAAACGCAGTGAGCATAGTCCTGTGAAGACGACCCACAGACTGCTCTACGGAGATTCGGCCCGCGAACTGAAGCACCTCGAGAAGGCGAGCATCAGCCTTGTCGTCACCTCTCCTCCCTATCCGATGATAGAGATGTGGGACGGTCTCTTTCAAGGGCTCGACCCGGTCGCAGGGGAGAAACTCGAACGCGGGGACGGAAATTCGGCGCACGAGAGGATGCATCGGGCCCTCGACCGTGTCTGGGGTTCGCTCGAGCCCGTGGTGGCCCCCGGAGGGACCGTGTGCATCAACATCGGAGATGCGACGCGGACGGTCGACGGCATTTTCAGGCTCTACCCGAACCACTCGATGGTGGGGCGCAGGTTCCTGACGCGGGGTTACCGCGCGCTGCCCGAGATCATCTGGAGGAAGACGTCCAACAAACCCAACAAGTTCATGGGCTCGGGCATGCTCCCTCCAGGGGCCTATGTCACGCAGGAGCACGAGTACATAATGACGTACAGGAAGCCCGGGACGAGGGTATTCGGCACGGACGACGACCGGGCCGCAAGGCGCAGGAGCGGTTACTTTTGGGAGGAGAGGAACGTCTGGTTTTCGGACCTCTGGGAGGGACTGCACGGCGAGAGGCAGAGCATGAAAGGGACCGGACCGCGATCGCGGAGCGGCTCGTTCCCGTTCGAGCTGGCGCACAGGCTAGTCTGCATGTACTCCGTGATGGGTGACATGGTACTGGACCCGTTCGCCGGGACGGGCGTCACCACGCTGGCGGCGATGGTCGCTGGCAGGAACAGCGTCTCGATAGAGATCGAGAGGGGCTTGAAGGACGCCGTCGAGTCACGACTCTCGCGTGCGGTCGAGTTCGGGAACGACTACAACGAGGATAGGCTCAGGAGACATGCGAGGTTTGCGGCGGAAAGCCCGCAGATGCGCTACAGAAACGAAAACTACGCGTTTCCAGTCATGACCAGGCAGGAGACCTCGCTGGAGATACCGAAGCTCGCTTCGGTAGACAAAGTCGCCGAGGATACTTTCCTAGTCGGGTACGCGTAGCGGCGGACTCAGATGCCTAAGGACGCCCTGAGGCCCTTGTAGCGGTTGCGTATCGTGACCTCCGTCACCCCGGCCGCTTCGGCGATATCGCGCTGGGTCACGTTCTCTCCTTCCAGAGTGCAGGCCACGTAGATGGCGGAAGCGGAAAGCCCCATCGGGTCCTTGCCCGCGGAGACTCTAGCTTCCTCAGCCTTGATGAGTATCTGGAGGGCCCTCCTCTGGGTCTTCTCGCTGACCTTCGCCTTCGATGCGATCTTGGTGACACACCTCGCCGGGTTGACGACAGGCATCTTCATGTCCATCTCCTTTACGAGGAGCCTGTACGAGCGTGCGATGTCCTTCTTCTTCACGTTGCTGGCTGCAGCCACGTCCTTGAGCGTCCTCGGGACGTCCCTGTCCCTGCAGGCCGCGTACAGGGATGCGGCCAGTATCATGGTGATTGACCTGCCTCTTACGAGGCTGCGCTCTAGTGCTTTTCTATAGATGTAAGCAGCCTTCTCCGTCACGGCCTCCGACACGGATAGCTTCTCGGATAATCTTCTGAGCTCGCTGAATGCCTGCCTGAGGTTCCTGTCGGCCGACTCGTGCACCTGGCTGCGCCTGTCCCAGGTCCTCATCCGCTCCATGCTCGACTTCATGGAGCCCGTTATCGACTTGCCTGACGCGTCACGGTTCTCGCCTCCGATGGTGGTCGCGAGCCCCATGTCGTGCATCGCAATCGACGTGGGCAGACCCGTCCTGCTCCTCTCGTCCTTCTCCTCGTTCGAGAAGGACCTCCACTCGGGGGCCGTCTCGACGGTCTTCTCGTGGACGACGAACCCACACTTGCTGCAGTATACCTCGCCACGAGAGACGTCGCTCCTCATGGAGGGACGGCCACAGCGGGGACAACGGTCGGACGTTCCTCCGACCTTCTTCTCTCTTGCAGGGTCAATCCTGTACGAACTCGACAATGGAACGATAAACCTGAGGAGCTATCAGCTTCTTACACGGGTATATAAGCGCGTAATCCCGCGGGACCGGTATTCTTGCGGACGGCAGACCGCGGAGCGTGGACAGGTCATCGTCTGGATATCCTGACTTCGTCGGGACGTGAGGTCTCAGGGCCTATCTTGAGACCTCCTGCAGGGACCGTTTTGGAAGTCCGGCATATCTGTGCCTATCCTTCCGCTGCTTGGCGGATTGAAGCCCCGCGAAAACAGGGTTACGAGGCATCTTCCGCCAATAGGTTTATTTTTCGGCACAACTAAGCGGGAAACTTGCCCAAGGTTTCTTCGGTAACGGTTTCCGCTCGGGGCGCTCAACGCAAAGCCAAGTATGTCTTCATAACCGGGGGTGTGATGTCCGGTCTCGGGAAGGGCATCACCACTTCTTCGCTCGCCAAGCTTCTGGAGCTTTCTTCCCTGAGGGTCACCTGCATCAAGGTCGACCCCTATCTGAACTTCGACGCAGGGACGATGAACCCGATAGCCCACGGCGAGGTCTTCGTTACCGACGACGGAGGCGAGACCGACATGGACATCGGCAACTACGAGCGGTTCCTCAACGAGGACCTGAGCAAGGAGAACAACATCACCACGGGCCAGGTCTACAGGAAGGTGATCGAGGACGAGAGGAAAGGGAAGTATCTCGGCAAGTGCGTCCAGATAATCCCTCACGTCACCGATGAGATCAAGCGCCGGATACGCGATGTAGCGAAAAAGAGCGCGGCCGAGGTGGTGGTCATAGAGTGCGGGGGAACGGTTGGCGATATCGAGAGCCAGCCGTTCATCGAGGCGTTCAGGCAGATGAGGTTGGAGGACGGCCTGGACAGCACCTTCTTCATCCACGTGACCCTCGCGCCACAGATGGACGTGGTCGGGGAGATGAAGACCAAGCCGACCCAGCACAGCGTGCAGGAGCTGCGGAGGATAGGCATCCAGCCAGACCTCATCATAGTCAGGGCGACCAAGGCGCTCCCGAAGGACGCGAGGGAGAAGATCGCCCTCTTCACGAGCGTGCCGATTGAGAGCGTCATATCGGACCCGGACCTAGGCAGCATATACCAGGTCCCGGAAGCGCTCTACAACGGCGACGTCCTGAAACCGATCATGAGGCAGTTCAGGCTGAGAGCAAAGAAGACAGACCTGACCGGGTGGAACCGCGTCGTCTCCAGGTTTTCGGGCACCAGGGATTCGGTCACCGTCGCGATGGTGGGCAAATATGTGACGCTGATGGACAGCTATGTGAGCGTGAACCAAGCCCTCCAGCACGCGGCGGCCGTGAACGGCGTCGGTGTGAATATCCGGTGGGTGGAGTCGGAGGACCTCGAGCAGGACCCGTCATCGTTCAAGAAGCTCGACTCGGTCAACGGTGTCGTCCTCCCGCAGGGCTACGGGCAGCGTGGCACCGAAGGGAAGATCGCCGCGGCGAACTACGCCAGGCAGAGCGGCATACCACTGCTCGGGCTCTGCTTCGGCTTCCAGTTGTCCATCGTCTCGTTCGCAAGGAACGTCCTCGGTCTGCCCGACGCGAACTCGACCGAGATAAACCAGGACACGCCTGACCCGGTAATCGACCTCCTTCCGGAGCAGAGGGGCCTCTCAGAGCTCGGAGGTACCATGAGGCTTGGTGGGCACGACATCTCCGTGCTGGGCCCCAGCAAGGCCTACGACATCTATGGGAGCAAGACGATACGCGGAAGGCACAGACACAGGTTCGAACTCAACCAGAGCTACATCAGCAAGTTCGAGGAGGCGGGGATGCACTTCTCGGCCTTCAGCGACGGCGGAAGGAGGGCGGAGATCCTCGAGATCCCCAGCCACCCGTTCTACGTCGGGACTCAGTTCCATCCGGAGTACGTGAGCAGGCCCGAAGCACCCGAGCCGGTCTTCGTAGCGTTCATGAAGGCGACAATCGCTGACGCGACCAGCGACAAAAGAATGAAGGTCCCGGCCTAGCGGATGGTAGCGTAGGACCGAGCTATCCTGAGTCCGGCCTCGGCCACGCCTGTCGGGTCGTCTGCGAAGAGGTAGGTCCCCGGTTCTGAGGCGGGTCCTCCGGGGTCCACCACGGCGTCGAAGGGGCCGGCCGTGCTCCTGAGCGCTTCTCTGAGGTCCTCTGCGAATGTCAGCCCACCTTTCACATAGAGGGTCTGCGCACGGAGCTTGCCAAGGATACGCTTCACCTTCGCGTCGTACCTGATGTTCATCGCGGCCCTCTTGCTGCCGTTGACGGGGAGGGTTGCAAGGAGGACGCCCGCCAGGTACGTCGAGGCGCCGTATTCGGGCCTCATGAAAGAGCGCGGCAGGCCTCTGACCTTCACTATCCTTCCCGGCACCGCCACAACGTCCTCGGCCGACCTGGCACCGGCGGGCGCATACGCGATGTTTACGGAGACCTCCGGCATGACCCTGACGAAGACGGAAGAGCCCTCAAGGAGCCTCACGGCCGAGGCGACGCTTTCTATCGCGTCCTTCCCCGGGGCCACCTCAGGTCCGAACTTGACAAGGCACATGCTGCACTGTGCAAGGGAGGGATGCGCCTCACGATGCGCGGCGCAGAGCGCTCCCCTTCCCAGCGCATCCGACCAGAGCGAGTACAGGGTGTTCAGCGCGTAGAGGCGGTCTTTTCGGAGGTCTTCGGCGAGAAGGGAGGTATAGAGCGCGGCCTGCTCGTCGGAGATACCAAGCCTGTTGAGCAGAACCTTCGAGCGCTCCTCTGACCTGAGGTAGAGGCTGACGGACGCCTGTGTCACCCCAAGCACGGACGCTATCTTTCCCTGGGACCAGCCCTCGTCGGCGAGCTTCCTCGCGACCCTTTCTCTCATCGCGGGGAGGAAAGATTCGACCATCATCTCGCAAGGCGGGTGCATATCATAAGTCACTTGTTAACCTGCTTATAAGCAAGAGGGGG
>JASHPA010000104.1 GCA_030038365.1 Nitrososphaerales archaeon
TGTCTTTGCCCGCCCGTGATAATCGCCTTTGGGATCCACCGGGCCTCCGACCTGAACTGCTGGATGCTGATGACCTTGTCCTTCCCGGCCATCCCCGTGACGTAGAGGTAACCTATCGCAGCGAGGGAGACGCCCGCGATCGTGAAGAGGAGGAGGAAGAGGTCGATGAAGGACGGCACGGAAGCTATCAGCACGAAGGCTATTCCGTCTGCCTCCCCGAGGTACCCGAGCCTCGTGACCAGGAAGGCGAGACCTCCGACGACGGCTATCCTGACGAGGAGCAGGACGGCTTCGGACGGGAGGAAATAGAGCGTGAGGACGACCCCGACGACCGCCGGTATCCACACGAGGTCGGAGACCAGCCTGTCTTTGAAGTCCTGGTAGCCAGCTATGACGAACGATATGGCCATCAGTATCTCGACGATCAAAAGCTCGCACGACCAATCCGGCGCTCCTTATAAGCGAACATGGAGTGTTTTCCGTTGTCGTCACCGAACTACGAGCTCTTCGTCTCCCGCCTGGCTGCAGTCTGTCCGGCCAGGGGGCTAGCGAGGCCGATGGAGCCCAGGTTCTCCGCGCTCCTCGGCGCCGCGAAGATATACCTCCCGCCCGGCCTTTACTCGAGGTTCGCGCTCTCCCTCCTGGTCTACCCCGTGGCGGGGGAGGTGCTCGCCCTCTTCTTGCCCGTGCCGCAGAACCTCCTGATATTCGCCTCGATGGTCCTCGTCCAGTCGGTCCCATTTCTGATGCCCGTCATGCTCTCGCACACCAGGCAGAGGTCGGTGGACGCGGAGTTGCCGTTCTTCCTGATCTTCCTCTCCATATTTTCGCACGACTCGACGCCCACCGTCGACGAAGGTCTCAGGAAGGTCGCGGCCCTGGGCGACTCTGTCTTCCCAGCCTTCGGGGCGGAAGCCGCCATACTGGAGAGAGACCTGGCCTTCGTGCCCGGAGCTCCCGCTGAGGTGGTCGAGAGGATGTTCGACTCTCACCCAAGCAAGAGTCTCAGGCAGTTCATTCACAGCCTGATGATGACGCTCACGACCGGCAGGAGCGTCGTGGAGTTCGTCGAGGCCGAGGCGCTTAGGCAGGTCGAGCTCATGGAGGGCAGGTGGAAGGGTTTCTCCGAGTCGATAGGCTCCCTAGCCGAGGCCTCCCTTATGGTCCTGGCTCTCTTCCCGGTAGGGCTCGAGATGGTGGCTGCAGCAATCCCTGGCCTGGCGGCGGCGGAGATTCTCGCGCTCTCACTGGTGCTGCTCGCCGTATTCACCGGGCTGCTGCTGTTCCTGATCGACTCGGCGCAGCCGGTGGTCTACAACTCGCGGCCTCCCCTCTATCCTGTGGTAATCTCCGTCGCCGTGTGGGGGATCAGCGCCACGCTCTACTTTTTCGGGGTGCTTTCGGTCGAGGTCTCGCTCCTCATACCACTCCTTGCATCGGCCTGCGGCGTGATGCGCACGAGAGGGGTGTACGGGCAGATCAGGAGAGGCGAGGAGGAAGTGAGCGCGCTCCTTCACGACCTCGCGGAGGAGAGCAAGGCCGGCGTGAGCCTGCCGGAGGCGATTTCGAGGGTGACCTCTGAAAGAGCGAGCTTCAGCTCCATCAGGGCGCCGCTCGCGGCGTTCCAGCAGTCCATCATGCTCGGCTCCAGCCCCGAGGATGCCCAGAAGGCCGTGTCCCATCCGTCGTGGCTCGTCCGCCTCTCGTTCGGCATGCTCTCGGTGGCCTTCGTCGCGGGTGCCGGTTACGAGAAGCTCGAGCGGCTGTCCTCGTTCTTCAGGAGGCTCTCGGACGCCAGGCGTAATGCCTCGCGTTCCCTCATGCCTTTCTTCATTGTCGGCGTGATCGTCCCGGGGATTTCGCTGACGGCCATGTCATTCCTGAGCAGCTTCGACCAGGGAGGCATGCCTTTCCTTCCCTCCTTCACCGAGGTCTCGAGGGGCTACATACTCCTCTCGATATCGGCGGTCTCGATGATGACCGGCCTGCTCCTCTCGAAGCTGTACACCCAGAGCGCGCGGCACGCTCTCGCCGTCCCCCTCCTTCTCGCCTCTACCCTCGTCTCGCTGATCGTCCTCGGCGTCCTCTGACACCGGTTGGCGATTAAATATCGGAAACGTCTTCTTGTGCATGAAGACAGGTAAAGCACGCAGAGGAATCAGCCCGTTTCTGGCAACGATCATCCTGGTCGTCATCACGCTGAGCATAGGCGGACTGCTCTACACGCAGTTTCAGCAGCTCATCGTATCGCAGGTGAGGAACCCCTCGATGGACCTCACGGACATAACCGTAGCCCCCAACGGCGAGAGCGTCACCCTCAGCATCAAGAACGACGGCAACGTGCCCATAACGCTCAGCGCGTTCACGGTCGACTACAACACCAGCCTCAACACCTTCAAGTTCGGGCCAGCAGCCGGATCGAACGTCACGATACTTTCGTCTGACGACGGCCCGACGTTGCAGCCGGGGGACATACTCACCGCTCAGGTGAGCACGAACTTCGCCATCCCCGCTTTCGCCCCGTTCACCGTCACGGCAATAGGGGACCAGCTCTCGAAGGCGTTCAACGTCCAGGCATGAGACGCTCTCAAGGAGTCAGCACCTTCATGGCCACCCTGGTCCTCGTGAGCATCGCACTTTCGCTCTCGTACGTAGTCTACGAGGCCGTGAGCAAGCTCACGCCTCCACAGGAGGAGGTGTTCGCTAACCAGGTCAGCCAGGTCGGAGGGGTTCAGGGTATCGTCCAGATAGTCGTCAACGCCTCGACGCCGGCTGTCCCATTGGCGTTCGAAGCTGGCGCCTCGAGCTCGCAGTCGGGCATCCTCTACTACAACGGCACGGGCTATGGCACCACGGGCGACCTGTGCTTGGCCGGGGCGACCACCTTCTTTTCGGTGAAGACGGCTTCGGGGACGCTCGAAGCGTCGGGGAACGGCGAGGCATGGATAGACGGCCGCTGGACCGACACGGCCCGGGTACAGGCGGGGTGGCAGGAGGTGATGTTCGCAGATGCATCGTCGTGTGCAGTCACCCTGCCCGGAGGAGTCGAGGTCTCCTATCCGAGCCCCGAAGTCAGCGCCGTGCCGGTCATGGGGGAGCTGCCCTCGTCGAGCATCGAGCTTTACGTCCCTGCTGCCTCGTCGGACGGTCCCTTCCTGATGGTCTTCGATGGGAGCTACGACAGGATTGCATAGGTCGAGAGGCATCAGCGAGGTGGTCTCGTCGGTCACCATGCTCGCGATCACCATCACCGTCCTCGGCGGGGTCGGTCTCATATCCCTGGGCTCGTTGAGGAGCGCGAACGCCGTGCTGCTCGCGGGCAGCCAGGACGCCGCGAACGGGGCAGGAGTGCTGATGACAGTGGTGGGTACGCAGAGCAATTCTTCCGGGACCTACGTATGGCTCTTCAACTACGGATGGGAGTCGGCCAGGCTCACCTCTGTGTACATCAACGGCGGCCTGGTGTCAGACTGGACGTCCACCTGCGCCACGCTGCAGCCCAAGGCGATGTGTGATGTCAACCTGGGGCCCGATGCGCAGGGCTCGGTGACGATCGACTTTGGAGATAGAACAGTCAGTCTCTCGGTATAGGTCAGTCCTTGCCAGGAAGCTGCGGCGCGCCGCCCCTATGGAGAAGGGGATGGCGCTTGACTCGATACCCTTCGAACCCCCGCGTGGAGGCACGATGGTAGAGAACTACCTCGTCAACTACGGCATCCAGAAGGGCTCGGTCACCTACAGCTCAAGCTACACCGTCTACGTCTACGAGTGCGACGGCCGTGGCCTGTACCTGGTCAAGGAGCCCTACTTAGCACCCGGTCCGGCCGCCACGGTGGCCGAGGCGATCGCCTCGCTCTCATCCTGGCTCGCTCCATCGCCCGTGATATCCATCGACCCTCTCGGCTACCTCTTCGCCCAGCTGAAGCGGACCGGTTACCTCGGGCCAGACACCAAGGAAGAGGAGACCAAGGCGGTCGCCCACTACCTTATGCGTGAGATCCTCGGCTACTCCACCATCGATCCGCTCATCCGCGACCCCGGGATCGAGGACATCTCATGCGAGGGACCGGGCCGTCCCGTCAGAGTCTGGCACAGGAAGCACAACTCGAAGGGCTGGCTCGAGAGCAACATCGTCTTCCCGCAGCGCGAGAAGCTCGACGCCATAGTCTCGAGGCTCGTCCACAGGTCCAACCGTTCTCTCTCGGTCTCGTCGCCAATCGTGGACTGCGTCCTGCCCGAGGGCTACAGGCTGGCGGCCACCTGGGGGACCGAGGTCACGAGCCTCGGCAGTAGCTTCAGCGTCCGCAAGCTGCGGGCGGTGCCATACACCATAGCGGAGCTGATACACGCGGGCACTCTGGATTCGCGCATAGCGGCATACCTGTGGCTTTTGCTCGAGATGAAGGGGTTCGTGGTGATCGCCGGCGTGACGGCGTCCGGCAAGACGACCCTCCTCAACGCGCTGGGGACGGTCATTAACCCGAACTGGAAGGTGCTCTCCATCGAGGACACTAGGGAGATTAATCTGCCTCAGAGCGGCTGGAAGCCGCTACACACCAAGCACACCCTCTCCGAGGCCGCCAACGTGACGCTCTTCGACCTCGTCAAGCTGAGCCTCAGGGAGCGTCCTGACTACGTCATCCTCGGAGAGTCGAGGGGCGAGGAGGTGCAGGTGCTCTTCCAGGCTGCCGCGTCCGGGACGGGATGCCTCACGACCTTCCACGCCTCGAACACCGAAGGGTTCGTGGCGAGGCTGACCCAGCCGCCGCTATCGGTCGCGCGCTCCTCCCTGGACCTGATAGACGCAATCGTGTTCATGGTGCGCGACCAGAAGGGCACGCGGCACATACAGGAGGTCGTCGAGACAGGGAACGAATGGATGTCCCTGTTCAAGCATGGGGAAAGCGGATGGGACGGTTCCCCCGAGCGCTCCATGAAGCTGGAGAGGAAGGCCCAGGGGTACGGATATTCGGCGAAGAGGATGGCTTCCGACCTCGACCGTCGCACCCGTTTCCTGGACTCGCTCGCGGGAAAGGGCGTGTCCGACTACACAGCGCTCTCCGCTGAGCTCCGCAGGTTCTATGGTTCGGACCTTACCTTCTGGGACTCGTAGAGCTCCCTCACCCGTTCGAGGGTATCCACCTGCTCCGGAGTCTTGTCGTTGCGTATCGACTTTATCCTCGGGAAGCGCAGCGCGAACCCGCTGTCGTGCCTCGCGCTCTTCTGGATGCTGTCGAAGGCCACCTCTATGACAAGCTCAGGGTCGACGGTCCTGTAGTAGCCGTCGTCATGGATCGTCGCCGCTTTTATCTTCACAGCCATCTCCTCAATCTCCGCGTCGGTGAGCCCCGAGTACGCCTTTCCGATGACCCTGAACGCCGCGCCGTCGCGCACGGCGAAGGTGTAGTCCGAGAGCCTCCCCGCGCGCTTGCCGTGCCCGAGCTCCGCTCCCACTATGACCACGTCGAGCGTGTCCAGCTCCTCCTTGAGCTTCACCCACCACTTACCGCGCCTCCCCGGGGTGTAGGGGCTCTCCGGGTCCTTGACGACCAGCCCCTCGTAACCCTCCGACCTGCTCGCCCGGAACAGCCTCGCTATCTCCTCTGCCGTTTCCGCCGGGCTCATCTCCGCGAGCGAGAACCCGGTACCCTCCGCGACCCTGCCCAGCAGCTCCCTTCTCTCCCGCAGCGGCCTCCTGTAGAGCTCGACCCCGTCCAGCATGAGGAGATCGAACACGAAGTACCTGACGGGGGAGTTAGCCTGGGCTTCCTCGAACCCCTCGATCCTCCTGAGCCTCCGCTGAAGCATCTGGAACGTCAGAGGTCTCCCGTCCCTGAAGGGGACTATCTCCCCGTCGAGCAGCACGTCATCCCCGAAGCGCTTTGCCGCAGCCGCGATTTCCGGGAAGCTAGCCGTGATGTCCTCCAGCCTACGCGAGAATATCCTCACCTCCCCTCGCTTCTTGTGAAGCTGCGCCCTGACGCCGTCGTACTTCACCTCGGCGTACAGCTGCCTCTGGTAGTAGGTCGCGATCTCCTCCGGCGTCTGCATGGGCTCCGCGAGCATGAAGTTCGTGGGTCTCATGAGCTCGAGCTTGACTTCTGAGAGCTTCCCCGCCCTCGCCTGCCGTGCGACCAGTCCCACGTCGCCCAGGAGCAGGTCGGCATCCCGTACCGCTTCCATGTTCAGGCCGTAGGCCGCCGCGATGGCCTCGACCACGAGGCCTTCGACCAGCCCTATCCTCATCTCCTTCGTGAGGATCTTGATCAGATACTTGGCCTCGACGGGGCTCGCTCTCAGCAGCATAGACTTGAGGTGCCCTCTCTTCACCAGGGTGGAGCCCTTCCCCTTCGATTGCATCATCTCATCGAACGTCTTCGAGACTGCTCCGAGGGTGAGGTCCTCGTGGAAGAGCGTCATCTCCTTCTTCGCCGGTATGACCTCCTCGGCGGCCCGTCCCAGGTCGCCGTATTTCACGTAGACTTGGCTGATGTCGCGCGGGGAGAGGCCGGTGATGTCCTCGATCACGTCGACTATCGTGGAGTATCCGGTCTGCGTCTCCTCCGAGCTGCCCTTCTGCGACGCCCTCCCAGTGGCGAAGCGGGTGGCCCTTTCGGCATCGTCTTCGTCCAGGCCGCGGAGGTACTCAGAAAGGATCCTCACCTTCTCGTTCTTGCCAGACGTGCTCCTGACCCTCTCCAGGGTCGAAGCAAATTCCGCGAAACTTCCCATTCGCCATCAGAGCGACATGGCCATCGTGTAGGCCGATTCGCCGTCTTTGTAGTACCCGTGCAGGGTGCTCGTCACCCTGAAACCGATGCGCTTGTAGAGGTCTATGGCCCCCTGGTTGGTTATCCGTACCTCGAGATAGCATTCTTTCCCCGATTGCTTTCGGATCTCGTCCAGAGACTGCTCGATAAGCTTCGTGCCCACCCCCTTCCCGCGGTGCTCCTGCAGCACAGCGACCGATATGATGTGGCCCTTCTTTGCCAGCCCGAACCTCCTGGTCATCGAGAGCCCATATTCCATTCTGCACATGATGTAGCCGGCGACTATCCCGTTCTGCTCGGCTATCAGGAAGGTCGTGGGGAAGTCCTTCAGGATCTCGTAGTAGAAGTAGTCCGAGTAGTGCTCGGGAAGGGTGACCGCGTTTATGTTGATGACGCCAGGTATGTCCTCAGTCGTGCAAGGCCTCACGTTGTAATCGCCGCCTCTGCTGGTAGTCGTCTCTTGCATCGCGGACAGTCTGTGCCGGGCGCGGCCTCATTTAAATTTCTGCCCAAACCTTAAAGCGTGTCCAGCCCGCCGTGGCGCGTTTGTCCTCGGGCAACGAGGTCGAACCGCTCGTCCGTTCTTCCTTCGCCGTGAAGGACACGTACACGAGAGACGACGGCTCGACGGAATACAGCGTGGTCTATGATAGCGGTTCGAGGGCGGCCTTCAAGTCGCTCTTTGAGAAGCTGTCCCCCCTCGGCTTCACGCCGCGCCTTTCCGGGACCGCCGAAAACGCGACGCTGCTCGTCGCGCCCAGCGTCAAGCCTTCGACGGTCGCCAGGACTCCGATCTTCCTCCTGCTCATCTCCGCCGTCGCGATCGTAGCCACAGGCTGGGGCGTGGGGATAATCTACAACCAGGCCGACGGAGGTAACGTCATCCTGACGGGGGCGGGGTTCGTGCTCGGAGTCACGGCCGTGCTCGTCGCGCGCGATCTCGCGAGGCGGGTGCTGGCGCGCCGTCGTGGAGGGGTGCCGCTGCTGCAGTACTATATCCCAAACATCCCGCTCTTCGTCTCGCTGCCTGTGCTCTACTTCCTGCCGACCTTCGGCTCCATATCGTTCACCAGGTCTCCCAGCCTGAACCGCGATTCGCTCTTCGATTTTTACTTCGTCGGCGCGGTCGCCGGCGTAGTCGTCGCGCTCTCTGTCGCCTTGATCGGAGCTCAAAACGCAATAGTCTACGTCGCTTCGCAGGGGGCGACCCTGAGCAGCAATCCCTCTGTCCTCCAGACGATGGCGTTGATGCTCGGGGGCAACAGCCTCACCGCTCCCACTCCTGCCGGAGACGTCGCCCTGTTCTCTCCCGTCGAGATAGCCGCGTGGATAGGGTTCATCATCTCGTTCTTCAGCCTCGTCCCCGCTGCGCTGCTCGACGGGGGGAGGATGTCTACCTTGGCCCTGGGAGAACGGGGCAGCAGGATCACAACGATGGTGACGGCCCTCCTTATGCTTGTGATAGACGTCCCGAACTACTGGGTGATGTTCCTGCTCATCTTCCTGCTCGCGGCTATACAGCCCTCCAACGAGACGCTGGACTCTGTCACCGCGCTCTCGAGGTCACGGAAGCTCCTCTTCATGGCGGCGATGGTGCTGGTCTTCCTGTGCATCCCCATCCCGCAGACCTTCCTTACGCGCCCGATCTAGACGAGGAGAGCCTCGGATGCCCGGGTGAAGACGTGCAGCTTGGCGCCGCGTCCCGCCGACGAGAAGATCTTCTGCAACGCCTCGTTGGCGCTCTTAGAGGACTTGAACCTGAACCTTCCGCTCGAGTACAGGTCGGGTAGCGACGACAACAGCGTCACGGTGTAGTTCTCCCTGAGTCTGCTGAGGTAGGATGTCTCCTCCAGTCCGTCGGCGTAGAAGGCCTTGCGGAGGTTGCCCTCCCCGAGCCTGCCCTGGGCCTGCATCTGGAGCGCCTCCGAACCGATACCGTCGCCGCACTCCCCCACGAGCAGGATATCGCCGCCCTTTCGGACCGCTCCCAGCATTCCCATGGCGAGCCTGAGCACTCCCGAGAACGTATCGTCGTAACCCCTCCCTCCCGCACCGACCACTATCGCTTTGGCCGCACTGAGCTGCTGGGGGGCGAAGTGTCCCCTTACGTCCTTGGGCCCTCCCTCCACGAGGGCGAGCGGCTCTCCTCCCCTTGTCACCGCCGTGGCGTAAGCGCTTTCCCTCACCGCATCCAGAAGAGAGACCAGCGTCCTGTAGGGGCGCGTCTCTTCCAGCATGGCAGGCGCTTCGCCCTCTCTCGCGTCGTATGCCAGATGTCTGGCCCCTGTCATGAACGAGAGGCACGCCTGCGCCCTCGCGTCCAGATAACCAAACAGGGGGTCCGGCTCCCCCGTGGCGAGCACGAGCGACCCCCCCTCAGCGAGCTCCGGCGACATCCTTACCTCCGCCTCTCCCGCGGAGACCGTAACCGATGGAGGAGAGAGCTTGGTGAACCTCCCCTTCAGCTCCGGCACCCCCTCCTCGACGGACTTCGGTGCGAGCGCATTCAGCCTGAGGGGCCCGTCAGCCGGGAGGTGAGGCGCGAGGCTCCTGAGCAGCTTGAGAGTGGCAGGCCTGCTGTCGCATACGATGAACCTGCCGAACCCCTTCAGTCTGTCCCTTAGAATCTGGGTGAGCTCCTCCGCGTGGCTCTCAGGTGTCGGGTCGACGAGCTCGCCGAGGTTCTCCGCCTGCAGCGTCAGGAGCGACTCCACATCACCGTACGGGACCCAGATCTCCAAGCGACTACTGTCACTCCCTCCTTCGAGGCTTCTATCAAGCTTTTCTCGGAAAGCCTCATAGCGCTTATTACGTGCGGCGCGGGCAGCCAATGCATGAGCTGGAGAGGACGGAGCAAGCTTATCGAGGAGCTGGCCATGGTCCTCGTCAAGGTCAGGGCTCTGCAGGTCGGCACCTTCACCCTCTCGAGCGGCAAGCTCAGCTCCTACTACGTCGACCTCAGGGCGGTCCCAAGCTTCCCGGGCGCATACAGGTACGTCATCGATGCCTACATGGCGCTCGTAAAAAACGAGGTGGGTCTCGACAAGTTCGACGTGATAGCAGGGATACCGACTGCCGGGCTCGCTTTCTCTTCGCCCGTCGCGCTGGAAACCGGGAAGCCGATGATCTACGTGCGAAAGGAGGAGAAAGACTACGGGAGGAAGAAGAGGATCGAGGGCTCGATAAGCCCGGGTTCACGCGTCCTCGTGATAGACGACCTCATAACCACAGGCCACTCGATCCGGGGTGCCATCGACGCGATCAAGGAGGAGGGCGGGGAGGTGAAGCACGTCGCCGTCCTGATAGACAGGCTCGAGGGAGGCAAGGCCAACCTGAAGAAGGCCGGACTCACGCTGCACACGCTCACCGACATACTTGAACTCGTCCGTACGCTCCACGAAAGGGACGAGATAACCGAGGACGAGGTGAAGGCGATAAGGGCTCAGGTCTCGCGCCGTCAGTAGACCATCAGGTTCTTTTCTTCCAGAAGGACGTGAAGATTGTTAACCGCCCTGTAGACCTCACTCTCACGCTTCGCTCCCGTGCAGACGAGCTTCCCCGAGGCGAACAGGAGGATGACAGTCTTCGGGTCGGCCATTCTGTGGATTAGACCCGGGAACTGCTCCGGTTCGTACATCGACTTCGGTAGCTGTCTTGCCGCCTCCTCGAGGTGCACCTTGCCTCCGAGATTTGCCGATGCCACAATGTTCTGGATCTCAATCTCCGCCTCGTTCTTGATGGGTATACTCCCCTTCTTGAGTCTCCTGACGACCTCCTGGACTGCCTTCCTCGCCTGGTCTTCGGACTTGGCGCCGGTGCAGACCATCTTTCCTGAGCTGAAAATCAGGGTGGCTGTTTTAGGCGTCTTCAGCCTGAAAACTAGGCCAGGGAACTGGTCGGGGTGATACTCCACATCCACAAAATTCTTGGTTATCTGGTTTAAGTCCACCTTCTGGTTTATCGAGGCTGATGCAACAACGTTCTCGATGCTCACTATTGCCTTTGTCTGCGGCATTGTTGCGTGGCGCGATTTGGCCGAGTATATAAAGCGTATATAAGGTCTGCATTCCGGAACTGGTAACAACCGTAGAGACGGGATGGAAAAGGGTTCCCCCCCACAAAGTTAACACGGAGAAAAAACGAAGGAATGAATCCTCTGAGAAGTTATCAGAACCTTAACTAAACAATAATCCGTAGTTAAAACGAATCAAATACCTAAACATATTTCATGAAAGAGACTCTTCCAAATACAACAGAATGGGAAACCTATTTTCCTCTGTCCCGTGAGATTCTACGGTATGCCTCTCAGGGTTCTTCGCAGCTCGTAGGCCGAGACTCCCAGGGCCGCTACGTTCACCATGAGCGCTATGAAAGTCAGCGAGGTGATGACAGGATGCTTGGCCGTGGTTATGAGGACGGCCATTCCCAGCAGTGTAGCCCCAAA
>JASHPA010000105.1 GCA_030038365.1 Nitrososphaerales archaeon
CCTCGTGACTATCGTTATCTCCTCGGGCTTGACGACGCCGAGCATCGCCCCGACCTTGCCTGCAGCGCTGAAGTAGCCTGCGGCCGTCTTCCTCACGTTGTCGATCCCGATGGTCTCCGGCGTGGCCTGCTCCACGACATACACTCTCTGCTGCACGGTGACCGCCGCGGTCTGGCTGGGCGCCGGCTGGTCCGTCGGGGGATTACCGGCAGATGGCTGTTGGGCGTTCGAGTTACCGCTCAGTGGCTGCTGCTCCATCGTCGCCTCGTCTCGGGTTTGAGTCGCATTCTGCGATTCCAAATTCAATCTGGATATGATAGCGCCGAAGGGATGTTATTACAAACGTGCAACATTCCTAGCCCGCGGCAGGTCAGAAGGAACTATCATCACGACGTTACTTTTCGCCGGCTATTCGATTTCCAAAATTAAATGGGAGGTTGCCCTTTGGCGGGACAACCCATTTGGGCAGACCGTAAGTAGACTGAATGTCTACTGCTCTGCTGATTCTTCTGTAGACTCTTCCTCAGAGCTCCCGTGCTCCGAGGACGCAGCTGCGCTCGAGCCGTCCACGAGCTGTCCGCTCGCGTACCTGTTCGAGACCTGGGTGACCTTGATCCTCACCTGCTGGCCCTGCTTTGCGCCGGCCACGAAGATGACGAAACCGTCGACCTTCGCGATGCCGTCGCCGCGCCTGCTGACGTCGGAGATGGTAACATCGTACTCCTTTCCGACCTCGACTGGCTTGGGCTTGAAGGATCTAAAGCCGCCTCCACTGTTGCTGCCGAATCCACCGCGGTTATACCCGCCACGTTGTCCGAAACTCATCCGTTTTCACTTCCTACCTAAGTTTCCGTCGGTGATTCGGACCTTCTGTAGCACATAATTAAAGATTGCTCATCACGGTTCTGGGTGGTCCTCGGAACGGCATCCAGCGGCCTCCGGTATCACTGAAGCAATATGACGAAATCTGTCGTCCCGGGTGATTTCGGTCGCGATAGCCGTCTTGGGCGGGCGGCTTGGGCTTTCTCCAACTGAGAGGACTCTTGCTGGTGGTAAATGGCTCGCACGCATCCTATTCGTTTCCCTTCATCGCCCTGCATTACACGGGACGGTGAACAAACCAGGGAAGATCGAGGCTTTGCCTCTTCCGATGGAGTTCGTTTTGACGTAAATCTCGCTTGGGGCCTTTAGTCATCGATTACCGCCTCCTGAGTTCACCGGGCTTGTGGGTATTTGGCCTCTTATCCACGATTGATAATGTGGGATCAGGCTCCTTTCTACCCGAGCGTCGATAGTCGAGGTAGACCGAGGGGACGGGTAACGATGCCAAAGGAGATGGGGGTCGAGGCAGACAAGGCGCTAGTCATACCTGTGGGAGATTCTTACATGATGGTGCCGATACCCTGAGGTCCCATAGAGTTTGACTTGAAGGAGACCGTCAAGGCAGCCAAAGAGAAGGCGGAGAAAAGGCTTGCCGACGAGGTCAGGACACGCGCCCAGAGGAGACGAGCCAAATAATCATCGAGTCCGACCTGTTCGTACCGTACTCGAAAAAAGAGTGACTGGCTGAAGCGATACGCCGACCCGCTCTTCGAGCTGATGAACGACGATAAGCTCCGCATGAGTACTTCCGCCGCGGTCATGATTGAATTACACTACGTGCCGGAGGACCACGGGTTTGATAAGACATCGGTGCTGGGGAAACACGCCGAGATAGTGGGCGTCAAGGGCTGACCATCCTCCCGTGACCAGTGACGTGCTCCTGGCCGCAGGGGCGATAATGAAGTCCTTGGTTATGAGTCTGTTCGATGCCATATACGCCGCAGGTGCCCTCGACCAGGACGCAGACAGGACGATCCTGTCGACTGACGAAGTGTACGACAAAGTTGCGGGAACCAAGCGCGTGGATCCTAGAGGCTTTATCCAAGGGACGAAGGCGTAGGTCTAAATCCGCCTGGGGCACGTTCTAGCTAGTGCATTTCACGTTCTATTCGTGATGACCAGCCGAAATCCTCATTCGATATCTAACGATGGGCCGGCCCGTTACTGGGAGTACGGAGTCGAATTGACAGAAAGGTTGATTTATCTTGGCCATCGTTCTTGGTGCTGTCCTAACACTTGCCGAAAGTAAGAGAGATAATGACCACCGACGTGCCCCAGATAGAGGCCTCAGCCAGCGTCCTCGATGCTGTGAACCTGATGAACAAGAAGAGGAGGAGCGGCGTCGTGGTCCTGGAGAGCGGCAAGCCCACCGGGATGTTCACCGAGCGCTCTCTTCTCCGAAGGTTCGTCGCCGTCGATGAGAAGCCGTCCGATGTACCGGTGAGGGACGTCATGGCCCCTCTGCTGAAGATAGACGCGGACGCGCCGGTCAAGGACGCCGCCAACCTCATACTCGAGAACAGCTTCACACGCGCGGGCGTCTTCGACGGCGACAAGCTCGTTGGCTGGTTGACGCTCACCGATATCGTGCGCGCTAACTCGAAGAAGAACATAATCGACTCGCTACGGCGGGGAAGCTCAAAGTTCGTCGACGACGAACTCGTCTGTCCCGACTGCCGGTCCGCCGTCATGAAGAAGATAACCAATGCCAAGGGCGAGGTCCTCCGCTGGGAGTGTCCCAACTGCGGACACGAAGAGTGACGCAAAGGGAACCGGCTCGCCATCCGTACCGGCCTGAAGGCTCTGGTTATCTCTGTCTAGCTGGCGCAGCGTCGGCGTCGACGCGCTATCCTTCATCAGCCTGTCTGCTGGGCTGCTGCGCCCGGATGCGACCGTAGAACGAATCTCAGTACATGGTCAGAGACCCACCCTTTCCCGAACGACGCGCACTGCTGTGTCGCGCCTTTGCTCTCCCGATAGGTGTCCCCTGGGGGTTGCCTGAAGACAGGTCTGAACAAGTGCCATATTTTCTATATAGAATACATGAGAAATATTATCTAAGAGTGAACTCGCTCGACGAAGCGCACATCTCTCATGGAGATTATCATACTTAGACATGGTGAAGCAGGCAAGCGGGTCCCGGTCGCAAGCAGCGACATGCAACGGGCCCTGACGGTCTCCGGCAGAGACGAAGTGAAGCAGGTCGCGGAGTCCATGGCGGAGCTAGACTTGAAGTTCGACACCATAGCGACCAGCCCGCTGAAAAGGGCCTCTGAGACCGCGCACATAGTCGCCAAGGTTCTCAAGAAGGACAAGGCCGTCGAGCCGTGGGACGAGCTCAAGCCCGAGGGGGACACGAAGGCGCTCTACAGGAGGCTCGCCAGGGAGAAACAGGACGCCTCCTTCCTACTCGTCGGTCATGAACCATACCTAAGCTCGATGATCAGCGAGCTGATAGGAGGAGGCACGCGCGCCCGCATCGTGCTCAAGAAGGCGGGGCTCGCACGTGTGGAGATCTCCTCGTTCAACCCTCCGACGGGCGAGCTCCGTTGGCTGCTCACCCCGCGTTTGGTCAGGAAGGTATCTTGACCTTGAGGGCGTCGGTCATAGACCTCGGCTACAACTCGCTCAAGATGGTCAGCTACGACATCAAGAGCGACAACTCGTTCCGGGCCTTCGACCAGAGGGGGGAGCTCACCCGCATCGGAGAGGGCCTGCACCTCACGGGATTCCTCGGCCAGGAACCGATGGAACGGACCCTGAAGGCACTGAAGCTGCTGAACGAGGCCAACAGGCTCGAAGGCATCAACCAGGTGCTTGCGATTGCGACGTCTCCGATACGCGAGGCAGGCAACGGCAAGGAGTTCCTTCACAGGGTGGAGACCGAGACCGGTCTTAGCTTCCGCGTCCTAACAGGAACGGAGGAGGCGCTCTTCTCGTACATAGGTGCCGCCCGCTCTACCCTGTTCCCCGACGTCCTCTTCTTCGACCTGGGGGGCGGCTCGCTGGAGTTGACGTACGCTCGCAACTTCAAAGTCAGGAAGATCATGTCGCTCCCAGTGGGCGCCCTCAGGATGACCGAGCTCTACGGCGGTGGCCGTGAGAGGTTCGACAGGGACGAATATGACGCCCTCAGGCGCAGGATACGCGAGTTGCTGCCCTCGCGGGAGGACCTCGGTATCACGAACGACACGGTCCTGATGGGCGCTGGTGGTACGGTAAGGGCCCTGGCCAAGTACGACCAGTGGCTGCGTGACTACCCGCTCAACAAGCTCCACAACTATGAGATCAGGGCCAAGTCGGTCTCGGCGATCGCCAAGACTCTCAGGAAGATGAGCGCCGGCAAGATAGCCAAGATTGACGCGATGGGCAGGGACAGGGCCGAGAGCATCACCGCCGGGTCGCTGGTCATAGTGCTGCTCATGAGACACCTCGGCTTCAGCCAGCTCACGGTCAGCACGCACGGACTCAGGGACGGCGTGCTAGCCGAGTTCCTCCGCGACCCGTCCGCGTACGAGACGCAGGCCCTTGACGAGGCGCGCACGAGGATCTCCCTCGCGGACTGGTTCGGGAGACGGAGCGGCACGGAGGAGTTTACGAAGGAGCTCGCCTCAAGGGACATCATAACGACGGAGGAAGG
>JASHPA010000106.1 GCA_030038365.1 Nitrososphaerales archaeon
ATCCACGCCCCGAGCGTGGGTGAGAGGATGAGGTCCGCGTCTCCCTCCGGACTCTTCATGCGGAAGACCTGGTTTGACCCTAGCGAGTGGATGCTCGACACGTACCAGCCTGCGAGTTTCGATATCTCGCCGGCGAGGACCCTCATCTCGAGGCCCGAGATGGGAATGGCCTTCGCTTCGCGGGACATGGAGGGTTCGGCCGAGGGACAAAGGGCTGGAATTATAACCTATGCAGAAGCTGATGGAACGTTTTATTTAGGCCGCTCGGACTGGTCCGATTCTCCATGGTGCAGCATGGCCAGACCTGGAACTAGTCAATGACGATAACTTACTCCGACCGTATCTTCTGGGTACGCGTCGGTTTTGGTGTCCTTACGGGGGCGCTTTCTGACCTTCTCTTCTACAGCGACTACGCGTCGGCCATAGCGTTCGCCGTCACGATCTACGTGGTCACTTTCTATCTGGTGAAGACGCTCTGGGGAGGCAAGATGAAGCCCGAGGACCAGCGGAAGCTCTACACCGCCGGTACCGGCTCGTACGTCCTCCTGTTCCTTTTCTTCTGGATACTGCTCTTTACGCTCCAGGTGCACCTGCTGCATCTTTAGTCGCAGGTTTGGCCTTCGCCCACCTGGAGATGGTCTGCAGGTATCCTTTGTCCATGTCGTCCATGGTGTGGCTCTTCGGAATCCTCTCCGCGGCCCTGATTATCTTCTGGGCGTCGGCCATCTTGTCGGAGCTCTTGTTCTCTATCACGTTCAGGATGCCGTTGAGCGCCAGCAGCGCGCCCTTGCCGTACTCGGACGAAACGTCCGGCGCAAGGTGAGTCAGCCTCTGCCTGGCGTCGTCAATCTTGCCCTCATTGACGAGGTTAACGATGGCCTCGACCTCTTCGCGTAACTGGCTCGTGGAAAGCATTACGACGATACCTTATCCGGGTTACTTTAAATGCTTGAGGCCTATTTCCGTGCCATAAGCGGCTCTCAGAACCGTTTCAAGCAGTCGATCCCCGACAGACCTGCTTTTACATGACAGATGACGACATTTGATAGGCCGTACAGCCTCAAACAAGCTGCCGAAGTCCTCAATCTGAGCCAGCGGACGCTATCCCGTGGGTCGGCGAGAAGAAGGTCAAGGTAGTAAGGTTACCTTCAGGCCGGCTAGGAATTCACGAAGAATGACTGAGGAGGATTATGTCCTCTCAACGATTCCGTTGCTGGACTTGTCCTGATGATGGCGACAGCGTTCGGCCTCGGGTCGTCGTTGGGCTGATGCTGAGCAGACGCTGAGACACCAAAAGTGAGTGACACCCTCAACGCGAAAGAATGGATCAGATACTTCAGGAATCAAGGACGGTCGGCAGTCTTTGGCTCCTAGGAGTGAAGGAGTGTACGACCTCATCGTAGTGGACAAGTATCAAGACCCCGCCCTATTCGGGGTTCAGAAAATCATTCGAGAGGGGTTGAGTGAATTGGCTGTCCCTGGTCGCAGATGTTGGTATCACTGATGTGGGGCTCCACCTTTGGAGGCGTGGTGAGGGAGATCGGGGTGATTACATCGTGCTCGAGTATGACAAGAAGTATCGGCGCATAGTGGCCGAGGGCGCAAGGACCTTCTCGACTTTCGAAGGGCTTCAAACTAGTTCGACTGGGACGCAATCATAGTCATGCAAAACGACGTGCAAAGCGACCTCACAAATAGAATGCTTCTTTCAGCTTGTTGCAAAGGCCTTTATGCATCATTTTCTTCAGAACTACATCAACGCGAGGCAGCTTTGTCCACAGGAATGATCAATCCGGGAAGACAACGGATGAATCGTGGCATGAAGAGAGTCATCGCGGTCTTTGCCTTGACACTCATCGTAGTGGCGGGAGTCGCCGCGGTGTCGTTAGCCGCCTTCCCGACGACATTCACGAACCTCGCTTTTTCGGCTCCTGGAGGATATGCCGATGTGCAGGCATTCGACCTCAACTCGCTGTCCGATTTCTCAATCAGCGTCATTGGTTATACTGGTGTAAATGCCGCAAACTCATCCGTCCTGTTCTCCATCCAGGCTCCCGACGGGTCGTTTCTGTTGAAGGACATTCCGCTTGGAAGCTACTCGTACTCTTTCGTCGTTGAACAGGAAGGAGCATATAGGCTCAACTTCAGCATGCCGAATCCGTCGCTAGGTTTCTCGGCTGCCACCAACATAACAATCCGCTCGCCGTTCGCGGGTCAATACGGGGGTAGTGGCGGCAATCAGCTGGTGTTGCTCCAATAGGTCACGAACGGAACGACCTTAACCCCCATCGACACCAGTAGTCGCACAGCTTCGTTTCCCGAGCCGTACCGATAGTTTCGCCACCTAATTGTCATCGGCGGGACGCCCGATTCTGATACCATGCGTCGCGAAAAGAAGGCCTAGTCCACCAAGAAGTAGTATGCCAGCTAACGCGTATTCCCGCCACGGGGGGGGCGCCGCTAATGAGGGTCATACCGCGTGTGTCCACAGATGCACGTCGCCTAGGGGACGGAACAAGTCATAGCAGACGTCAGATATAACAAGAAGCGCCTCCACTCAGGGCAACCAAGAACGAGATAACCTGAGGAATGGTCAAACCCTTTGATTTAGGCGGATTGCCATCCCTGCCGAATCTGCAACCTCCGGTGCCTTTATCGGCCTTTCGGACATAACTATTAATCATAAGTCGCGTCTCTCGGGAAGTTAGGCAAGATGGAGACCCGGCCGTCGCCAAGAACCTACGCTAGGATTGCAGTCGCGATTGTTATCGCGGCGGTAATTATATCGGCGACGCTGCTCTCTTACTCGGCATTCGAGTCGACCATAACCAAAACCGAGACGACGACTGTCATCGATACATGCGTGCAAGGATCGACAACTAACGAGTACTCCGCATCGAATTCTACAGCAGATTGTAGTCTCGGCGTAACCCTCGGCATACAGGCCTATCAGGTCATAACGTCAGGGGAGACCCTGGCAGTGTCTGTCACACTGAGCAACGACGTTGCCAGCGCTAGGGACGTCAACTACACCGGCTTTCCTGCATTGCAGCACGGAATCGATCCTTCCTCGCCTGCGTGGTACGACTATGTCCTTCCTCTCGGGCCCGCCTGCGGGTATCCTTCGACCTCTACCTTCGAGCCTGCCTTCCTAGCGGTATACAATGCCTCGGGGTTCCCCATGCAGCTCAGTGACCTGCCGATGCCCATGCTAAGCTGTGTGTCTAACGGAGCGCAATACCATTTCTTCAGTGCCTCGCAGACGCTCAATGAATCAGAGAACGTAGAGCAATACTGGACAAGCTCAGACGCGAACGAGCCGTGGTTCAACGCTACTTCCCACATTTTCCCGGCGGGCAACTATACCGCCGTCGCGTTTGATCTGTGGGGCCAGCTCGCCGAGGTCAACTTCACCGTCTTGCCGCAGTCCTTTGATTACCTTACCACTGAC
>JASHPA010000107.1 GCA_030038365.1 Nitrososphaerales archaeon
CCGCAGTTGAGCGCCGTCTGTCCCCCAAAGCCGAGCAGTATCGCGTCGGGCCTCTCCTTCTCGATTATCTCCGTGACAAACTCTGGGTTGACCGGCAGGAAGTAGATCTTGTCCGCTATCCTGCTGTCTGTCTGGATGGTCGCTATGTTCGGGTTGACCAGCACAGACTGCACGCCCTCTTCCTTCAGGGCCTTCAGGCACTGGCTGCCGGAGTAGTCGAATTGGCGGCTGCTTTCAGCAGCTTTCGCCGGCTTCTCCGATCTTTATCGCCCCGCTGCCCAGCACGATGGCCTTCCTCACGCTTTCATGCTTCGAACTTTCTCACCTACCATTCTTCCCGACTCCATTACCGACACGAACCTGTCGAAGACGAACTCCGTGTCGTACGGCCCCGGCGACGCCTCTGGATGGAACTGCACCGCGATGCAGGGTTTGCTCCTGTGGATCAAGCCTTCGACACTGTTGTCATCGGCGTTCACGAACCATTCCTTCAACTCCGTCTTGGCCATCGTGTCTCTGGTCACGGAGTAGCCGTGGTTCTGGCTGCTGACGTAGCCTCTTCCCGTCGTCACGTCCACGACGGGCTTGTTCTGACCACGATGACCATACTTCAGCTTGTAGGTCTGCGCGCCTTGCGAGAGGGCCACGAGCTGGTTCCCAAGGCAGATCCCGAGCGTGGGCATCTCCGAGTCGATGAGCCTGGCCGTCGTCTTTATCGTGTCAGAGCAGAGTTTTGGATCCCCCGGGCCGTTGCTGAGGACCACCCCGGCCGGGTCGTGTTTCATGATATCGGCGTAGCTGTAGTCAGACGGTGCCCTCACCACGCCGTAGCCGCGCTTCAGGAAGTTCCTCATGATGCTGAACTTCGTGCCACAGTCCATCAGGACGACGGTCTTCTCGCTAGTCCCGTAAGTCTGCGCCCGCTTTGGCGAGACCCGTTTCACAAAGTCTATCGTGTCGTACTTTGAGGATTGCTGAAGAAGCTTGAGCAATCCCTTCCTGTTGGTGAGCCCCGAGCCGCTTGCCAGCACTCCCATCATGACGCCCTTCTCCCTAATCCTGGAGACCAGCGCCCTGGTGTCGACGTCGCTTATCCCGGGGATGCCCTCACTCTTCATCCACTCGGAGATGGTCTGTCTCGACGCCCAGTGGCTGGGCTTCTCGCACCATTCCTGGACGACTATCCCGCTCACCTTGATGGACTCGGACTCGAACTGCCTCGGCAGCCCCATCGAGTCTAGGTCCTTCATGCTGGACACCCCGTAGTTCCCTATGAGCGGATAGGTGAAGCACAGCAACTGCCCGGCGAAGGAGGGATCGGTCATCGACTCGGGGTATCCGACCATTCCGGTCGTGAAGACGACCTCTGCGATGCTCGTCGTCTCAGCGCCAAAACTCTTCCCGAGAAAGAGAGACCCGTCCTCCAGAGCAAGGACAGCCGTGTTCCCCGCCTCAGTTTTTTCCATTAGGTCTCTTGAAGAAGGTATGCTCTCGAAAGTGAGTTTTTAAACACTTTGACGGCCGCGCCGTGATTTTCGTCGCGTCATACGCGTTTACTCGCGCGATTCCAGCCGTTTCCGCTCTTCGGTTATCAGGTCCGTCAGCGCCGTGAACGCCTTCCCCACCTCTCTCATCTTAACGACGATGATCGTGTCGGTGTGGCAGCTCACGGTGTCCTCTATGTTCACGTGCCTGCGTGCGATCTGGTTGTAGAAGTTGATGATGCAGCCCGGGGTGGTCCTTATCCTGACGGGACTCTGCACGATTATCGCGGCATAGTCGTCTCCCTCCTCGAGGATGACAGAGTCGGGCAGGCTCTCCCGTATCTTGTTGTGGAGCTTCTGGTCGAATATCAGCGTTATCGAAGAGATGCTCTCGGAGACGTGCAGGAAGTCGTGCTGATATGTCGCGAGCATCGCGCCGACGGCCTCTACCGTCTTCCGAGTCTTCTCGACGGAGATCTTGGAGACATGGGTCCTGACGTTCACGACGCTCTCGGCTATCACCGCCCGTATCTCCTCGGAAGCGGCGGTGTACGCCCCTCGCAGCCTCTTCAGGGAAGTGGTCACGCTCTCAAGGTTGACCTCCTTCCCCAGTTTCTCGGATATCCTGGGCTGCATCATGCGGGAGACGGCGCTGACGTTGGCGTAGTCCCTAGCCAGCGCGTCCTGCAGCGACAGGTCGTAGTCTATCTCATCCCTGACCGCGGCGATGATCGCGCCGGGCGTGGCCGATTTCAAGTCAAGAGCACCCTCTTTTGGGTCTATTATGGCCAAAATCTATAAAAACGTTTCACAGGGGGTCGATTTCCTTGAAAGAGAGAGTAGTCCTCGCCTATTCCGGCGGGCTCGACACTTCGGTCTGCGTAAAGTGGCTGCAGGAGAAGTACGACGCGGAGGTCATCACGCTTACTCTTGATCTAGGTCAGCAGGAGGATTTCTCGGAGATAGCTGCACGGTCCAAGGCTACGGGCGCGATAAAGCACTTCCAGGTCGACGCGAAGGAGGAGTTCCTCACAAACTACGTGCTCCCGTCGATAAAGACGAACGGGATGTATCAGGGGAAGTACCCTCTTGCCACGGCGCTCGGGAGGCCGCTGATCGCGACCAAGCTCGTCGAGGTCGCTGAGAGCGAGGGAGCCACCGCGGTCGCGCACGGCAGCACCGGTAAGGGGAACGACCAGGTCCGGATGGACGTTACCGTGAGAGCCCTCGACCCGAACCTCAAGGTGATAGCGCCGGTGAGGGAGTGGAACATGAGCCGTGACGAGGAGCTGGTCTACGCCAAGAAGCATGGCATCAAGATCAAGCCATCGAACTCCATCTTCAGTATCGACCAGAACCTGTGGGGACGTTCCATCGAGAGCGGGCCTCTCGAGGACCCGAACACCGAACCACCGGACAGCGCGTTCGAGTGGGTGACACCTCCGCACAAGGCTCCGGACTCCGCTGGATACATCGAGATAGGCTTCGTCGAAGGGGTCCCTGTCACGATAGACCGCTCGGAGATGAACGGTCTGGAGCTCATCCGGCATGTCAATCAATTCGCTGGCAGATACGGGGTCGGTATCATCGACCATATCGAGGACAGGCTCGTCGGCATCAAGTCCCGCGAGGTCTACGAAGCCCCCGCCGCACTGACGATAATCGAGGCGCACAAGGACCTCGAGCAGCTCACTCTCACCCGCAACGAGCTCGACTTCAAGGCCGGGGTCGAGAGGGAGTGGTCCTGGCTGGTCTACTCGGGTCTCTGGATGGACCCGCTGAGGTTCGCCCTCGATAGCTTCGTCAGGACCACACAGCGCAGGGTCTCGGGAACCATACGCGTAAAGCTCTACAAGGGCGGACTGAGGGTCGTCGGCCGCTCGTCGAAGAACTCGCTCTACACGTCGGCCCTCTCGACGTACACCAAGGCCTCGACGTTCGACCAGTCCTCGGCAGTGGGGTTCATCGAACTGTGGGGCCTGCAGTCCAGAATCGCGGCGAAGATAGCGTCCGATGCAACCGGAGAAAAGAATGTCGAACATCCTAAGAGGAAGCAGAGTCAAGCGCTCAAGCAAAAGAGCAAATGACTTTATCTCCTCGATAGGCTTCGATTCGCCGATCACGAAGCACGTCGTGTCGATAAACATGGCCCACATGCTCGCACTGGTCCGGTCGAAGGAGGTGACCCCTGAGGTCGCGTCCGCGTGCCTCGCGTTCCTCGACGGCCTCCCGCCCGACCTTCAGCTCGACCCCAGCACAGAGGACGTCCACCACATGATAGAGCAGCAGGCGATCCGCGCCATCGGGATGGAGACTGCAGGCTACATGAACTTCGGGAAGAGCAGGAACGACCAGGTCTCCACAGCGATAAGGATGCAGGCGCGGAGCAGGCTGCTCGACCTGGCGGAGGCCCTGACAAAAGTGCAGGTATCGCTGGCGGGCCAGATACGAAAGCGCAAGACCACGATAATGCCGGGTTACACCCACCTCCAGCACGCACAGCCAGTGACCCTCGCTCACCATCTGCAGTCCCATTTCGATGCGATTCAGCGCGACATCGGGCGCGTAACGGATGCGTACGCCCGGGTGAACAAATCGCCCATGGGTGCGGCGGCTCTCGCCGGTACGTCCGTCAGGGTAGACCGCGAGTACGTCGCGTCACTCCTCGGGTTCGACGGCCTCGTTGAGAACGCCATGGACGCGGTTTCATCTCGTGATTTTGCGCTCGAGAGCACCTCCGTCGCAGCGATAGCCATGGTGGACCTCAGCCGGATGGCAGAGGAGCTGATACTCTGGAGCTCGACAGAGTTCGGATTCGTCGAGCTGGGAGACGAGTACAGTGCCACCAGCAGCATAATGCCGCAGAAGAAGAACCCGGTCGTGGCGGAGACGGTGAGGGCGAAGAGCGGCACGGTCCTCGGCGCGCTCACGGGCATGTTCGCGATCTCGAAGAGCCTACCCAACTCCTACAACCTCGACCTCCAGGAGGTCACGCCGCACCTCTGGAAGGCCCTAGACGACACGATCGAGTCCGCCACTCTCATGGCCGAGATGCTCGCGTCGGCAAGATTCGATGAGGGTCGCCTCGCCGGGTCCCTTTCCAGTGACATGTCGACCGCCACGGAGCTCGCGAACCACCTGGTAGAAAGGTACGGGGTCCCGTTCCGCCAGGCGCACGCGATAGTCGGAGAACTCGTCCGCTCCTCGGTGGAGAAGGGCCGCACCCTGGAGCAGAACGCGTCGCGCAATCTGGGGGAAGTTTCGAAGAAGATTACCGGAAAGCTGCTAAAGATTGATAAAGACGACCTGCAAAGCGTGCTCGATGCACTCAAAACCCTGAAACTGATAGGAAGTGCAGGCGGGTCGAACCCGCTACTAGTGTCTCGTCTTCTCCTCAGGGATTCGAAATCTGTGGAACAGAACAAGTCTTGGATCGCTCGTTCGCGAGCCTCTCTCGACCTTGCTGACGAGCGTCTCAAGAAACTGGTCAGGACAAAAGACAACGAGGTGAGAACATGATAGCAAAATGTGAAGAGTGCGACGCCGACGTAACCGTACCCGACGATGCCATCGTGGGCGAGATAGTCCAGTGCAAGGAATGCGGGTCAGAGTACGAGGTCGCGTCAATCGCGGACGGCAAGGTGGAACTGAAGCCGGCCGAAGTCGCGGAAGAGGACTGGGGCGAATAGTTGAAGATCACCATCACCTTCGACCGCATCCGCGGCGAAGAGAAATCCCTAGCGCTCGAGGCAAGGCGCGCAGGCTGCTCCGCGGAGTTGGTGGACGGGAGGGCTCTCTTCTTCGAGGCCACCGCGAAAAAGTCGGAGCAGAAGTTCGGTGACATCGTGCTTCAGCGCTGCATCAGCTACTACAGGTCCCTGTTCCTCACGAGGATAATGGAGCACTTCGGTGCCTACGTGATCAACACCTCGAAGGTCTCGGAGGTCTGCGGGAACAAGCTCGTCAGCTCGATGGTGCTCGCCAGGGCGGGGGTGCCGACACCCAAGACCTACGTCGCCCTGTCGTCCGAGTCGGTAGACGAGGCAGCGGAGGCATTGGGCTACCCGGTGGTCCTCAAGCCCTTCGTCGGAAGCTGGGGCAGGATGATCAGCATCGCCAAGGACAATCAGACGTTGGACACGATAGTCGAGCTCCGTGAGTCGATTCCCAACCCCATCGAGCACATGTACTATCTCCAGGATTTCGTGGAGAGACCTCCCCGCGACATCAGGGCCATCGTCGCAGGGGATGACATCATCGCGACGGTCTACAGGAACGCGGCGGCCAACGAATGGCGCACGAACGTCGCGAGGGGCGCGACCACCACGGCATTCAAGCCGGACAAGGAGCTGAAGGAGATAGTGCTCAAGGCGGCCCACGTCGTCGGTGGAGGCATCCTCGGAGTGGACGTCATGGAGTCGAGCGAAGGCTACCTGGTCCACGAGGTGAACAACACCGTGGAATTCAAGGGCGCCCAGGCAGCTTCCAAGACCAAGATAGCCGCCAAGATGATAGAGTACGTCATCCGGAGCGCGAAGCGCTAGATGGTGAGGGTCGGGGTCGTAGGGGCCTCCGGTTACGCCGGCGGAGAGCTTCTCAGGATACTGCTCAAGCACGGGAAGGTAGACCTCACGTTCGCGACCTCGAAGAGGAACGTGGGAGAGTACGTCTTCCGCGTACACCCGAACCTCAGGGGGATGACAGAGCTGCAGTTCATCGACAACGACCCGGCGAAGATGGCCGGGCTGGCCGACCTCGTCTTCACCGCTCTGCCTCACGGGACGTCGATGAAGATGATCTCCCAGCTGGCGGCTTCTGGCCTCAAGATAGTAGACCTCAGCGCCGACTTCCGGCTGAAGGACCCCGCCGACTACCCGCGGTGGTACGGCTTCGAGCACCCCGACCCTGAGCTTCTCTCGAAGTTCGTCTACTCGGTTCCCGAGCTCAACAAGGACGCGATAGCGAAGACATCGCTGGCCGCGTCCCCCGGGTGCATGGCGATTACGTCCATCCTCACGCTGGCTCCGCTGTTCAAGCAGAGGGACGTCGCCCTCGACAGGGACCACGTCGTAGTGGACGCCAAGATAGCATCGTCGGGATCCGGCGGCAAGCCGTCGCTCTCGACACACTTCTCCGAGAGGTTCGGCGTGCTGAGGCCCTACAAGCCGGTTGGCCACCGCCACACGGGGGAGATAGAGCAGCAGCTCACCTGGCTCGGCGACAAGAAGGTCACCGTGTCCATGTCGGCCCACGCGATAAACATGGTACGCGGAATCCTGTGCACCTGCCACGTCTTCTACGAGGGGGACATCCAGAACTCCACTGTCTGGAAGATGTACCGTTCCGTGTACAGCGGACAGCCGTTCGTCCGCATGGTGAAGGACAAGACAGGCCCGTTCCGCCTCCCGGACCCCAAGGTGGTCATAGGCTCCAACTTCTGCGACATCGGCTTCGAGATAGACGAGCGCGGGCACAGGATAGTGGCCATCGGCGCCATCGACAACCTGATCAAAGGTGCCGCGGGGAACGCAGTCCAGATCATGAACATCATGCTAGGCCTCGACGAAAAGCAGGGAATCTACGACGCCCCGCTCCACCCGGTGTGACATCATGAAAGCGGTCATCAAGCTGGGGGGCGACCTAGTGAAGGGCCAGCTCCCTGCCGAACTCCTCGCCGACATAAGCAAGCTCAGCGGCAGACATGAGCTGATACTCGTCCATGGAGGCGGCGACGTCGTGACAGAGATAGCTACGAAGCTCGGGAAGGAGCAGAAGTTCGTGGTATCGCCGGACGGTATCAGGAGCAGGTACACCGACCGCGAGACCATGGACATCTTCACGATGGTCATGTGCGGGATGATTGCGAAGAAGCTCGTCGAGACGCTCGCGAGGGCGGGCATCAGAGCTGTCTCCCTGTCGGGCCTAGATGGGGGCGTGCTCCGGGCGAGCCGGAAGAAGAAGCTGCTCATCATCAACGACAAGGGAAGGAAGATGGTCATCGACGGGGGTTACACAGGGAAAATGCTGTCGTCGGAGCCTTCCGCCCTTACGGCCCTGCTCTCGAAGGGCTTCATTCCCGTAGTCTCCCCGGTCGCCATGGGGGAGGAATCCGAGCCGTTGAACGTGGACTCGGACCGGGCGGCTACCTATGTGGCCATGGGAATGAAGGCGGATGCTGTGCTGTTCCTGACGGACGTAAAGGGACTGACCCTCGATGGACGCTTCGTAGAAAAGCTCACCGTCGAGCAGGCAAGGGAATCCCTCCCGAAGATTGGCTTTGGCATGCAGAAGAAGATACTCGCCGGGATAGAGGCGATGGAGGGAGGCGTCAAGGAGGTCATCGTCGCTTCCGGGTTCGGGACAGAACCGCTGACGGCTGCGCTCGCGCATGCGGGATGCACGGTGATAAGTTCGCGATGAACGTGATGGAGACAGAGGACGAGTATGGTCCCGGGACCTACCAGAAGTATCCCGTGGTCATAGTCCGCGGAGCCGGAGCCGAACTCTGGGACGATGCTGGCAACGCGTACATCGACTGTATGGGCGGCTACGGCGTCGCCATAGTGGGCCATTCGAACCCAGAGGTCGTGGCGGCCATCAAGGCGCAGGCGGAGAAGCTCATCACCTGCCATGGCTCTCTCTACAACGATGCGCGTGCGGCGTTCTTCGAGAAGCTGATAGGCTGCGCCCCGAAGGGGCTGAACTCCGCATTCCTCTCGAACAGCGGGGCCGAGGCGAACGAGGTGGCCCTGAAGCTGGCGAAAAAGTCCACCGGGAAGAAGGGGATAATCGCGATGAAGGGCGCCTTCCACGGCAAGACCGCGGGGGCCCTCTCGGCGACCTGGAACAAGAAGTACAAGGAAGCGTTCGAACCCCTCGTCCCCAACGTTAGCCACGTGACCTACGGCGACCTCGCCGAGCTCGAGGCTGCGATCGGGCCAGACACGGCTGGAGTGATACTCGAGCCCGTCCAGGGAGAGGGCGGGATTATCCTCCCACCAGAGGGCTACATCAAGGGAGTCAGGGAAGTCTGCGACTCGAAGGGCGTCATGATGATAGCAGACGAGGTCCAGAGCGGCCTGGGGAGGACCGGCAAGATGTGGGCCATCGAGAACTGGGGAGTCGTCCCCGATATCATGACCTCCGCCAAAGGCCTCGCCGGAGGGGTCCCGATAGGCGCGACCATCACCCGGAAGGAGATAATGCAGGTCCTCAAGAAAGGCGAGCAGACAAGTACTTTCGGCGGCAACCCGTTATCCTGTGCTGCAGGCACCGCAGCGCTCGACTATATCATCAAGAACGACCTTCCCGGACAGGCGGTCACCAAGGGGGCGCACTTCCTGCGGCAGCTCAAGGAGCTCGGCTCGCGGCACAAGGTCACCAGGGAGGCAAGGGGTATCGGGTTGATGCTCGCGGTGGAGATGAGAATAGACATCCAGAACATCATCCTCAACTCGATCAAGGACCGTGTGCTGTACACCTACTCGGGGAGGACCATACTGAGGCTGCTCCCCCCGCTCGTCATGACCGAGGCCCAGATCGACCGCGTCATAGAGTCGCTCGACAAAGTCCTGTCCATGGAGGAGAAGTGACCTGGACAAGACGGACGAACAGATAATGGACATCCTCAGGGAGGACGCGCGCATATCCTTCGTCGAGATTGCCGAGAGGGTCAAGCTCTCAGAAGCCGCGGTGCGGAGACGCGTTTCGAACCTCGTCGCCTCGGGGGCTATACAGAGGTTCACTATCGAGCTCAACGACTCTGACCTGACGAGCGCCATAATCTTCGTCTCGGTCAACCCCTCGAACCCCACATCCGAGGTCAGCAAGAACATCCGCGGGGTGACAGGGGTGGAGACTGTCTATGAGACCACGGGACAGTTCGACATCGCCGCGATACTCAAGGGGGCGAGCATCACCGAGGTGAACAAATCCGTCGAAGATATCCGCAGGCTGAACGGCGTTCTCAACACAAATACCATGATTGTGCTGCGCACAATCCGTTAAACTTGGGCCCGCGACAAAAACCTGTCATAGCCAAGTGCCTATCAGATGAAAAGTGGCCCGATATGTATGTGCTCGTCGTCCGCCGGTTCGGATAAGCAGTGTCAGCACGAAGAACAAAGCCATGAAAACTCCTGCGAACTTGTAAAAATATGCGTTGGCTGGAATCCCTGTGTATTTCGCTGATAAATGCCTGTTTGTTAAGTTTCAACATAGCAGAGACGTCTTATCTCTCAGGTCCGCTGGCTATTCTCCGTAGGACGGTCATGCATGCGAGCTAAGCCGCTCACTCCTACGGCAAAAGTCCATTTGGATGGCTTATAAGACTCCGACAGACCATGCTGTGTTAACTGACCACAATATCAGGATAGTTTGTCTCGCGCGTCTATCCAGACGCTCGTGTCTGATGCCGCGTCCAATCATGCCTGAGATTCGAAGATGGGGAAAGGAGTACGTCGACCGCAGGAACTGGAAGGAGTACAACGAGTCCCTCGTCAGGAGAGGGGAGAGATCGCGCTGGATTTCGACCTCCTCGACGAGTGGAATCGGGACCTGAAGAGGATGAACCGCGGGAAGGAGGGAGCGCCCTTCCGCTACCCGGAGGCGTTCATGAGGCTCCTCGCATACCTGCACGTCCTCTTCCACACCTCCCCTACAGGCAGGAGGAGGGTTCGTGAGGTCCCTCTCGAGGTATGTCGAAGGGCTCAGGGTTCCAACTTACCCGACAATCTGGGAGAGGACGAGCAAGCTGGACATGGCGCTCGACGGCGTGAGGACGGACCAGCCCATCTCGATCGCCATGGACTCCTCCGGGATCAAGGTCACGAACTCAGGTGACTGGATGAGGAAGAAGTGGAAGGTCAAGAAGGGATACCTGAAGATTCACCTCGCGGTCGATGCTAAGAGCAAGGAAGCGGTCTCGATGCAGGTGACCGAAGAGGTGGTCTCTGACGGGAGTCAGGCCGAGGCCCTGGTGAAGGATGCGACGAGCAAGAACGAGGTCGAGAGGGTCTTCGGCGACGGAGCCTACGACAGGGGAGCGAACTTCAACCTCCTCGCATCGAACGGGATCGACCCGGCGATCAAGGTCAGGAAGAACGCGCGTCCAGGAAGGCCAGAGGGGTTCTACGCGAGGAAGAAGGAGGTCATCGCGCAGCAGACCGATTTCGAGGGATGGAAGGAAAAGAAGAGGTACGGTGCGAGGTGGGCCGTAGAGGGAGCCTACTCGGTCATCAAGTGGGTCTTCGGCGAGTACGTCTCAGCGAAGTTCGTGAACATGGCAAAGGAGATGGCCACAAAGGTGTCACTGCACAACGTGTTCATGCGGATGACTCCGCATGGCGGAGGATAGTTGTCTAACAGAGCAACAGACCAGTTACGCCCATAAAGCGCCTAATCATAGCACATAATCTTGAATGCGAGGAATTTCTTACATAAGAATCCATCTGCCGGGTTAAACTACTTAGTTTCTCACCTTAAGGCATGCGTAGAAGCGCCGCCCGCGCTGCTCCGCGGCAATCTGACATACACCCCAGATATCTGGTCTTGTTACTGATTTTATTGCTCTCGCTAGGCGCATTCTCTGTCGTACTAACTAATAATGTACCAAGTGCTCATGCGAAAAGCATCGTTCCTGCGACTGCCCTCGCTGAAGTGTCGGGCGCAAGTTCAAAGGCTGCGCCGCAAAGTTCGCGGGAATTTTCAATCGAGAATGCCACTTCATCTGTTTCGACGTCCAACTCATCGTTGGGCGTCCAACTTCTCCTGCAGATTTCCACCGAGGATTCCGGTGGAAACCTGTCCATAAGCCTCAGCGCCGTGAACCTTCGTAACACGACAAATGTGATTTCTTATGCTGATAACTGGCCTTATTCCCAAGAAGAGCTGTCCGGGTCCGACGGGTGCCGCTTTGGTGCGTCGCTAGCATTCGGGATATTCAACGGGAATCTCAGCGTCGACGAGCTTCAAGAATCAGGTCCTCTTCCGTTATACAATACGAGCGTTCAATTCGCTTGTACGGAGACCTTCGTGGCTACCACTTTGGGCCCTCTCGGAAACGAGTCGATAGGACAATCTACTGCGGGATACTGGACGGGTGGCGCGAGCACTTCGTCTCCTGCAGCCTTGGTCACCTTTCCACCTGGGAACTATACCGTGGTGGGGGAGGATGAATGGGGTCAAATCCTGCTGTTGCACTTCGTCGAAGGAACGACTACTGCAACGTCGTCTGGTAACAATGGGACAACCACAACTACGAGCACGACCTCTAACGCGATATCCTCCCCATCGACCACATCCTCTGCCTCTCAAACAACCTCGTCCATTACGACAACCAGCAAATCGACTGCTACCAGCATCAGTTCGTTCTATCTCGGTGTAGTCGCAATTGTGACAGCAGTCATTACAGTGGCTGGCACTGTCGCCAGGCTGCCTATAAGGCACAAGCCTCCAGCCTACGCTATGCTGTGAGAACGTGCCTTTATCACACCAAAAATATCTCACAAAATCCGAATTGTCCGGAACCTTGGCCCATATCGAGTTCTCACGGCGTACGGCGTCACAGGTTAGCAGGAATCGATTGTACCGGAGCTTTACTCTGTAATTCTAAACCGTGAGAATTAGGCCGCCCCTTTAAAAATCTGATCAGCGACCCGGTTGGTATGCCTGTGAGTAGGTTCAGGAAGTTTCCGGGACTGCCTAGCTCAAGGCGCGCAGGGGTTTCTATTGCTGTGGTTCTTGCGCTGATCATCGTTGTCGGGGCTGCAGGGACGGGA
>JASHPA010000108.1 GCA_030038365.1 Nitrososphaerales archaeon
CGCTATAGCGACCTAACCCCGGGGCTCTTTCGTGTATCTGATGAATTCGAGCTAACGAACCTGGGAACTGAGCCTGGGGTCGACGACGCGGTCCAACGAATCCCGAAAGACAGGTGGCCGGGAGGAAAGCAAAAAACGATAAATCCGCAGCTGGAACATCCATTGCCAGAATCATGCTATACGGTCTCACGTTGCCCGAGGGCGGTCCGCAGGCACGTCCCGAGTCTATCAAGCGCATCGCGACGAAGGCTGAGGAACTTGGCTTCTACGCGATGGAGATGGGCGATCATATCGTGATCCCCGAGTCGATCCGCTCCACCTATCCATACACCCCCGATGGCAGAGTCCCTGACTGGCAAGGGTGGAACGAGCAGCTCACGACCCTCTCTTTCCTCGCAGGCATGACCTCGCGGATACGTGTCATCACGGCGGCCCTCATCCTTCCTTACCGGAATCCGCTGCTCGCGGCGAAGATGCTCGCGACCCTGGACTCCCTTTCGGGAGGGAGGCTGATAGTAGGTGTGGGCGTCGGCTGGATGAAGGAGGAGTTCGAGGCGCTCGACGCGCCTCCCTTCTCCGAGAGGGGTCGCGTGGCCGACGAATACATCAGGCTCTTCAACACGATGTGGACGAAGGATCCCTCATCCTTCCACGGAGATTACTTCAACGTGGGCGCGGTGAGGTTCCTACCCAAGCCGGCCCAGACGCCCCGTCCCCCGATCTGGGTCGGTGGCGAGAGCCCCGCCGCCATGAGGAGGGCGGCCACAGAAGGTGACGTGTGGTATCCCATAGGCTCCAATCCTGCCTACCCTCTCATAACGCTCGAGCAGCTCCGTGCGGCCGTCGACAGGCTTCGGGCCGTCTCAAAGGAGACAGGAAGGAAGCGCAAGCTTGGGGTGGCGTTCGTCTCTCCGCGGCTCGAGGTCCGCGAGAAGGACGCTCCCGAGCTCTTCGTCGGAACGGCCAGGAAGATAGCGTCCGAAATCCACGAGTGCGAGAAGATCGGCGTCTCTTACGTGAGCTTCGACCTGACGGGCGGCACCTTGGACGAGACGCTCTCAAAGATGGCCTCCTTCTCGAAGAGGATGATCCGGAGCGGCTGATCGCTCCCGGTCACACGAGCCCCTTCTCGGTCATCCTCGTCCGGACCTCCGGACCGTGGAGGTCGGGCCTTGATGCCATCACAAAGTCCCCGCTCCTCCTCAGGTACAGGACCTTCTGGGCGAAGTGCCTGACCGTCTCGCCACCAATGTCGATCTCTGCGTCGCTCCCCTCCACCGTTACAGCCGAGACCCTGTTCAGGGCGATGACCGCTCTGTCTCTCTGGTAAGCGTCGCGGGCCAGCCTGTTCAGGTAGGCTCCCAGGAACGTCTGTCTCCTCCCTACCATCCTGCTCCCCGGATACTCCAGCGTGAAGTTCTTGGTCAGCGTGTCGACAACCACGAGCTTGCAGTTCGCGGGTCCCTCCTTGCTCCTCATTCTTGCTATCGCGTCCAGTTGACGGGTGGTCGTCTCCGCCCTGATCGAATATACGGCTGCAAGTACCTTCTGAGAGTCCATCCCCCTGCCCGCTGCAATGGATGCGACCCTCTCCGGCCTGAACTGCCCCTCTGTATCGACGAAGGTGCACGAGAAACCAGATGATCCGACGGTGACGGCAGTCTGCATGGCGAGCTGCGTCTTCCCCGCGTTGCTCGCCCCGTATACCTCGACTATTTCCCCTGTCTTGAAGCCACCGCCTAGCAGGGCGTCCAGCGCCTCCGAGCCCGAGGAGAAGGTCGACCTCTTCCCGTCGAGTTCGAGGGCCCGTCGCATGCTCATGATGCGGTCTTTGCTGGTAAGCGGAAAATCGGTCACGGCCCTCGCTGCCTCCCTCGCACGTTGCGCCGCCGTTAAAGGCTTGGCCGATTCCCCTCGCTACTATCTTCGCTTCAAGCCTCATAACAATCCGAGATACACTTTTATTCTCAACAATTCCCGCTCGAAACGTCAAAGTGAACTCAACACCACAGCCTTCAAAGAAACCGTTGAGTGTTCTTCAAAAGTCCATCAGCAAGTCCGCCTCTATCAGGCTGAAGAATGAGATCGAGTACAGGGGCAGGGTATCGAACGTGGACCCATACATGAACGTGATACTTACAGACGCCGAGGAGTATGAGAACGGCAAGCTCTCGGCGAACTACGGCAAGGTCGTGATTCGGGGGAACAACGTCCTGTACATCAAGCTCGACGCTTCTCTCTGAACGTGAACGAGTTGGCAAGATCCCTCCACGTAGAATCGCTAAGCGAGACCGTCTCCGACCTCGAGGTCGAGATAGTCGAGAGGAAGGGCATAGGACATCCTGACAGCATCATCGATGGGGCATGTGAAGCGGTCTCCGTAGCGCTGTCCAAGTACTACCTAGAGAACTTCGACGCGATACTCCACCACAACGTGGACAAGGGCCTGCTGGTGGGAGGCAAGTCGAAGCCGGTCTTCGGTGGCGGGAAGGTTACCGACCCGATTTACATCCTCGTGGCCGGGAGGGCAACCGACGTGGTCCCCATCAAGGGGAAGAACATCAGGGTCCCCGTCGAGGAGATATCGAAGAAGGCGATCGCAGACTACATCCGCGGCACGATGCGGTTCCTCGACCCCGCGAAGCACGTGCGCCTGGAAACGATGATCCGCCAGGGCTCCCTCGACCTTATAGACGTCTTCCTCAGGACCAAGGAGATGCCGGTGGCGAACGATACCTCGGTGGGTGTCGGTTTCGCTCCTCTCTCCCCGACAGAGCAGGCTGTGATGGGCGTCGAGAAGCTCCTCAACTCCGCCAAATTCAAGAAGAAGTA
>JASHPA010000109.1 GCA_030038365.1 Nitrososphaerales archaeon
GAGTCCTTGTGCGCCCAGGGGCTCACGACCTCCGTCCCTCCCAGGAGGAGGGACGAGCCTCCATCTTCGCCTATGGCAAGGAACGAGATGGCGCGCTGCCCCTTGCCCACCACCTGATAGGGGTTGAGGTTCGAGGAGAACCCAGTCAGGTAGAAGATGTGCTTCGGGTTTGAGATTATCGCGAGCCTTGCGCCCGCGTTTTCCAGCTTCTTTCCCAGGACCTTCCGCCGGCCAGACGGTGAATCCATGCGGCCCATGGGTCTCAGCCCGGGAGCTCAAGAGATAAGTCTTGCACGGCGGGGGTCGAGCCGGCACCGAGCCGCAAGAGGCGTGCAGCCCGGCCTTCTCTGGCAGGGATAGACCAAAGCTATAGGCGGGGCCGGCAAGGTAGACATGGGTCGGAACTTGGCCAGGCTTCGTGTCGGCGTGATCGGGACAGGGTTCGTAACCGACCAGCTTCACATGCCCGCCTTCAAGGCCATACAGGACGTCGCCGAAGTCGTCGCTGTCGCGGGTCTGGACGAGTCGCGTACCAACGCGTTCGCAAAGAAATGGGGAATAGGGAGAGCGTATCACGGGGAGAGGGCGGTCGAGGCGATCTCCAGGGACGGGTCCATCGATGCCATTGACATCGCCCTGCCCAACGACAGACACCACGGGGCAATAGTCGCGGCGGCGGAGAACCACAAGCAGGTCATCTGCGAGAAGCCCCTCGGGCGTGACTTCAAGGAGGCGTCGGCTTCGCTCGACGTCGTCCGCCGCTATGGCGTCCTGCACTGCTACGCGGAGAACCAGGTGTTCGCCCCGCGGATCAGACGCGCCAAGGACTTCATAGACTCGGGTAGCCTGGGCAAGGTGACCTCGATCAGGTCGGTGGAAGCGCATTCGGGGCCCCACAGCCGGTGGTTCTGGGAACCGGCGCATGCGGGCGGAGGCGCCCTTCTGGACATGGGGTGCCATTCGATCGAGGTGTCGAGGTTCCTGCTGGGAAGGAAGCCGCTGAGCGTCCTCGGCTGGGTCGAGACCCTGGTCCACGAGACGAAGCTTGAGGACAACAGCCTGGTGCTGATCAAGCACGAAGGAGGCGCCCTGACCGAGAGCGCCAACAGCTGGACGGCCAAGGGAGGGGTCGACATCCGCTTCGAGGTCTATGGTAGCGACGGGTCCATCTTCGTAGACTCGGGCAGGGAGACGGGGATCCGAATGTTCCGCGCGTCCGCCGAGGGAAAGGTCGGGGAGGTGGCGGAGAAGGCAGACGCGACGAGCGGCTGGATGTATCCGGCGTGGGACGCGTACATGACCGAGGGGTTCGTCGATGAGCTCAGGCACTTCGCCACCTCGATCCTGCAGGGGACAAAGCCGGTCGAGACCTTCGACGAAGGGGCGCTGGTCAACCAGCTGATAGACGCCGCATACCGGTCGGCCCGCGAGTCGAAGTGGGTCGCCCTCAGCTGAGGACATGGCCACGTCGCGGACCGGGCGCACTCAAACCGGTCAAAAGTGCGGGGAGAACGAATACCAGTCTGAGTCGCGGCTCTTGACGCCCAGGTGGTTCTTCGGCCTAGCCGTCTCCTTGAACTCCTTTCCCTTGACCTTCGTTTCATACTCCCGCGAGTACCTTTTCATCTTCTCAGGGTCGAGCTCTACGCCGATTCCGGGGGTCTCGGGTACGTCGATGCAGCCATCCCTGAACACAAGCCTCTCCTTTGTCACGTCGTCCGTAAGCGCGTAGTAGTTCGTCTGGTTCGCGTGAAGGAAGGCCGACGAGGAAGCGATGAGGTGGCAGTACGCCGAGGTGGTTATCCCGAGGTCAGAGAAGCTATGGATGACGGACGACATCCCGTCCGCCTCGGCCATCCCCGCCGCGATCCTTGCGCCCGAGAACCCGGCGTCGAAACGCGGGTCCAGCTGGATGGCGTCGGCGGCGCCGCTCTTTATCACCTTCAGGGCCTCGTAGAAGGTCCACGACGACTCGTGCGAGAGAACGGGGGTATCGACGGCCTCCCTCACGCGGCGCAGAGCGTCGAGGCTGTACATCAGCACGGGTTGCTCGACGAACTCGAGGTCGTATCTCTCCAGCTTCTTGATCATCCGAATTGCCGTGGAGGTAGACCATGCCTGATTGGCATCGACCCTGATCTTTATCCCGCTGTCGTAGCCCACGGCTTCTCTCATCGTCCTGACGGCCTGGACATCCCATTCCGGGTCGATGCCGATCTTCGTGTATATCGTGGTGAATCCCTCCTTCACGAAGCGTCTGGACTCGGTCGCCATCGCGGAAGCGCCTGCGCCGGCAACCCACCCCCAGAAGGGGATCTTCTTCCTGACCGCGCCTCCCCAGAGCTTGTAGAGGGGCCTGCCAGCTGCCTTGCCCATCAGGTCCCAGAGAGCCATCTCGATGCCGCTGAGGGCCCAGCTGGCGGCATGGATGTGGAAGTGGGTCAGGTTGTGATTCGCGTAGAGCCTTCTCCTGATGATGTCGACGTCGAACGGGTCGCTTCCCTGGATGATCGGCCTCGACGACTCGACGATCATCTTCGTGACCTCGCCTCCCCACAGGACGGGGGTCTCCCCGACGCCGACCAGTCCGTCGTCCGTGAGGACCTGGACTATGACGGCGGTGACGTGGCCGCTGAAGGCTCCGAAGGCCGTCGGGTATGCCTTCTTGATCGGGACTGAGACGACGGTCGCCGAGAGATCCTTGATCTTCATGCAGACGAACAACCTGCGCCCGCCGCTTTAAGGATTCGACCGTTTCGGCTGGAGAGCGGACAGGGCCCGGGCTCGAGCGAGCCGGACCAGGTCGCCTGCCCCTTTACTGGTCCCCTGGAACGACCGTGTTGATCAGGGGCAACGTGTCGATGCCGCCCCAGCAAGGGTCGAGGTCGAAGCTGGAGATCGTGCCGGTCTTCCACACGAGGGAGCCGGTGTAGCCCCAGAGCTTGGTGAAGCCGAGCCAGGCGTAAGGCGCGTCGTTGTAAATCTGTGACTGTGCAGTGGTGCAGATGGCCTGTATCTCGGAAGTGTTGGAGATGGAGGTGAAGGCGTTCACGCACGCCTGGACCTGCGGGGTAGAGTAACCGGCCCAGTTGCCCCAGCTCGACTCGTTGCTTACGAACGAGACCCAGTTGTCTGCGGGAGTAAGGGCGCCCGCAGCCCAGCTCTCGCCTCCGAGTATGGACAGCTGTCCGAGCGAGGCGTTGTTCGCCACGTTGGAGGAGTAGCTGCCGTATGCGGCCAGGTAGTCGCTGCTCGACACCGTGTCGACGGTCACGCTGAAGCCTATCTGCTGGAGGTCGGTCTCCACTATCTGGGCAATGTCCGAACACATCGGGCATTCCGCCTCGGTCCTGAACGTCAGCGTGCCCAGCTTGGAGGGGTCGATACCCGCGGCCTTGAGGATGGCCGTGGCGTTGGCCGGGTTGTACTGGTACGCAGGGAGGCTGCCGAGGTCGTAGTACTGGGAGTAGAGCGGCCATTCGGGGCCCATGCCCGGCTGGATGTCATTGTAGAACACGTTCTGGTCGATGTTGCTGTAGTTGATTGCCTGCACGATCGCTTGGCGCACTACGGTTATGTTTGTCGGGTATTCGTTGACGTTGATCGCGACGGCGGCGATGTCCGCAGCGGACCAGGACGGGAGCGAGGTGTAAGAGAACTCGTTCGGGTTCTGGAGTACCAGAGGCCATTCCGCGCTCGAGACGATCGCAGCGATCTGCGCGGCGCCAGTCTCAAGGGCGCTGTACCTGTCCAGGTCGTCAGGGATGTAGTTGATCACCGCGTTCTTGTAGTCACCTGGCGCGATCACCGGGTTGCCTGCAATCTGCGCAGCGGTCAGGTCGGAGCCCCAGTAGCCGGAGTACTGCCCGAAGTCCATATAGGAGTTGGCGGAAATCCCGGTTATCGAATAGGGTCCGGTCCCCGGTATCGCCTGGGTGTCGAACGCCGTGTTCGGCGAGCCCGCTGTGCCGAATCCTCCGTTGTTCAGCACGTACTGCGTGTCGAACATCATACCGATGTAGCCGATCAGTGTCCCAAGGAAGTAGTTGAAGGGGGCCTTCAGCTGGAGCGTTATCTGATACTCGCTGTCGACGTAGATCGGCCAGGACTTGTTCTCCATTATGGCGAGCAGCTGGCTGCTCGGACTGATCATCTGGTTGTCCGTCGAGCCCATGAGCGCCAGCGTGCTAGGTCCAAAGTCTATGTTGGTGGTGTTGAATATCGTGTACGACTGCCAGAACCCGGAGCTGTTCGCTGTCAGGAAGTACTCTCCGTAGAGGTCGCCCCACACCTGATATGCGTTGAACGGGTCGCCGTTCGAGAACGTCACGCCCTGTCTCAGGTTGAAGGTCCAGGTGGAGTTGTCGTTGGTGTTCGTCCAGTTCGTGGCGAGGGCAGGCAGATACTGGAGCGTACCGCTGTCGTACTCCGCCGTAGCGTTAGCAACCACGAGCGGCTGGTAGACGGAATACTGGAACCAGTCGGGCCACGGCACCTCAGCCTGGAAGTAGAGCACGTTCGCACCGTCGTCGGGGTAGTTCTGGTCGTCCATCACCAAGGTCGACGAAGCCGTCGTACCGCTGCTGGATGTCGAACTCGTCGAAGTCGTTGTCGTCGACTTGGCTTGGCTCGCAAGGTACACCCCCGCAGCCGCAGCGACCACAAGGATTACCACCACAACAGCCACGATGACCATTCTCCCGACCGCCACGCGTTCGGAGGGTTGATTCAATTAGGCAGCGTGCAGTCCATCAGCGTAGATAAGGATAACGCGTGATTCCTCCTGTCAGCCCCAGATACCTGCGCCTCTCGCATGCGGCGGAACCGCGCCGTCCTTGGTATGGCCTGAGCCCGAAAACGAACTATGGACATCTCTCAAAACACCACGCTTATTATGACAGGCCCCCACTGATTCATGCTTGAACCGTCTAAAGGACAAGGTGGCCCTCATCACCGCTTCGGGGTCTGGGATAGGTCGTGCGACGGCCTATCTCTTTGCCGAGGAAGGAGCGTCGGTGGCGGTGTGTGACATCAATCAGGAAGCAGGGGGCGAAACCGCCGCGAGGATAAGGTCGAAGGGTGGCCGGTCCTCGTTCTTCAGATGCGACGTCACGAGCAGCAAAGATGTCAAAGAGGCCGTCCGGGCGACGGAAGAGACGTTCGGGACCATCGACATAGTGCACAGCCACGCCGGAGGAGTCGTGGACCATCCGGACAACGTCCTGGAGGATAGCGAGGAGGACTGGGTAGGGCTCATGAACCTCAACATAAAGAGCCACTTCCTCGTGGCGAAGGAAGTCGTCCCGATCATGATCAAGAATCATGGAGGGGCCATAATCGTCACGATCACCACGAACGCGTTCATGAACTACCGTAACTCCCAGGCCTACGGGACGACGAAATCGGCCCTCATCCAGCTGGTCAAGTCCCTCGCACTCGACTATGCCGCCAACAACATCCGGGTCAACGCGCTGGCGCCAGGCGAGGTGCTCACGCCCATGTGGGAGAGGTCTGTCCCCGTGAACATGCGGGACACCATCAAGCGCAAGATCCCCATGGGCAGGATAGGGGCCCCGGAGGACATTGCTTCGTGCGCGCTTTTCCTCGCCTCCGACGACGCGAGATACATGACGGGTAACGTGCTGTTCGTCGACGGCGGTCTGATGGCGGGCTTTTACGAGATGTCCCTCTAAACTGCAAACGTTTTTCTCCGGTCCTCGGGCCCGCTTTTTCCGTATGCCGTCGATGGACGCGTCGGTGACGCTTCCCGTGCCGAAGGAAAAGGCAGCGTCCATCGTGCTCGACCCCATGCTCATGGGCCGGGCGGTGCCGGACGTGGAAAGGGTCGACAAGATCTCAGACGGGAAGTACCTCTGGGTCATACTCGTGAAGGTGGGGTTCGTCAAGAAGACGGTCAATCTCGAGACGAATGTTCAGGTGCGCGACGGGATGATGGACTTTCACGGCGAAAGCCCCGAGATAGAGATCACGGGGCGCGTGTCACTGGCAGCCATAGATGACCAGACATGCCAGCTGGTCTTCAGGGCGGACTACGCCGGCAAGGGAGCGCTGGCGGGCGTCATCAACAACGTCGTGAAGAGCCGCTCCGCGTCCGCCAAGCTCGAGTTTCAGCAGAGGGTGCTTGGGCTGCTCAAGAACCAGACACCTTAGGGAAATCCTGTATTATCACCATAGCCGCGTTGTGGCCAGGAGCGCCGGACACCCCTCCTCCCGGATGAGTCCCGGCCCCGCACAGGTACAGACCCTTGGCGGGAAGACGGTAATCGGAGTAACCAGGCAGGGGCCTGAAGGAGAGCATCTGATACAGAGACTGCTCGATGTGCGAGACGTGCCCCTGGTCGATGCCGAGCAGCCGCTCGTTGTGCCACGGCGAGAGCACCTCGATGTGCTCGATCAAGGCTCCGAAGTTTGGAGCGTGCTCCTGCCAGGTCGAGATGTACTTCTCCTTCAGTTCGTCGACCCTGTCGGTCCATGTCCCTCTGTTCAGCCTGTAGGGCGTGTACCTGATTATGCTCGATACCGTGTGACGACCGGGCGGCGCAGCAGACGGGTCGACTAGCGTCTGGATGAAGTTGTTAATCGGAGGAGAGTCCGGGATCTCGCCGAACCTCCACTGGGAGAAGCTCCTCTCAATCTCGTCGACGGAGTTCGCGAACATCATGCCCGCGAAGGTGCGCCCGTCTATGCCGGTCCCCTTCAGGACGGTGTAGTCAGGAAGCCCCTTGAGGGCGACGTTGACCTTTGTCTGTCCCCCGTCGTTTCTGATGTGTTCCACCCTCTTCACAAAATCGGGACTCAGCGCGTCACGGTCCATCAGCTTCAGCACGGTCGTCTTTGGGTCGGCGTTGGAGACCACCACGGGCGCTTCGACTGTCTTCCCGTCCGACAGCTCGACGCCCTCTGTACGCCCGTCCTTTACGATGATTCGCCTTACCACTACGTTCGTCTGGATAGTAGCGCCATGGGACTGGGCAGCCCTCGCGAGAGCGAGCGAGGCCGCGCCGGCGCCTCCTATCGCATAGCCGTGTCCGCCTCCCCCTTCACCGAGCGCCAGCAGGTAGGCGGTACCGACCTCCGACGGGCTCATGGCCGTGTTGCTCACGCTGTGCTGGCAGAACGCTGTCTTGACCTCCTCCGATTCGAACAGCTCGTTGACGAGCTGGGCCGAGCCCATCAGCAGAAAGGACCGTATGATCTCCTCGAATTCCTTGCTCGCGATCATGCTCACCATGTCGGTGAGGGCCGGAGGGGACGAGAGAATCAGAGGGTCGACAGCTTCACCGAAGGCTTTCGCCATCTCGTGGAACTTCAGGTAGGCCTTTGCGTCGTTCTTCGAGAACTTCTCGATATCCCTGGCGGTCTTCGCCGGGTCGCGATAGAAGACGAGGAACTTCCCGTTCCTGAAGGGGTGCAGTTCCAGAGGGTCGACGGGACCCGTGACGTATCCGTGCTTTGAAAGCTCGAGGTCTTCGACGATTTCGTTGTGGATCTGCGGGATGTAGGACGCCCTGGAGATCTTGTATCCCGGCCAGAGCTCCTCCGTGACGGCGGCCCCTCCGACGACTCCTCTCCTTTCGAGCACCAGGACTCTAAGGCCCTGCTTCGCGAGGTAGGCTGCGCACGTAAGGCCGTTGTGTCCCGCGCCCACGATGATGACGTCAAAAGCGGTCATGCAGAAAATCAGGCCGAAGGACGAATTTTCGCTTTTATGCTTTCTGCGAATCTGGATAAGAGCGCCTCCGAGCTGCCTGGTGTTCCGGGAGCGGGGGGAGCACGGGTCGTCTCCATCCAGCAGGAGAGCTCGATGAACGAACTGGCACGCGATGTTCAGAACAAATATAAGCACGCGTAAGAAGTGAAACCGCCAACAGATGAATCTCGCTTCGTCTAGGCGGGAGGCCGTCGGGAGGTCTGTGATAGTTGCTGTCATCGTCATAATCTTGATTCTCGCAGTCGCGGCCGGAATATACTACACCACCACAGTGAAGAGCTCGACCACCAGCACGAGCACGACTAGCAGCAGCAGCGTCTCCACGTCGGCGAGCGGCATCCCCACGACGCTTTCGATAGACGACGCGTACTGGCCGAGCAACGACCTGAACATGCTCTACTGGACCAACTATCCCAACTGGCTAGAGTACACCGTCTACCAGCCTCTGGTGACCGTGAACGAGACCATGGAGTACACGAACGGGACCATCCAGTACCTCCCAGGATTGGCAGAGAGCTGGAACGTCTCCTCGTCCGGTTCCACGTACACCTTCAACCTGAGACAGGGCGTGACGTTCTCGAACGGCGACCCGTTCAACGCCTACCAGGTGTGGGCGGAGATGTACGGCTACTACTACCTCTCTGCAAACAGCTCGAGCTGGTTCGCGAATTATGACCTCTTCAACATGACCGGCGTGAACTTTGGGCCGAGCACCCTGGCGTTCATGAATTCCACGGACGACCAGATAACCAGCCCCAGCGCACAGATGCTCGCCATAATGGAGAACAAGTCCTGGCCGATCTATGTCGACAGCGAGTACCAGATAACGTTCCAGCTCCAGGCGCCTTTCGTCTACTTCCCCGGCACCCTGACCTCGCTTACCGGTCTGATGTGGGACGCTCAGTACGCCCTGGACAACGGCGGTCTCGGAACGCCGGCGGCCATAAACTCGAACTTCAACCTCACGCCCATCCCCGGGACCGGGCCTTACGTCGTGACGGGGATAACCTCTCAGGTGGACGTGGAGTTCGCGCAGAACCCGAGCTACTGGGGAGACTCGCTGACGACGCAACAGATATCGGCGAACCCCGTGCTGAGCCCCGGCCAGGCGAAGGACGTGGTGGTGTACTACGTGGATTCTGACCTTACGAGATACACGAATCTGGCGACGGGGGCGGTCCAGATAGCGGCGATAGAGGCACAGGACTGGAGTTCGATTACGTCCAACCCCCAGCAATACTCGTACTTCACGATGCCTCCGAGCGGAGGCCTCTTGACCGCGATAGCCTTCAACACGCAGGTCTACCCGACGAACATAACCGACTTCCGGCTGGCGGTGTCATATGCGATCAATTACACCGACATAATAGACACCGCGCTTCTCGGGCAGGGAACCCCCTTCATGGGCCCCGAGTATCCCGCATGGAGCCAGTACTACGACATCGGAAGCTTCAAGCCTTACAGCTACAACCTGGCGCTCGCGGAGCAGTATCTCAAGGAATCGGGTGTGACGACGCCTCAGACCCTGACCTTCACGATAGTGTCCGGGTGCACGCTCTGCGCCAACCTCGCGCAGGTCGTCGCCTCCGACCTCAGCCAGATAGGGATAACAGTCAGCATCCAGGATCAGCTGGCCTCGACCTACGACCAGCCCTACGGGAGTTACACGACCAACGTGCAGGACGCATCCCAGATAGGCCAGCTCTCGATACTCGGAGGCGCCACACTGTGGGCGCCCGACGCCCTCACGCCCGCGGACAACTGGATATCATTCGTCAGCAACTCCTCTCTGTGGGGCAACTGGGCAGCCTACAGCAACCCGACGGTGCAGGCCTGCGTCAACGCGTTCACGACATCCAGCAATACGTCGCAGATAGCGAGCCTCTGCGCGGCTGCCCAGCAGGTGATCTACAACCAGGCGCCCTACGCATGGGTGGCCGTCAATGGCCTCTGGCTCGGCGACGGCTCCATCGTCTACAACAACAAGGTCGTCTCCGGGTTCCTCGTCGACCCGCTCTGGAGCGGCGACTCGACGCTTCCCCTGTTCAACACGGTGACCTTCAAGTAAAGTCAGGGCGGGCGCCTCCGTTCCCTGTCGGCCTCTACGACAGAGCGTCTTGCACGGTCAGCCGGACGGGTCCAAGAATTTCTCCTGTCCTTCGCATCAATATCCAGGCACGAGCTTTGCGCTGTCCCCTCGTTCGCTACGAGGGGCGCCAAGAGGCACGGACGAGGTTGCTGGCAGGCATCGGGCTGAAACGCTTAACATGTCCGACCGAGGATTATGCAACGTGAGCCCGCGGCATCGAGCAGGTCATGCCAAGCCCGGCGGCGTCGTGGTGGATATCGATGTCCATGTTCACGAGGATCCTTTGAAACTGGCCGAGTTTGCGGAGATGCCGTGGAAGAGGTCCCTCATGTCCCTCGAAGGATATCCCGAGCACGACCTTGACCTCCCAGGCTTCTCCCCGTCCACCGTGGAGGACGGACTGGCCGCAATCGGGGAGGACACGCGACCTCTTCCCCGGGCTG
>JASHPA010000110.1 GCA_030038365.1 Nitrososphaerales archaeon
TACCAGAACGCATCGTCGCCCGCGGTATAGACGTTGAGCCTCTCGGTGTACCCGCTCTGCGCGTGCACGGGGACCGTAGCCAGCACCGGCACCAGCGCGAGAGAAAGGACGAGGACCAAAATAAGGGTCGCTCTTGCTTTCATGAAGGTTCTCGCCGCCGTTGGTACGATATTAAACCGTTCCCAATGGAGAGGGACTATCTTCTCTTCGAAGATTCTTCGGGCGGGTCGTCGACCCCCTTCTCGTCGAGGACGAAGACGGCGTCACGCTCTGGATGGTACGGGCTGTCCATCATCCGGGCTATCCTGTTCTTCCCCGCCTTCCTGAGGTAGATCCGGTAGGTGCTTGTGTGCGCGACGACGTGGCCGCCGGTCGCCCTCGTGGGGTCGCCGAAGAAGCTGTCGGGGGCGGACTGGACCTGGTTGGTCATCACGACCGCGATGTTGTAGACCTCGGCTGTCCTGAGGAGCGCGTGCATGAACCGGTTGAGGCGCTGCTGGCGTTCAGCCAGTGTACCCCTTCCGAGGAACTCTGCCCTGTAGTGGGCGACAGCGCTGTCGACGATGACCAGCTTCACGTTGTTCTTCTCGACTATTCTTCCGAGGTCCTTCACGATGAGCTCCTGGTGGGCGCTGTTGTAGGCCCTCGCCACGAGGATGCGCGAGAGGATCGCCTCGGGGTCGTAGCCGCGGGCAGTCGCAATCTCTGAGACCCTCTCCGGCCTGAACGTGCCTTCGGTGTCGATGTAGACCACGCCGCCGTCGAGACCGCCTGCGTCGGTCGGCTGCTGCACCATGCAGCTGAGGGTGTGGCAGATCTGACTGTTGTGCATGATGGTCGGCATGTTCCCCCCGATGAATGCGTGACTCCCGGGTACCGAGAAGTCGTAGACATAGTCGTCATGAATCCTCGTCCGGATTCCCACGACCTCGTCCCAGTTGTACCGCCTTGCTCCCGCAATCGCAAGCAGTGCGTCTTCCAGTAGAGCCAGCCTTCGCTCCATCTCCCGCTCTAACGCGGCTCTCAGCGAGCGTTCCCTCTTCGGGGGTACTCCCCGTCTAAAGTAATTGTTCAATCCACTCCTGCTTATCCCCAAGGCTGATGAGGCAGAGTTCAGAGGAAAGCTTAGGGAGAGGGCGAACCGACGGAACGCAACAGAGTCTCCCATGTCAAGCCCACGCAGCGCAGCCTGGTCGCCCCTCAGGGCCTCCACCCTCTCCGCAAGGAAGCGCTCGACCTCGGCCAGAGTGGATTCGCTGAGTGACGAGTCCGAGTATGCGCTCCTCGTGAAGAACTCGTAAATCGTGCCACTCTTCTCGAGGAGACCGGACCTCCTGACGTGCCATCGGCTTCCTCCGATGGCCTGCTTGTACACAGACTTCAGGTAGGCGGCTATTGGAACGCCAAACTTACTATTGACAAGTGCTGGTGTCTGAAGCCTCTTCGTCAGAAGGGGAACCTCCACGAGTCTCGACCGGTCAAGACCCGATATGCGGAGTCGATAGTGCAGACCCGTCGGGATTGTTTTGGTATAGGATGTTGTGGAGAGCCCCAAGGCTGAGAAGAGGTACGCCAACCCCTCAATCAGCTTCTTGCTGTTCGATGAGACCTCGAACGAATCGCTGACGTGTCCGTCTCCTTCAACGTAGCCAGAGATGAAGTGACGGATCACATCTTCACTACCGTTGAGGACGCTCTCGGGAACCTCCTTGGTGAAGGAATTGGAGTCGGCGAGCTTGCCTAGGAGTAGCCGCATTGAGTTTCTGAATAACACGACCCAATTCCCGTCCCTCGCCCGCAATGTGGGCGAGAACCCGAATCGAGTCTCCGCATAGTTGACCAGCCACTTCACCAGAGTCCCGTTGGAGTTGCTTATCGAAAGCGGGTTAGCAGTTCCTTCGGCGGCAAAAAGACCGAGGAAGAACGCGTCGTCCGGGGTCAAGTCACAGGTCCCTTTGTGGTACATCGACTTTGGCGTGGCGATACTGTCTCCGGGCCTGAGATCTTGGGTATCTACCCACCCCAGACCTGAGGCCCTGAGCACCATGAACTTGTGCCGGGCTGCGGCGTCGATAGCTCTTCCTCGCTCCGTCTCGACCCTGAACACCTCATGTGCCCTCTCTCGATAGAGGTAATCAGCCGACGTCGGGGTGCCTTCAGGCCCTATGACTCTGACGGTTCGCAGGGGAACGACGAAACCATCTCCATCGCGTTCCTCTCCGTTCATCTTCCTGTATTTCTCATAAGTCTCGGCGATGGTCTCGAGGTGCATGTTCTCGTCGTTCGTGTACGCCACCGGCGTATCTCCGGTGACGCACTTACCGGCGCCGAACTCCCCGTAGAACTCCGTGATCGCCCAAGTTTCGATACCTCCTCCGAGCAGTTCGTCGATGTTCTTTGCTCCCGTGCTTATCCGGGTGATGTTCTTCCTGCGGGTGAGAAGGTCCGACGCGCTCACAAAGTCCGGCTCGAGCCTTCCCATCTCGACGAGCTTCTTCCTGGCCTTATTGTTGACCTCGACTGACTTGCTGATATCCCAGTCGGTTGCATCGGCAATCTCAGACGGTCCCGCCGTAGCGAGGTCGAGTATCGTGAATATCCCGGCTTCGTTCAGCTTCTGCTTGGTCACGGCCCCGACGCCTGCAATGCTGGTGACGTCGAGCTCCTCGTCGATCTCCTCTTTCGCCTCTTCTTCTGGCAAACTAATTTTGCTGCTCGACTCACGCTAAATAAGCGTTAACGGGACATTGACCTGCCTAGGGAGACTCCTCACTGAAAGTGATTGTCGCGCGTGCCGATAAATATGCGCCAGCTCTCAGAACGACGCCATGGCAGACGCTGAGGCTATAGCGCGGCTCGAACGGCTCTCAGCCAGCGCGTGGCCCTCCCTCGAGACGGTGACCTACGACGGATGGTCGGTACGGTTCTCCGACGGCTACACGAAAAGAGCCAACTCGGTCATCCCGTTCCGCCAGGGGACGATCCCGATCGAGGAGAAGGTGGCCGAGTGCGAGAGGATGTACTCCGAGAGAGGGCTGGACACGACGTTCAAGCTGACGGCTGCGAGCATGCCCGCGGCGCTCGATGAGTTCTTGGACGGGAGAGGCTACGCGCGGGAGTCGCCGGCAGTGGTCCACACATTGGCGATGAAGGAGGGTGCGCTGAGTGACACCGGGAAGGTAGTGCTCGCTCCCGAAGTTTCGCGGGCGTGGTTGGACCCGTTTTGCATGATGAGCGGCCTCGACGAGAGGAAGAGGCGGACCGCCGAGCGCATGCTGGGGGCCATCGCCTCCCCCAAGCGCTTTGCGTGCCTCCAGCTGGGAGAGCAGATAGTGGCCTGCGGCCTCGGAGTGCTGGAGGACGAGAGTGTGTGGCTCTTCGATATCGTTACCCGAGAAGACCAGCGCCGGCGTGGGCACGGTACGAGCGTGGTGCAGGGTCTTCTGAGCTGGGGACGCCAGAACGGGGCGCGGCGGGCGTATCTTCAGGTCGCGTCAGGCAATGAACCGGCGCTCAACCTCTACCGTGGCCTGGGCTTCCGCGAGGCGTACGGCTACTGGTACAGGGTCCGAAGGTCGCTTTGAGGCGCTAGGGGGAGACCCGCGTCATCGTCCTAGGGAAGAGGCTCGCCCCTCGGATGTGCTTCAAACCGCACAGCCAGCGCGTGACCCTCTCCACGCCCATCCCGAACCCGGCGTGCTCGGGCATCCCATATCTCCTCAGGTCGAGGTACCAGCCGAACGCCTCGGGTGGGAGGGACTGGCTCCTTATCCGCTCCATCAGTACGTCGTAGCTCGCTATCCTCTGTCCCCCCGTCGCCAGCTCCCCGAACCCCGCAGGTGCTATCAGGTCGGCCGACCTGGTCACACCCGGCCTGTCGGGATACGTCATGTGATAGAAGCTGCGGGCCGAAAGCGGATAGTCGGTGATGAAGAAGGGATTCTGATGCGCCATGGACATCAGCTTCTCCGCGTCCGTGGGAATGTCCTCACCCCACTCGAAAGAGACACCCTGCTTCGCCGCCTGGTCTCGCACCTCGTCGTAGGTGACCCGTTCGAACGGGACCGGAGGAACGGCGATGTCCCTGCCCAGCGCCCTCAGCTCGTATGGCCTGTTCTCGACGACCCTCTTTACGATGAAGGCAAGCAGATTCTCCTGCAGCTTCATGTTGTCGCTCTGCTCGGCGAAGGCCTGTTCGGCCTCTATCATCCAGAACTCCGTCAGGTGCTTGGCGGTCCTCGACTTTTCGGCCCTGAACGCAGGCTGATATATCCAGACCTTCTCGAGGGAAGCCAGCGCTGCTTCCTCGTAGAACTGGGCGCTCTGGCTCAGGTAGACCTTCTTCCCGAAATACTCGACCGGGAAGAGAGTCGAACCGCCCTCGACTGCAGCCTGGACGAAGCTGGGCGCGCTGATGAGCGTGAAACCCTTCTCCCGGAAGTAGTCGAACGTCGCGCCCACGACCTCGCTACGGATCTTCATCGTGGCAGTGGTCCTGCGGCTCCTGATGCTGAGATGGCGGACGTCGTAGAGGTATGTCGCGGACGCCGCCGCGGTCTTTGTGATGGGCCATACCTCCGCCGCGGAGACGACCCGAAATTCCCTTACGGATAGCTCTCGTCCGTCCGGCGCCCTCGCGTCGTTCCTGACGACGCCGACGACCGCTACGGCCGACTCCTTGGTCGCCGAGTCGAGCGCTGCCATCGCGTCAGGTGGGGTGGTCCCCTTCTTGGCGGAGACCTGGACGTAGCCGGTGCCATCCCTTATCGTCGCGAATATCAGGTTCCCCATCGAGCTTTTGTTGGCAACCCATCCCTTGATCTCCACGCTGTCTCCGGGGTCCGAGGAGAAGACCTGCTTGATCCGGAGCCTCTTCGGGGCGCTCTCCATCGAGCCTTGGCTCGGTCTCGAATCGACTTAAAAACGTCGTGAGCCTGCGCCGGGGATGTGAAGACGGGCGCCGTCGTCGCGTGGTCCGGAAACGGGGCTCTCGAGGATCTCGAGAGAACCGCGGCCTCGAAGCTGGGAGTGCCCAGGGAGTCGGTCAGGAAGGGACCCACGAGTCTCATCTTAGAACACGCCGACCCGGTAAAGGTCGCGAGTGGTTTGTCGCACCTTCCGGGGGTCAGCTGGATAGCCGTCGGCTACGAGTTCCTAGGATGGAAGCAATGCGAGTCCGCGCTGCATCGCCTCGCAGGGAAGTACCTGAGCGAGGGGTCTTCATTCCGCCTGACGGCCAGGGTCGAGGAGAGCGAAGGGACGGAAGGTGACCTGCTGCTCGACGGGAACGGCACCATCCTGAAATCGGTCAAGAACAGCCGCGTCGACGAGAAGAACCCGGACGTCACCTTCAGGATAGTCATGGTGAGGGACAAGGGAGCGGTCGGGGTCGAGCTCAGAAGGGGGCACGGAGGGGTGCCGACCTCGAACGCGAGGCGGGCCTTCTGCCTCGTCTCTGGCGGGTATCATAGCGCCGTCGTGGCATGGATGGCGGCGCTCTCGGGATACGAGGTCACACTCGTCCATTCGAGGTCGGAAGACGAGCCCCTGAGGCAGGTCGCGAGGCTCTACGCAGAACTTTCCCGCAGGGTGGACGCATCGGGGCTCGAACTGCTGCTCCTCGACGGCGACGGACCGGTTGGCGGCAGGCTCGATGCATGGCTCCCAAAGGCGAAGGGCGAGGTCATGGCAGGAGGTCATCCCGAATGCAGGGGCGAGGACGTCAGACGGACCTTTAGGCGTCACCCGAGCGTGATCCAGCCCCTCCTCTTGCTCCAGGAGGACGAGGTCAGGGCGAGGTACGAGTCGCTCGGCCTGAAGGTCAAGGCCGTCGACACAAAGGCGATGTTATCGCTGGGCAAATCTGCCAGCTACAGCGTGAAGAGGTTCGGCGGGAAAGAGGCCGACATAAGCGGCGTCCTCGATTCTATCCTGAGCACGCGCGCCCACTAGTGACGCTCCGTTCTCCCGTGTATCTTCCCGGGAGACGTCTCGGAGAAGACCTCGGCCTGGAACTTCTGGACGGTCACCTTGCCAGTGAGCCAGGCGTCCGCCCTAAGCCCCGCCTTCAGGCAGGTGTTGCTCAGGAAATCCTCAGGGCTCATGCTGTGCTCGGTAGCCACCTGCGGAAGAAGCAGCCCGCTCGTGACGGCATTGGAGACTATCAGGCCGTCGGCGCCTGTCTTGACCAGTTTTGGGAGCTCCAGCGGCGACGAATACTGGATATTCTCCGGCCTGGTCAGAGCGCTCACCTCGACCAGGATCTCAGCTAGCTCCTCGGGCTCGACCCTCGGGAACCTCGGGTCGTATCCCGCCGCCCCTATTGCCGCCTCAACGATCGCCTCCCCCAGAGGTTTCGTCGGGTAGGGCAGGCCGATGCAGCCCCTTAACACTCCGTCCCTGCTCTTGAGCGTCACGAACGCGCCCCGGGTCTCCTCGAGAAACGGACGGTCCCGCGGACGCTGACCAACCCCCTGGCCCCTCACGAAAGCGTCTACGGTGGTCCTCGCCAGCTCAACGAGTTCGGCACCTTGCTGCTCCGTGAGAGGCATTTGCGCGGGGTGGGACGCTCCGAGTTAAATCCGTTCCCGTCAATCGAGCAGCGCGGAGAGGGCCTTGAGCTTCCTCCAGTGGCTCCCTTTCCAGTAGAGTCTGCTGCACTGCGGGCAGCGATAATAGGCGCGGTGGCTCCGCGCCACAGACGAGGGGACGCCGGCCTTCGCCCTCGAGGACTCCAGCTTAGCGAGCTCTATGTTGCAGAGGGCGCACCGCGTGGGCCCGGGGACGAGCGATAGCGAAGCCTTCTCCGCGCCCAGGCGGAGGGACCTCAGGCGGTCGCGCTCGTTGGCGCCCTCGATCAGAAGCGAGCGCAAGCCCCTGCGAGCGGCGAGGGCCGCCAGCGCGCGGTCCGACGTCAGGATGACGCGACTCTCGTTTTTCGCGAGCTCCAGCAACCGCTTGTCCGGGCCTTCCCTGAAGTAGGTCGTGTCGAAGCCGAAGATGCGCAGCTTGCGCGCCAGGCTGCCGAGCATGGCATCAGACACGAACCTTGCGGGTGGCACGAGAGAGAAAGGTAGCCGTGCGTTTTCTACGTTACGCCGGGGAGACGTGCTTGTCGTTCAGGTGCATGTAGACCCCTCCGATGACCATCACGCCGAAGAGGGCGGTGGCGTTCGCGAGGTGCAATGCCGTGACCACAGCATTGAGGCCAGAGTTGATCACGACAGCGCCCAGCGCGACCTGGACAATGAGCAGGAGCAGGGAGAGGAGTATCGCCCTCGAGGCCGTCGCTGGACGGGGCTTCATCCTCCAGACCACCACGGTGGAAGCGAGCAGGAGGACGGAGACGACGACGCTCAGCGTGCGGTGCACGTACTCGACAAACGCAGCGTAGTTCACCGACGGGTTGGGTATTGCAAGGCTGCCGTTGCAGTAGGGCCAGTCGCTGCTCACCAGGGAGCCGCCAGTCCCGCACCCCGCGCCCCAGTTGCCTGCGGTGAGGTACGCGCCCCAGACGATGAGGAAGAACGTGACCAGGATCGTTACGTACACAAGGTACTTCTGGTAGCTCATGCGTCTTCGGGACGGCGTCCCGAAACTCTAGTTAAGACTTTCGAGATACCATCCTGTTAACTTATCGGCTCATCGGCATGCGCCGATAGGTTGAGAGCCCGAGTTACAGAAGGACCGCCACGCAGCCGAGGACGAATATGACCGCAAGGTAGGGGCTGGAGAACTTGAAGGCCAGGAACGCGTTCGCTTTTGTGGGCCTGAACAGAAGGTTCACGTTCGTCGCAAGTATCCCCAGGTCGAAGAGGAAAGCTCCGACGAGGTAGACGAGCTCTCCCGTCCCGCTGAGGTAGAGGTAGAGGAGTAGGCTGATCGGGATGAGAAGGAGCGTGTTCGCGACGATGAACTGGGCGGCCTTCTTGCTCCCCACCACGGAAGGGAGCATCGGTATGCCCGCGGCCGAGTAGTCCGCCTCGGTTATCACGGCCAGGCTCCAGAAGTGGCTGGGTGTCCAGACGAAGACGAGCGCGGCGAGCACCCACGCTATCGCCGGGTCGGCCGCCGTCACTGCGTACCAACCCGCGAGGGCGGCGCAGCTCCCCGCGAAGCCACCCAGCACGATGTTCCAGCTCGTCCGGGGCTTCAGGACGAGCGTGTAGATCGGGATGTAGATGATCGCGCCCAGAGCGATGAAGAGTGTGGCATACACGGTCAGCGTGAGATAAGAGACGAGCACGCCGAGGACTAGGAGGGAGAGCCCGAGCGCCAGAGCGTTCCGTCTGGGGATGGTCTTTGTGGGCAGCGGACGGCTCATCGTCCTCTTCATCTTCGAGTCGATGTCTGTCTCGAGGAAGCTGTTTATCGCGAGGGCACCGGCCGAAGACAGCGTTCCCGCGATGAAGAGCCCGAGCAGGATGGTCCACGAGGGTATCGAACGCGCCGCGATTATGGCCGAGGCGAGGGCCACGAGGACCAGCAGTGGTATGATCCTCGGTTTTACCAGCCTGACATAATCCCGAACTGTCAATCCAAATGCTTCCTTTGAAACTGGCCGCCAGCCTATAAATGGCGATTTAAACAATTATCTCTTTGGAATCCCGCGTCCAGCCGGCAGCGTGGGAAGCCTGCAGCTGGCCTCATACGACTTTTTCACGCTCATCGCTGTGAAGAGCGGTCCTATGAGGAGGACGGGGAGCGTGACCGCGACGAAGAGAAGCTGGAAGGGCGCGAGCGCCACGGCGAGCGCCGTCCCCACGCCTCCGATGGACGACGCCAGGAAGAGCCCCGCGCACGTAGGGCACGCTGTGAAGAGCCCGAAGACAGCGCCCGAAGTGGCGAGCCAGCGACTCGTCTGGGGGAACGACGAAAGACGCAGGGCATAGAAGCTCAGCACGACGTTGAAGCCCACCAATATCGGCACGAGGAAGATGAAGAGGAGCGTCAGCGGCAGGAGCTGCATCCCCAGGTGGGCAGACGGCAGGTAGAGGTAGATCGCAGGGGCCGCTCCCGTCGCTCCCGTGGTGAACACCGCCCAGGCCGGATGGGAGACACCGTAGACCTTCGCAAAGTCCACCGTGGGCTGATAGGCGATCAGGCTCGAGGCGAAGGCGTAGAGCGCTGCGTAGACGATGGCCACCGCGGCCCCGACCCGGACCGCCCTTCTCGAGGCGAGAGCTTCCTTCATCACGGATAGTATCGAGGGCGTGGACCCCGCTTTCGTCGCGGCGACCGCCCTGTAGACCTGGTAGAGTCCGATGACGACGAGCACGGTCGAGACGGCCTGGGCGATGTAAAAATCGAAGACGATCTGCGCAGGGGACTTGACCTCGGTCGAGACGATATCCTGTATGCCGGCCCAGTAGAACATGTTGAAGAAGGCGACGGAGAGTCCGACGGCTATCGATACAGCCGCGAGGACCAATCTTCTCGAGACCACGCAGACACCCTTTCTGACAATGTGGAGGTGCCTCGGCTTAAATTCGTTCCGACTTGAGGTTTCGCGTCCGCAGATTGGCGCTTAAATGCTTCCCGAGGTCGCGTCTGCTCGGATTCCAATTGGTGGTTATAAGCGCCAACGTCCTTCTGTCCTGTTGCTAACGACAGAGAACCGTGGTCTGCACTTCCTCTTCGAGGAGAGTCCTCGGAGCAGGAAGGAAAGCTTCGTCGTCTTCTGCTCAGAGTGCACGTGCGTGCTGCGGGTATCGAGAGGGCACGTCGAGGCCAGGAACGTCATAGAGTCCCTCATCAACCGATGCCCTGGCTGCGGGGCGATGCTTGAGAGGACCGTCGCGGAGAGGACGATGGCGGTCGCTGAGCACTGGGACGACATCTCGCTCTCCGTGAACGTTCCGAGGGCTCCGAAGAGGAACTTTGTGAGTGCGAACGAGCTGCGCGGCTTCAGGTCGGGCATAGCGCGGCTCGACAGCCTGATCGAGCCCCTCGAGCCGGGACGGCTGGCCGTCTTTCAGGGCCGGCCTGCGGATGCTCTCGCAGAGCTCCTCTGCTTCAGGGCACAGCTGCCCCCACGCAGTGGTGGCCTAGACTCCACGGTAGTCTTCGTGGACGGAGGGAACTGCTCCGACCTGTACCTCTTCTCGGACTTTGCGATGAGGGCCGGAGTGCGCCCTGAGAAGGCCA
>JASHPA010000111.1 GCA_030038365.1 Nitrososphaerales archaeon
TCCGCAGACGACGACAGCAGACTTATGACGTGGCAGGCGTTCCAGTCGTCGGATTGAACGGCCACGAGGAACTAGGCGCTGGGGCATGATGGGCAGATCCGAATCAGGGAGGACGGAGTCCCAGCGCACATGAGGCGCCTGAAGAGCTTCGGCTGCCACCTGATCACCTCCAGGTACAACCTACCGGACATCCTGAGATATGGGAAGATGCTCGACGGTCTTGGGTTCGATACCGTCACGGTGGGGGACCACACCCTGATACCCGACTCAGCAGCCACATATCCCAACGCGCACGTCGTGCTCGGATACCTTGGGGCACTGACGGCAGGGTGCAGGCTCGGTACGGCGGTGACCGACCCGCTGCGGCGACATCCAGCCGAGATCGCACAGTCCGTCGCGACGCTCGATCAGATGACTTACGGCAGAGCCATGCTGGGGATAGGGGCAGGGGAGATGATGAACCTCGAACCCTTTGGGCTGGGTTACGAGAGACCCTACGCGAGACTCGCCGAGGCCGTGGAGGTCATAAAGCGCCTGTGGAAGGCCACACCACAGTCCCCGGTCGATTTTGACGGCCAGCTCTTCAAGCTGCGCAAGGCCTATCTGCAGATCAGGCCCTTCGGTCCAAAGTTACCCCCAATCTACATCGGAGCGGTCGGGAACAGGACGAGGGAGCTGGCTGGGTCGCAGGCAGACGGATGGCTCCCCATAATAGAGTCCCCAGATTCGCTTCGTGTGCATCTTAGGGACGTGGCGAGAGGGGCCGAAAAGTCAGGGAGAGAGCTAGGCGAGATAGACACCAGAGTTACGTTCTATTCGGAGGTGAACGACGATGCCGAAGCGGCCTACAGGACGGTGGAGCCGGTGGCTAGGACGCAGCTGATACAGGAGAGGAGTGTCCTCGCGATGGTAGGCGGAGCCGCCGTCCCGGAGTCGCTTTCCGTCCAGAGGATATCGGCCAACAGCCCTTCGGCGAACAAGGAACTGCAGGATATAGCATCCTCTGTCCCGCGCAAGATCATCGAGGACGTGACCATCTTCGGTACGACGGAAGACTGCATAAAGAGGATAGAGTCATACCTCGACGCGGGGGCGACCTCCTTCTCGCTGTGCAACCTGAGCAGGAGTCAGGAGAGCACCTTCAAGGCCTACGCTGACAAGGTCATCCCGTATCTTCGCAAGAGTTACGGCGACTGGCAGTCCTGAGTGGTCTCCGTACTGGTCGTCATCTGCTGCTCGGATTTGACAACCGTTATAATGGCATGAAGGCAAACATCGAACGGATTTGACGAACAGGCTCAAGCTGGGTCTCGACTCCTCCTTCATGATGGAGTTCGACCCCGACTACACGCTCAAGTACCCCATACAGGCTGAGAAGGTCGGTTTCGACTACCTCTGGATGGGCGACCACTACCTCCCGTGGCACGCGTCGTTCCAGCAGAGCTTCTTCGTGTGGGAGCTGCTCGCTGTCATCGCTTCGAAGACAAGGAAGCTGATCGTCGGACCTGACGTGACCGTCCCGATAGGGGCGCGTTACCATCCTGCGATCATCGCGCAGGCTGCCGGCACCATGGAGAGGATGTTCCCAGGGAGGTTCGTCCTGGGAGTCGGCTCCGGGGAGGCAATCAACGAAAGCTGGTTCATGGGGAGGTGGCCCAAGTGGTCCGAACGGATGGAGAGGACTCTGGAAGGCGTCGCCCTGATCAGACAGCTTTGGGAGCGGGACGACTACTTCAGCTACAAGGGCAAGTACTTCGCGCTTGGGACGACGAAGCTCTACGTGAAGGGAGCCAGGCCTCCGCCCATCTACCTCTCGGCTATAGGCCCGAGAGCCTCGTACTTGGCCGGAAAGCACGCCGACAGGCTGATCTCATCGGGGAACGCCGAAGACATGCGGACGACCGTGTTCCCGAACTTCGAGAAGGGCGCGAGGGAAGTGGGGAAGGACCCGTCCAGGATAGACAGGGCAGTGCTCATGAACATGGCCACCGGTCCCGAGGACAAGGTCGTGGACAGGATGCACAGACTGATCGCCGGTGCATCCATCTCGGCCATGGTCAACGAGGGGGACCCGCGCAACGTGGAGAAGGCCGGAAGGAGGCTCCCGAAGAAGGCCGTGAGGGAGAACGTCATCATATTCAACAAACCCGACGAGGTCATCGACGCGATGGAAGTCTTCAGGAAGCTCGGCGCCACCCAGGTGATAGTGAGCGAGATGAGCGTCGAGCCCGAGAAGGCGATGGCCGTCTACTCCAAGGTCGCAGCCTACTACAAAGGAAAGTAAAGGGAGCTCCGCTACTCCGGGGGAATCTCCCGGAAGATATAGTCGAGGTTGAGCCCCTGGCTCTTCCTTATCGCGGCGATGACATAGTAGACCACCAGAGCGCCTCCCATCAGGACGACGATCGTGCCGCCGGTAACGGCGGGCGTTGGCGCCGTGCTCACGTATTCGTAGGTCCCCAGAGCTTGCGTCGCGGCTACGAAGAGACCGAGCCAGGTGACGAGCGGAAGACCAAGATTGACCTTGAAGGAAGCGGGGACGACCCTCTCATACAGGTCCTTGTTGATGAAGGGGAAGAGCGCGAACACAAGCGCGGCTACCGTCCAGGCAGCCGGCGCGGCCGCTGTCACGCTGAAGAAGACCGTAGAGAACGACACCAGGTGGGGATTCCAGAGGAGTCCGTAGACGTATTGCGAGAACCAGACGATGACCAGGACCACCGTCAGAGCCAGCGCCGCGACGGGCACCCTGACCCGCGCGTTGACGTCTGCGAAGGCCTTTGGCAGGACCCTGTCGAAGGACATGGAGAAGATGAGCCTGCTGAACGCTATGTACGGGACGATGAACCAGGTGAAGGTGCCCGCGATGAGGCCTGCGTTGATCAGGAAGACCAGGATCGCGTTGTCCTTGAACATCACGGTGAGGAGGAAGGGGAACGTCGGGGGGACGGAGAAGGGTAGCGTGCCTGCGCCCGAGGCCGCGCCGATCGCGCCGAGCCAGTTGGCTCCCATCAGCTTGAACAGGCCGGAGACGAGCGCATAGAACAGGATGCCCGTTATCACTATCGCCGACATGAAGGGCACCCAGACCCTTCCCGCCTTCTTGATCTCGCCGGAGATCCACACGGGATACTGGAAGTTCGAATAGAGGCTGAAGTACCCGAGGGAGAACCCGACGAAGATCGTGGTCTGCAGGTCGAATGTATAGCCGCTGAACCCTGCGGACTTGCCGAGCGCGAGGACGTTCGCATACTCGCCGGCGCCGAACTGCGCGTTGAACGCGCTCTGGAAGCTGGCGCTGCTGGAGACGAACGCGAGGATTATCCAGAGAAAGGTCACCAGCAGACTGAAGAAGAAGAGCACGTTGATGACCTTCGAACCCGTCCTCGCGCCCAGCCCGACGGTCACCACCGCGATGAGGATGAGGACGAGCCCCGTGAGGAATAGACCGTTGCCGGAGAGCATCCAGTTTCCGAGATGGACCAGCGACGGGTTGGCATAGACAAGCCCCAGGCTGGCGAAGGTAGGGGACAGGATGCCGTTCGTGAAGAGCCAGACCTGGAACCCCATGTTGAAGGCGATCGCGAAAGCCAGGCCGTAGGTCACCGCGTACATGAAGCCTAGCGAGGGTGCCTTCGGCACTATCCTGGATATCCAGACGTAGTCTCCTCCGCTCCTGGGCATGGCTGCCGACATCATCGACCACAGGGCGGCGAAACCCAGCCCGACTATGCCTGCGATGACTATCACCCACAGGAGACTCGCGCCAGGATAGAACGTCCCCACCGACTCGAGGAGGAAGACGGTGCTGATCCCTATCTGCATGATAGAGATGGCCTGGACGAAGAGGTCTAGGTGCGAGAACTCCCTGACCAGTCCGGTAGCTTCGCGCACGAAGCCAGGAGACCCGCCAGCCACGCGTTGTAGTAACCTCCTGTGATATATATTGGCTTCGGACTACCGTGATATCCTCGTCTGAGACTTGAAGAGCGGCGCGAACCCGTCCCAGATATAAGGACGGCATCAAGGACGACGGACGCCCATGAAGATCACAAAGGTCGAACCGATAATCTTGTACGCTCAGGATCCCAGCTACAGGGACGCGGCCAACGTCGGAGGCTACACCGGTTACCAGCTGATAACGAGGGTCGAGACGGACGAAGGCATCTACGGCTGGGGAGAGGCGTGTGTCGGCAGCGAGAATGGTGAGGCAGCCTTCGCCGTCAAGGAGCTGATAGAAAGGGGGATAACGCCGAGGATCAAGGGAGAGAACCCTGTAGAGTACCGGAAGATATGGGAGAAGCTGTACGAGGCGACCTACTGGTACGGCAGACGCGGTCTCACAACCTACGCTATGAGCGCTATCGATACCGCGCTCGTTGACATCGCGGGCAAGGCGTTCGGAATCCCGGCGTGTCAGGTGCTCGGAGGGCAGTACAGGACGGAGGTCCCGCTGTACGCGAGCCTCCTCTTCGACATGGACGACCCGGAGGGGACGGCGAAGAAGGGCCAGAAGTACGCGAAGCTCGGATACTTCGGCACCAAGTTCGGGTGGGGGATGATACCCACGAAGCCCTTCGGCGCTGACTTTAGGAAAGACGAGGAGATCGTGGCCACGATACGGGAGGGTATCGGGCCTGACACGAAACTCATGATAGACGTCGGAAGATACGTCAACTGGAGCGTCCCCTACGCGGTGAAGATGGGCAAGATGGTCCAGAAATACGACGCTTTCTGGTTCGAAGAGGCGCTGCAGCAGGATGACCTCGACGGCTACGCCGAGCTCAGCAGGAGCCTCGACGTGCCCGTAGCATTCGGGGAACAGCTGTACACCGTCTACGACTTCAACGAGGTGATCAAGAGGAAGGCGGGGGACCTGATGCAGCCAGACGCCAGCAAAGTGGGAGGGATCTCCGAGATGAAGCGGGTCATCGAGTTGGCGCACATCAACAACGTGATGTGGGTGCCCCACAACTGGAGCACCGCAGTCAACACCGCGGCTTCGCTGCACCTGTCGGTCTCTTCGCCTGACGGATTCCTGTGCGAGTTCAAGCAGGAGCCCAACGTCCTAGTGCACGACCTTGCGAAACGACCTTTCAAGGTCGAGAACGGCAAGATGCAGGTCCCGAAGGAGCCGGGGCTCGGGCTCGAGATCAACGAGAAGGTCCTGAGCAAGGTGAGGCTGGACAAGTGAAGTCCCTGGTCTGGACCGCGCCCTCAAGGATGGAGGTCGAGGAAAGGCCGAAGCCGTCGTCTCGGGCCGGCTGGGTGACGCTCCAGGTGGAAGACTCGGGAATCTGCGGGTCTGAGATAGGGGCGTTCCTCGGGCACAACGAACTGCGCAGGCCCCCGCTCGTGATGGGGCACGAGTTCTCGGGGAGGGTCATCGAGGTAGGTCCGGACGTCCCGAAGGAGTGGGAGGGACGGCTGGTGACGGTGAACCCTCTGCTCTCGTGCGGCGCCTGCAGGCAGTGCCGCCTCGGCCTCAGGCAGCTGTGCTACTCTAGGAAGATCATCGGGGTCGACTTCCCCGGTTCGTACGCTGAGTTCGTCTCCGTGCCGGCGGGTTCGATGTACAGGGTCGACGATGCCGTCGCGGGCGCCCTCGTCGAACCGCTCGCTTGCGGGGTCAGGGCGGCGGCGCTGTCGGGAGGGACTGTCGGTGATTCGGTGATGGTGATCGGGGCCGGCACGATAGGGCTGATGACCGCAAAAGTGC
>JASHPA010000112.1 GCA_030038365.1 Nitrososphaerales archaeon
GATGTCGATCCTGCACCCGGCAGCACTCATAATGGTGGAGCTCTCGAAGGCCACAGACACGCAGGTCGGCGACGGCACGACATCTGCGGTGGTCCTGACGGGGGCCCTTCTCGAAAAGGCGGACGACCTCCTCAAGAGGGGCGTCCATCCCGTGCTCATCGTAGGGGGGTTCGCCAAGGCATCGAGGCAGGCTCTCAAGCTGCTGGAGGAGAACACCATCAAACGACAGAGGAGCAAGGACACCCTGGTCCGTGTAGCGGCGACCAGCCTCCAGTCGAAGGTCGTGTCCAAGTACTCCCGGCACCTGGCCTCGCTGGTGGCGGATGCGGTTCTGATGGTCGCAAAGGAGGAGCCGAACGGAAGGTACTACGTGAACATGAAGTCGGTCAAGGTCGAGAAGAAGGAGGGAGGCTCGATCGGGGACACGGTGTTCGTACGCGGGCTGTGCCTGAGCCAGCTGCTGGCCAACCCGAACATGCCGAAGAGGCTCGAGAAGGTCAAGATAGCGATATACGCGAGGCCTATCAGGATAGAGGACGAGTCGCTGCGCAAGCACGTGGTCATCAGGGACCCCGAGATGATAGGGAAGTTCATCGACGGAGAGGTCAAGTTCGTCAGGGACATGGTCGACAAGTTCCGTGCCGCGGGAGCCAACATGGTCATCTGCCAGAAGGCCATCGACGACGTGGCCAAGGAGCTCTTCTCCAGGGCAGGGATGATGGCGATCGAAAAGGCCTACGAGTATGAGATGCCGAAGATTGCTGATGCGACCGGCGCGAAGATAATGCACAGCCTGGACGACCTCACCGAGGCGGACCTCGGCTACGCTGAGGTGGTAGAGCAAAGGAAGATCCAGGACGACACGCTCGTGTTCCTCGAGGGCTGCCGCGACCCCAAGGCCGTCACGATCCTCATCCGCGGAGGTTCGAAGAGGGTGGTCGACGAGGCGGAACGCTCCGTACACGACGCCCTCATGGTCGGTAAGGACACGATGCAGGACCCCACGATCGTCGCAGGCGGGGGTGCCATCGAGGCAGAGATCGCTCACGGTTTGCGCCAGTGGGCCACCAGCCTCGAAGGGAGGGAGCAGCTCGCCGCAGAGAAGTACGCCGATGCGCTCGAACAGATACCCATGACGCTCGCTGAGAACGCGGGGATGAACAGCCTGATGGCGATGGTCGAGCTCAGGGGGAGGCACGCCAATGGCGACAGGACGTACGGCATATCCGCCGATGGAAAGGTGAAGGACATGCTGGAGGAGGACGTCATGGAGCCATTCGCCGTGAAAAGGCAGGTCATTAGTGGCGCTACGGAAGCCGCGTCGATGATACTCCGCGTAGACAATATAATGACCGCCAAACCCTACGGGAATCCACCGAGGGCCGGCATGAAGCGCCCCGAGGAACTGGATGCGCCGCTTCCAGAGTAGCCCAAAAGCCTCAGAAGAGTCTGCGGAAGTAATGGAAAATGTGGAATGACAGTATGTGCCTGAAGACGTGGCCACCGAGCGCGGTGAGGAGCGCCAAGCCTCCCAGAACGAGCACGAGCACCACTATCACCAGGACGATGACCGTGCCGATCGCTCCGCGGTACAACGCTCCCTTTGTCTGGACCTCGACTATTAATCTCCTGTGAACGCAGCAGCGGTAACCCAACCAAACTCTTAGATAATCTCCGCTTCGTGGGCGCAAGTCTGATGAACGTCCTGGTGGCCGGCTTCATGACGATCGACAGGATCGAGCTACCCATCAGGACGATTTCATCCGTGGGCGGCCCTCCCTCATACGCGGGTCTCCTCTGCTCTCGCTTCGGCTTCGACGTGACCGCTCTGACCCGCATCGGGACGGACTTCCCGGAGGAGCAGCTGGTCTGGCTCGCGCGCAACGGCCTGGCCCTGCGAGCGGTGGACCGCAGCACGACCAAGAAGACCACTAGGTTCAAGCTGGTCGTCAACGGGGGCGAGAGGTCGCTCTATCTCCAGGAGCGCTGCGAGGACATCGGGCTCGAGCAGGTACCAGACGGTCACTTCAACGCTACACTCGTCAGCCCTCTCGCTGGAGAGATACCGGACCCCGTCTTCCAGGAGGTCCGGAAGCGCTCTGATTTTTGTTTCCTCGACCCACAAGGCTATGTCAGGGCCTTCGAGGCATCCGGAAAGGTCTACATCTCCCCCTGGAGCGATGAGGAAGTACTGGGCGGCGTGGACGCGCTCAAGATGGACCCGGAGGAGTGCCAGGCGCTGACCGGGAAGAGCTCCCCCATGGAGGGCCTGGCGAAGCTCGCCTCCAAGGGAATACGCAAGGCGGTGGTCACTCGCGGAGCCGACCCGGCGCTCGTCCTCGACGGGAACCGGGTATCGAAGGTCGAGGTCCCGTCTGTCAAGATAGTCGACAGCACGGGAGCGGGCGACGTCTTTGCGGGCGCGCTCCTCGCCTGCTACCTCCGTTCCAGAGACTTTCTTTGGTCGTCCTGCTTCGGCATCGCAGCGTCCTCCCTTTCGCTGACATCCATCGCCCTCGGGAAGGTGGACCTGCCCAGGAGCGTGGACCAGCAGGCCCGGAGGCTCTACTCGACGGCCGTCTCTGCGGGAGCGGTCTAGCCTCAGTATGATCTGGCGTAGTTCGCGATCGTCTTCCCGGGCCTGCTGCATACGAGGCACGGGCCTGGCTCGCCAGGCTGGTCGAACGGCATATTGACGATTTTGGCTCCTGTCTGCGCCTTGAGCTTCTCCTCGCATTCCGGCGAGCCGCACCACGGCCCCTGGACTATACCTCCGTACTTGGCAAGGGTCGCATTCAGCTCATCGAAGGTCTTGGCCTGACGGATGCTCGCCTTCAGGGCCTCGGTCGCATGGGCCAGCAAGGACTTTTGTATGTCATCGAGCTCTCTCCCCACTTCGACGACCACCTCGATCGTCTTGGCAGCACGCTTCATCGACGTGTCCCGCCGCACCAGAACCACCTGTCCCTGGCTGATGTCCCGCGGTCCTATCTCGAGCCTCAGCGGGATCCCCTTGAGCTCCCACTCGTTGAACTTCCTGCCCGGTGTGATGAACTCCCGGTCGTCCAGCTTCACAGAGTACGAGTCCTGGAGCAGGTCCCTGATCCTCTTCGCCTCCTC
>JASHPA010000113.1 GCA_030038365.1 Nitrososphaerales archaeon
GGGATGCCAGGCGACCGAGCGCAGGTGGGTGTCGGCGCCGAAGACCCGGTGGGACTTTGCCTGAGGGTCGACCAGCTGGGCCATGCCTTCGTTACCCACGATAAGCAGCTCCTCACCGGTGCTATCCCATGATAGCCGCCGCAGGTTCCCTCGTAACTGGAATCCCGTGTCGGAGACCACGTCGGCCTTTATCTGCAGGGTAGTGCCGTCGTTCCCACACGCATAGCCAAGCCCGTTCCTCCGAGAGATGGCTACGCACCTGAGGTTCTGACCGCTGGGAACGTCGAGGCGCCTGAAATTCTCTCCGTCACGACGAAGGACTCCCCCGCGGTCTCCCACGAGCAGGTCGCCCCACTCCGCCGAGCGGGCGATCCAGCGGATGGGTCCGGGAGCCTCGACCTTCAACGTCTCGAGGGACTCCCCGTCGAACCGCAGCACCCTCTGCTTCAACGCGGAAACCTGTCTTGGGTCGGATAAAGAGATGCCGGCATCGGGAGCCGGCTCTTCGCCTACTGCTCCCTGATGTGGGTCGGCTGGATGACGTAGATGATGCGTTTCTCGGCCGGGTTGCTCTTCTTGTAAGGCGTGACCCCGGTGTACTTGTTCGAGAGGTAGCTGATGTGGTCCTCAGCCTCCTTGCCGGTGATCGTCTTGATCACCTTACCGTCGAGGTGTACCCGGTAGTAAGGGTTCTTGGCGTCGAAGATGGCGATGCCAATCCTCGGATCCCTCTTCATGTTCCTGTCCTTCACACGGCCGATGGCGGTGTTGACCAGGACATTCTTCCCGTCGGTGTCGACCCACAACGTCGAGACCTGAGGTGCGCCATTTGGACCGATGGTTGCGAGCGTCACGAAGTTCTTGTCCTTGAACACTGCGAGCGCTTTGTCGTTGAGCTTCTTCATGATAGCCGTCCCTGCGGCTGGAAGATAACCCTTAGCGCGGGGTGGGTCGGAAGGTATGCAATTAATTATTTTAAGCGAATCTCATCGGCACGGCGCCAGCAAACCGAGAACTTGAAGCAAAGTGGGGGCTCTAGCGATTACATGAAGGAAAGAAAAGGCGCCGTGGAAGCGAAAAGCGAAACTAGTATTTGGGAAGCAGACGAGGAACGAACTCTCTTCCACGCGTGTTTCCATAGTCGGATAGATTCAAGCGCTTTAAGATCGGCTCCTATACCATCGAGGCGATGCTTCAAGGTGTTTCCGACGTAGACCGGTATTGGAGCTGCATGTACAGATTCTGATTGAATGGGGCCGTTATCGAATGAGAGGGATAGTTGTCAATCAGAGTCATGAAGTTCGCATTGCCACCATTGTTTATCGGAGGCGGATATGGGTTGTTTGTCTCTAGTGAGAACAGAATCTGACCGAGATTCGATGTGCCCGAAGGGTAGAGAGCGGTCGTATTCAGTACGAAGAGATAACGCGTTAGTGTGGGTTGGCTTGAATTCCCGACTATCTCGGAAGCCGCCCAGAGGTCGCCGGTGCTAGGGAAGCCTGTGGGCGCATTATAACTATAGTTTCCGTATGGGTACTCTTCATTGATTGGCCCAAGATAATATGTCTGATTGGGAAGCACGAAGTTCGTGTATCCATAAATCTGTTGTCCACCTGTGCTGGAGATTTCTGGCGCGCCAGTGGTATACCTTGCCCAATCTTGCGACCCAAAGGTACCGGGCTCCATGTCGCTATCTTCGGCGAATCCGTAGGATGAATCATCGATGTGCATGTAGAGCAACAGGATGTTGTTCCCCCTGTTTGTGGCGTTCCCGTAGGGCGAGCCGTAGAGGTTGTCTATCTCGAAGTTGAAGATGAGGAACGGCCCCTGTACCCCCACCTCGACATGAACCGTATATGTGAGGTAGGTCGAGTTTGTCTCAGGATAGGCAGAGTACATTTCTGGGTTCATGTAGGAATTCCTGGCGAGCTGAAAAGTGAAATTCAGAGCCTGCGAATCAACGACGTTTGCTGGGTTGAGGAGCGAATCATACTGCACGTCGAGAGAATCTGAGTTGGTCACGTCTTGATGGGCGACTCCATCCATGAACTCTCCAATGAGAGAGATCTGCGAGTCAGAAAACTCACCAGTTCCTACTGAAATTTCAGGTACATTTAGATTCGTATTTGTCTCGGTTGAGGAGGAGGACGTTGTACTGCTAGTACTTGTGCTTGTGCCAATGGAAGAAGTTTGCTGCGAGCTCGTAGAGAGGACACCACTGGATGTCTGAGAATTCTTTGGCGCCGTATAATAAACTGCGAAGACGGAAGATGCGACAATCACCAAGACGATGACTGCGACCAGCGCATACCTCGCCTTGGAAAATCCATCGTGTTTCAATTGCTGCCCCTACTGTCTGAAGCGGTTATGCATTATGGAGATACCTAGCTAGTGGGGCAGCTTGAGGCGTACCCGTAGAACCACGCGTGTATATCGACCCCCGCGGTCTGGGAGTTACCTTCGAAATACATTATGTAACAGGCATATTCGGTTGTACTGGTGTTTGTCAAGGTCATCGACTCTTGAAGTGTTGTACCCGAGGACCCTGAGAAGGAGATGGTCGTCTTCAGACTGAACGCTCCCCACGCGACGCTGAAGTCCACGCCCACCGAGGATGAGACAGTTAGTGTTGAGCTCAGAGATACACTGTATGTGGAACTTGATTGACATCCACTTCCCGAGCAAGGTGGGACTCCAGCAAACGGTGGTACATTCTTGTTATCGTCATCAGTCCGGGCTGTAGAGCTACTTAGCCAATCACTCGTCGATTGAGCTGTGTATGAAGACAAGCTGTAGGGGAGAACGTAGGTCAAATAATTCCCTGATGTATCTTCGACTTTGACGGCATAGCCTGTCGGATAGACTACTATCTCTGGAGCATCGTTAGTGGTACTATATCCCAAACTATCGCTGATGGTCTCTGTTGTACCAAGCGAACCGTCAGGTGTCGTACTCAGGAATCCGTCTGCGATACTCCCGGTTATACTGGCGTCTGCGCTCACGCCGATGGTATAAGATCCGGTCGTTGAGAAGGAAATCGTGGCATCTGTACCTGTGCATGGAGAAGCGCCGCAGCCGCTGTTCGAATATTCATAGAACAGATTGTAATCGATTTGTTGCTCCCAGACATTCACAGTCTCAGTAGCGCCATTGCTATAATCAGATACAGAGAGTAGGAGCGGGCGCTCACTTGTAGTTGTTGTCCCACCGGGCCCAGTCCAATAGAAGTTAGCTTCGATAGGACATTGCGTATCGATAGTGATGGACCATGTTCCGTTAGACGCTGTTTGCGTAATTCCGCCTCCAGATGGCTGATAACCCGATAGCGTCTGAATGACGACAACGACACCGGCAATTCCATTGCTTTCTTGGTCGTCGACCGTCCCGCTCCATGTTGTCTGGTTAGAACCGCACTGGATATACTGAGGACTGGCGAGCGCATTCGTTATCGGAATCAGCATAAAGAAAGCGGCGAGAGCAAGTGCACGAATGATCATGCGATTGCTGGTTAGCTTCATCTGAGACCTGTTTTGATGAAGGCACATACATAAGAGCTGTGAATCTTTGTTATGTGATATTCTACTATATCGACGCGCTCTGTGGCGTGAATTAGCCTTCGCTTCCTTCGACTAGCTTAATTCTTCCTCCTTCTCCCCCCCTTTCGCGAGCCCATAGCAAGCAACATCCCGCGAAACGAGCTCCTTTCGGAGGAGCGAAGTTGAGCGGCCCCGCTTCAAGGCGGGGTGAGGGCGAAGAGGGGGAGGGAGCGAACACTAGTGAGCGGAAGGCCGTCAGGAGCGACCGAATGGGAGCGACGGACACGGCGAGTGAAGTAAGGGGTGAATTTGCACCGCAGCGAAGGATGAGCCTGAAGGACGTTGCTTACTTCTTGCTGCTCACTTGAGCGGGTGACTGACGATAGAGAATCTATTCGCGCTTTCCTTGAGGAGCCGTCTGGCTTCTTCTGGCATCTTCCTCATGTCTTCGTTGTTTAGCTTGCTGAGAGTGATTACCTCGAAACCGATTGTCTCCCCGCGTCGGTTGTGCTTGCTCACGAGATTCTCAGTGATTGGTTCAGAGGTGGCTTCGCTTGATGCGTCACCGAACCATATATCCAGCGTATCGGTGTCTGGGTTGTAGTAGAGAGACCTTACTATCTCTGTTTCCATACTGGTTCACCAATCATTCTCCCTGTCAAATACGCAGTGATTACGAAGCCATCCCCGTTTAAGAACTTAACGACAGTGCACACGAATAGCTTCGCGTCGAACTTCCCATAGTGGAGGTGAACGCTCCGGTCTCTCTTGCTTGTCCTGATCTCAATCGGTTCCGTCAACGAGTTCTTGATGGATTCCTCGAGTCCGCGCATCGAGGGGTGCTTCACGCTTACTATGTAATCCCAATATGACTTGGACATCCTGATTCTTCTCTTGAGTTTCGAGTCTACTTCGAAAGTCGGTTCGGAGGACACGACTTTTCTCACCCTGGCAGCCTTAGTATGGCCCGCTCGTTCGGGAGGGCTGCGACGAATTCGCACCCATTTGTGAAGTATCTCTCAGCCTCAGCAACTGGAAACACCTTCTGCTGGTGCCCATTGTTGGCCATCGCTCCCAGGAACCGCGCCTCCTCACGAGCTCCTGAAGGTTCTCGTTGTTCATGTCGTCAATGTTCATCTTCTCGATTTCTTCCTTCCTGAAATCCGAAATTAGAGGGAACTGTTCCTTGAATGTATTCTTAATCTTCTCCCACCACCGGCCGTCTCTCTTGGTGGATGGAAGCAGTTTACACTTCCTGTAGGCTTCCCTCATCTCCAGTCATCGGCTCCTCACATTCCGTTCACGTAGACGGACGATTTAAGCGGTCATGTGACGCGCTCCGCTTGACAGCGCAGCTCCGCATGGGGTCGTAATATGCACTGTTCCAGTGTGCTTAATAGAAACCCGGAGGACTGAACCTGCAATTGAGTGGCGTATCCGGTTTTGAGTTCCTCGCCGAGCCCGTGAGGGCTGTCTTGGACGAGTTCGGGATACGCGAACCTACGCCGCCCCAGGCGGAGGCATCTCCCATGGTGGCCGCAGGAGAGAACGTGCTCATCATCGCTCCGACGGGTGCTGGCAAGACGGAGGCGGCGGTGCTGCCTCTGCTCAGCCGGGTGATAAGGGAGGGGCACGGCGACGGTATCTCGATAATCTACATCACCCCGCTGAGAGCCCTGAACAGAGACATGCTGCGGAGGCTCGAGGCGTGGTGCTCGAAGCTCTCGCTGAGCATCGACGTGAGGCACGGCGACACGCCTCAAGCACAGAGGCAGAAGCAGTCACGCAAGCCACCCGACGTGCTCGTAACCACGCCTGAGACGCTCCAGGCGGTTCTCCCAGGTGTCAGGATGCGCAGGAACCTCTCGACGGTGAAGGCGGTCGTCGTCGACGAACTCCACAACCTCGTCGAGAGCAAGAGGGGGGCGCAGCTCACGGTCGGGTTGGAAAGGTTGCGCAAGGTCGCCGGGGACTTTCAGCTCATCGGGCTTTCGGCGACCGTAGGCAGTCCCGCGGAGACGGCGAGGTTCATCTTTGGCGAACGAGCGCACAGGGTCGTCCGGGCGAATGTGCCAAAGGAGTTCGGCTACATCGTCGAGTATCCCACCCCAGACTCGAGCGACAGCGAGGTCTCGAGGGAAACCTTCAGCACGATCGACCTTGCCGCGCGTCTCTCAGAGATGAACGAGCAGATCGGGACGCACAGCTCGACCCTCATCTTCGTGAACAGCCGCACGGTGGCCGAGATGCTCGGCGAGAAGCTGAACAGGCTCAGAGGCGACGTCGGGGTGCATCATGGCTCCCTCCCGCGGGAGGAGAGGGAGAGGGTTGAGAACGCCTTCAAGGCGGGACAGCTCAAGGCGCTCGTTTGCACCAGCACGCTCGAGCTGGGGATAGACATCGGCTCTGTCGACCTCGTCCTGCAGTACATGTCGCCGCGCCAGGTCACCTCGCTCATCCAGAGGGTCGGCAGGTCCGGTCACAACCTCAGGAGGAAGTCCGAGGGTGTGGTCGTGACGGTGTCGGCCGACGACATCCTTGAGTCGACGGCCTCGATAGAGGAGGCGAAGAAAGGGAACCTCGAGGAAACAAGGCCGTACAGAAATCCCCTCGATGTCCTGGCTCACCAGGTGGCAGGCTATCTCATGGACTTCGAGTCCGTCGAGAAGAAGCTCATGCTCTCGGAGATCAGGCGCGCTCATCCGTTCAGCGACCTCTCGGAGGAAGCGTTTGACCGCGTCGTCGGGTACATGGAGCAGCTGCGCAAACTGCGGACAGAGGCGACGAAGCTCGTCAGGACCCGCGGAACGAGAGACTATTACTTCCAGAACCTGTCCATGATCCCGGACGAGACCCGTTACTTCGTCGTGGACGTCGCGAACAACCAGACCGTGGGCATACTCGGGATGGAGTTCGTGCTGCTGCAGGCGAAGGTCGGGCTCCACTTCATCCTGAAAGGCAGGATATGGCAGATCGAAAAGATCGCCGACGACAGGAAGATCTACGTCACCTCGGTCGAGGACCCGCTCGCCGCGGTCCCGGGGTGGGACGGCGAGATGCTCCCGATACCGTTCGGCCTCGCCCAGAAGACGGGAAGGCTCAGGAAGGAGGTCGCCTCTGTCCTAGCCGACCACACGCCGGAGGAGACGGCGACGGTGCTCTCGGAACGCATGCCCGTCACTCTGGAGGCCACAAAGATGGTCATCGACGAGGTCCACGAGCACCTTGCGCTGGGGGCGCCGCTTCCGAGCGACGACCTCATCCTCGTCGAAGGGTGGCAGAAGTACATGATAATCCACGCCTGTTTTGGGGAGAGCGTCAACAAGACGCTCGCGTACACCTTCGAGGAGGTGCTCTCGCGGAAAGGCCTCATCAGGCTCTGGTACCTCGACGGCTACCGGATCATGATAGAGCTGACGACGGACTCGGCAGACATCAACCTCAAGGGACTGGCAGGGCAGCTGTTCGGGATGACTCCCGACGAGTTCGAGAAGACGTACGCGGTCGCCGCGCAGCGGAACTTCCCGTTCCCCGGGAGGGTGAAGGCCATCGCCGAGAGGTTCGGTGCCCTGAAGAGAGGCTCGTACATCGCGCATCCGAACCTCTGCTCCCTCCCGACGAGGTTCGAGAACACGCCAATCTTCGAGGAGGCGCTGCAGGAGACAGGCAGGGACCTGCTCGACATGAAGAGGGCGAAGGAGATGCTGGGCGCGGTCCAGGAAGGGCGAGTGAAGGTAGAGACCTTCCTCTCCGAAGAGCGGCCCACGCCGATAGCCTACCACATACTCTACAGGTACCTCGACGTCCCCGAGCTGGTCGCGCCCGACTCGCTCGCGAAGACGACCATGGAGAAGATGAAGCTCAGCATCTACGGGACCTCCGTCGAGCTCGTGTGCATGAAGTGCTCCCAGCCCCAGGGTTTCAGGACCATAGGCGACACAGACGAGGAACCACGCTGTTCCTCGTGCGGCTCAGGGCTGCTCACCCCCTCGTTCTGGGCGTCGAGCCAGGTCCCGAAGCTGATGAAGCGGAAGCTCGCGCAGGAGACGCTGACAGAGGATGAGAGGAGCGAGCTCGCAAAGGCGAGGAGGTCCGCCGACCTGGTCCTCTCCTATGGCAGAAGGGCGATAATCGCCCAGGCGGTCTACGGGATAGGACCGCAGACCGCTGCGAGGATACTGGCGCGTATGGAGGAGGACGAGGAGAGCTTCTACAAGGACCTCCTCGAGGCGAAGCTTAAGTTCATCGAGACCAGACCTTTCTGGGCTCCGGCGAATGTTCGGGAGTCTCGTTAGCCCCGGGTAAGCGCCTTCGAGGCATCGACTCGGAGGATTAGGGTCCGTGTCCCGTTCCCCTTCACAGCTTCACCTGCCTCGCCTTTCTCCATCACCACAAGACCAGCTTGTTGCGAGCGATCTTGTGGCTCTGGAAGGGAACGATCGAACCTCAGCCGCCCCCTCGCGGACAGGTTCAGGGCCGCGTTGACATCCCTGTCTGTCCACATCCTGCAGGTTTGACACCACAGCATCCTCCCCATGTTCAGCGTCCTCTCTAGCGGGTCGGTGGAGCTTCTCCCCACACGACGCGCATTCAGACGAAGAGCCATAGGTTTCAGATTTTGTAAGCGGAACCATGGTGATTCCTTTCCACGCTGCTTTGTATTCGAGCATCCTCCCAATCTTCCCGTGAGGCCACGAGTTAAGGCGGAACGTGTAGTCTCGGCACTTTTCATTCCCCTTTCGGTACATCTTCCTGATGTCCTCGAGATCCTCGAGCGCGAGAGCGGCTCCGTTCTTGAACGCTGTAGCGACGATAAAGTTTGCAGCCGCATGGAGCATTTGATCAGTCCGATGCGTGGCCCTTCTCCAGTATTTTCGAGCGAGTCTCCGCCTTAGCCGGACATCGTTCCTTCTGAGCGACCCTATGATTTCACGCGTGGATTGCTTTATCTTGACCAGCTTCTTCATATCTATCTGGATGATCTCACTTCTATCTCCAAACGTCAGATTCTTCTCGTTCCTGTCCACGCCGTAGACCCTCCCGACCTCCCCTAGCTGGACGTATTCCGTGTGGCAAATCGAGAGGGAACCTGGGGTTATGCCAATACTCCTGACCGTCCTCCCTTCAATGGCCTGGATTACGTGCCGGTTGAGCTGAAGGTCGAAGTATTCGCCGCGGTTCAACAGCGGAACGAACAGCCTCCCTTTCATGGTGATGAAGAAGCCCGAGACGATGCTGACCATCGGCTTGAGCGGCCTTGGATGCATCACTGCGACTCCTCGCTTTTTGGCCTTGTTGCGGCTACGGACTGCCACACAGGCTCTTGAAATCGCGGCGACCTTGTAGCACGAAGGTAGCTTGACGTCCTTGAGCGAGCGGTAGAAACCGCCCATCCCCTTCCTATTGGCAACGCCCTTGTCTTCGGCGTAGTGGATAGCATTGTAAGTGATTGTCAGATAGTTGCTTAGGACTGAAGCGAGTCTCTCGTCGGGATATTTTTGGGCCACACATTTGGTCACTCTCAAATAATTCTTCATTTCGTGCAGCCCTTTAAGGGCCAACGCCGAAGCCAGACACTCCACCACCATGTCCCGAAGGCGCATAGGAACAGCGTTCTGGTAGGCTTTTTTAGGGCCGCGGGGCTCCGCTTCGAAGGTGCCCCTCCATCCGCAGGTCGTCGCCATGATGAAGAGCGGGCTCATCGACACGAAGCCGATCTACGAGCTGTCGGCGGAGGAGGGGAGAAGGCTGGATGCTTCGAACTTGAGACCCTTCAACCGCAAGCCTGCCCCGGTCGCGAAGAAGAGCCGGACAAGGTTCAGGGGTCCGGCTGGATATATCCCGGTGATCGTCTACACGCCGAAGGGGATCGGGCCCTTCCCTGTCATAGTGTACTACCACGGAGGCGGCTGGGTCATCGGCTCCCTGGAGACGGCCGACGAGCCCGCATCCATGCTCTGCAACAGGGCCGGGGCCGTAGTAGTCTCCGTGGGCTATAGGCTCGCGCCGGAACATAGATTCCCGGCGGCACCTGAGGACTGCTATGCGGCGGCCGTCTGGGCACACGCGAACGCCAGGAGACTGGGTGGAGACCCGGAGAGGCTCGTCGTCGAGGGCGACAGCGCCGGCGGCAACCTTGCGGCCGTGGTCTGCCTGATGGCGCGCGACAGAGGGGGTCCCCCGATAGTCCTCCAGTTGCTCGTGTATCCCGCGGTCGATAACACGGCGAAGTCGCCCAAGAAGTTCGGTGAGGCCGAAGCGGCTACGAGAGAATGGTTCCTCAGTAAGTATTTCGCCGGTCCGTCCGACCGCTCCAAGCCACTCGCCTCGCCTCTCCTGGCAGACCTGCATGGCCTTCCCAAGGCGGCGATAGTGACGGGTCAGTATGACCCCCTGACCGCCCAGTGCAATCAGTTCGCCAGCAAGCTTCGTTCTTCGGGCGTGCCGGTGGTCAAGCGCGAGTTTCAGGGCATGCCGCACGCCTTCTGGGACCTCCCGGGCTACTTCGACGCCGGACGTGAGGCCGCCCGCTGGCTGGGCCTTCAGGTCAGGAGCCTCAGGGCGCCATAGCGCGAAGGAAGAACTCGGCGATGGTGGCCTTCGCCTTTCGTATGTCGCCGGACTTTGAGAAGTGGAACTGCTGGAAGACGACGTGGTTCAGCATTCCCAGCAGGCAGTCTGCGGCACCCTCGGGGTCGGTCTTCCGGAAGACCCCCCTGGAGACGCCGCGTCTGATGAAGGCGACAGCGACCCCGCGGACCTCGTCGAGCTCCTGGCTGATCTTCTCTGCGCTCGACCTGTCGAGCTCGGCCGTCTCGACCATGTAGAGCCCGGGCCTGAACGCGCCGGTCGGGAAGGAGGAGAGGTAGACGTCGACGAAGTTCTCGACGTTGGCCTCATCGTCGTCTCCGGACGTCCTGTCCTGGAGGAGGACGATGAACTCTCGCATCGTCACGCGGTGCTTGACCGCTGCCTCGAAGAGCCTCCGCTTGTCCTTGAAGTAATAATAGATCATCGGGGGTGTCGTGTTCGCCTCCCGGCACACATCGCGGATCGAGACGTTGGCATAGCCTTTCTCGGCGAAGAGCCTGCCTGCCGCCTCGAGGATCGCTGCAGAGCCGGGCTTCGCCTTCTCCATGGTCGGCACTTGCAAGATGAGCCGCTATTTACGTTACCGGTGGTCGAGACGCCTCGGGCCGATGTTCCCGCTATCGGTCTCGAGACGGCTCGCGCGGCCGCTTGGCGATGCACGGGATTTAACTAACGCTCGTTAAAGCTTATCTACCGTACGAAGGCCCCCCCGAGACACCGCATGGTTTCAAATCGTAGCAGGAAGATAGCGCTCGCGAGTCTCTTTGGCGTGCTGATACTCGTGACGGTGGGGTTCCTTCCAGCTCCTACGTCCGACTATCTCATAATCTTCCAAGCGCTGTTCCTCGCTCTCAGCTATCTCGTCGTCGGCAGGGGAGGCGCGACCTACACTGGACTGGTCGCCGGGCTGCTCATCACCGCGGTCAAGGTAGCTCCGCTGAACCTAGTTTTCGCTGTCTTCTTCGGCGTCCTCGTCGACGTCACTTGCTTGGCGCTCAGGGCCAAGGTAGGAGACCAGGCGAGGACGGCAAGGTTGACGGCGGCCGTCACGATCAGCACCGGCGTCGTCGGTTTCGTGGCATATTACACGACCGCAGTGCTGACCAACATCGTGCCCAATCAGTTCATCCTCGACGCCACCGTGCTCATCTTCGGGATAATCAGTGGCGCCATCGGAGGGTACCTCGCGGCTCGCATCTGGAACAGGTACCTCGCGGCCCGGTTCTGAAGCGCACGCGCTTAAAAGGAGAAAGGACGACCCGGCCGTCAGCAAGATGAGGATCAGGAAGGCCCTGCAGGGTTTCGACGCCTACGCGTGGGAGACCCCGACCTACGAGATAGCGGAGAAGTATGGTCTGAGAGTCCAGGACATCGTCAGGCTTGACACGAACACCTCGCCATTCAAGCCGGAGGCGGCGCTCTCAGACCTCGCGCGCGAGCTGAGGAAGGTCGACGTGAACCAGTATCCTGATACCTCTTACCGCGGGCTCCTGGAAGGGATATCTTCCTACACCGGCAAGGGGATGGAACGCTTCGTGATCACCAACGGCGCCGACGAGGGGCTGGACATCACCGCAAAAGTGCTGCTCGACCCAGGTGACGAGGTGATAATCCCGACGCCGACCTACCCGATGTACAGGATCACGTCGCAGATAATGGGCGCGACCGTGAGATCCGTCAGCAGAAGGGACGACTTTGGCCTCGATGTCGAAGCGATGCTGGCGGCGGTCGGAAAGAGGACCAAGGCGATATTCCTGTGCAACCCTAACAACCCGACAGGTAACCTCAGCCCGGTAAACGAGGTCGAGACCCTGGCCAGGAAGAGCGGCGTGGCGGTCGCAGTGGATGAGGCGTACTTCGAGTACTGCGGAG
>JASHPA010000114.1 GCA_030038365.1 Nitrososphaerales archaeon
AGCTCAGGGGAGGCACGTTCAACCTGGGCGACACGCCAGACCTCCTCCCGGTGGTCGCCGCCCTCGCGCTAAGGAGCGACTCGCCGGTAGAGGTGGTGGGGACCGCTCACGCGAGGTTCAAGGAGACAGACAGGATAGCGATTCTGGCGAAGGAGCTTTCGAAGCTCGGCGTGAAGGTTGAGGAGCGACCCGATGGCATGAAGATCTTCCCCGGCGGGGAGATGAGACGGGCCCCCCTGGACGCTCACGACGATCACAGGATGTTCATGGCCTTCTCGCTCGCGTCGATGCTGGTACCCGGCGGGATACCGGTGGTCGGCGCCGAGAGCCTCGACGTCTCATATCCGACCTTCCTCGAGGACATCGAGAGGCTCGGAGCCAGAGTGAAGAGTGAATGACCGGGAACATAGTCGGCGAGAGGTTCGTCCTGGTGAGCTTCGGAGAGAGCCACGGCAAGTGCGTCGGCGCTGTCGTCGACGGCTGCCCCGCTGGACTGGAGCTCTCCGAGGAGGACATCCAGAAGGACCTCGACCTCAGGAAGCCTGGACAGTCTATCGTCACGACCCAGAGGAAGGAGGGGGACATCGTCGAGATAATGAGCGGGACATTCAGGGGTCGCACCACCGGAGCGCCGATAATGATGCTCATCCGCAACCAGGATCAGAACTCGAGCGCCTATGAAGGACTAGTGAACACGCCCAGGCCCGGACACGCCGACGCGACGGCCAAGGCGAAGTACGGTGGCTTCAACGATTACAGGGGAGGAGGACGTTTCTCGGGGCGCATCACCGCAACGTTCGTCATGGGCGGTGCGGTAGCGAAGAAGCTGCTGAAGCAGGTCCTTGGCGTCGAGATAATCGCATACACCTCAGAGCTGGGAGGGCTGAGGTCGGCAGGCTTCAGCCTGGACGACGCGAGGAAGAACAGGTACTCCAACGAGGTGAGGTCGCCCGACCCGGTCGTCGCGGAGGAGATGAAGAAGAAGGTGATAGAGATGAGGGGAAAGGGAGACAGCCTAGGAGGGATAGTGGAGTGTGTCGCACTGAACGTGCCTCCCGGGTTCGGGGAGCCCGTCTTCGGGTCGCTCGACTCGGACCTGGCGCGCATGGCGCTGTCCATCCCGGCGGTCAAGGGTGTCGAGTTCGGCTCCGGCTTCGACTCGACGAGAAGGAATGGGACGCAGAACAACGACCTATTCTCGATGAAGGACGGTAAGCTCATCTCAGAGACGAACAACGCCGGCGGGATCCTCGGGGGGTTATCGAGCGGGATGCCGCTCGTGTACAGGATAGCGTTCAAGCCCGCCGCGTCGATCGCAGCGAAGCAGAAGACCTACGACACAGCGAAGAAGGAGCAGGTCGACCTCGTGGTGCCAGGTAGGCACGACCCGACCGTAGTCCCGAGGGCCGTTCCGGTAGTGGAGAGCGTGACAGCGCTGGTGCTCGCAGACCACGCAATCAGGGGCGGCTTTATCACGCCCGTACTTGGACGGGTGGAGTGACATGAGCTCCGAGAAGGAACTCGAGAACCTAAGGATAGCGATAGCTGAAAAGACTAGGGAGATGGTCGACCTCGTCGCCGCGAGGAACGACCTCGCAAGGAAGGTAGGGGCGGTCAAGGTGAGGGACGCGCTCCCGCTCGAGGACCTGAGGGTCGAGGACTCGCTCGTCAAGCTCGTGCTGCGCGAAAGCGAGGAGAAGGGGGTCGACAAACAGACCGCGCTCAAGATACTCAACGTGCTTCTGGCGGACGGAAAGCGGGCGCAGCCTTTCCAGGCGGCCAAGCCGCTCGTCACTCCGATGACGATGGCGAACAAAGCCCGCCAGCTTGAGGCTGACGGAAAGCAGGTGCTCAGGCTCGACGTAGGCGAACCAGACTTCCACCCGCCCAAGGTTGTCCTTGACGCCACCTCCGAGGCACTGTATGCCTTCAAGACCCATTACACGGCGACAAGGGGCATCCCGCCGTTAGTCGAGGCGGTCAGGCGCTACGTAGACCGGAAGCACCATTATCCGGTGAAGGATTCGCAGGTAATGATCAACCCGGGAGGAAGGTTCGGCGTCTACATGGCACTCTCGACCACCGTGAAAGAGGGAGAGGGCGCCGTCGTGATCGAGCCCAACTGGCCTGCCTACAAGGAGGTCCTCCAGTACATAGGAGCGCGGGCCATCACCATCCACACGACGCTTGAGGACCGCTGGCAGCCATCGGTGGATGCCATCCACGACGCGATAAGGCCCAACACGAAGGCCATCGTGCTGAGCTACCCGGCCAACCCGACGGGGGCCATGGTCTCCCCTGAGACATTCAACAAGATCGTCGACGTGGCCAACGAGCACGACCTCACCGTCATCAGTGACGAGATCTACACCGACTACTCCTACAAGCCATGCCCGACGATACTGGAGTCGTACGCGAAGAAGTTCATACTCACGGCATCGTTCTCAAAGACATGGGCGATGACCGGCTTCAGGGTCGGATACACCATATCCACGGAGGAGAACGTCTCGAAGATGATCGCCATCCAGGCTCTCCTGCTCACCTGCGTGCCGGAGTTCATCCAGCGCGGCGCGATAAAGGCGCTGGACACAGAGAGCGACCCCGACGTGGCGCGGAACGCCGCCGCGATGAAGGAGAGGATAGAGGCGGCCGCCC